>CATOKC010000001.1 GCA_951800675.1 uncultured Oscillibacter sp.
GACCGAGGCCATGACCCTGGGCGACCGCATCGTTATCATGAAGGACGGCTTCATCCAGCAGATCGGCACCCCCCAGCAGGTGTTCAATCACCCCAACAACATCTTTGTGGCGGGCTTCATCGGCTCTCCCCAGATGAACTTCCTGGACGCGGTTATTGCCGAGGAGAACGGGAAGCTTGTCGCCAAGACCTGCGGCTCCTCTGTCACCCTGCCGGAGCGGATGGGCAGGGAAGTCCTGGGCTCCTACGTGGGCAAAACGGTGGTTCTGGGCGTCCGGCCCGAGGATGTGGACGTCGCCGTCGGCCCGAATTACGACTTGGACGCCACCATTGAGATTGCCGAGCTGATGGGCGCGGAAATTCATCTGCACCTGGACTGCCAGGGCAGCAAGGTTGTGGCCCGCGCTCCTTCCACCTATCCCGGCCGGGTGGGCGACTCCGCCAAGCCGGCCCTGCCCAATATCCGCCTGCTGCCCCTCTCCGCCGGAGACCGGGTCACTGGCTACGGCCACACAGGGGACTATATTCTCCCTGCGGCGATTCAGGGAAACCTGACAGTTTTCGCCTATGACCGCTATGTCCTGCTGGACCCTGGGCAGGCGTACCTGCTGGCGGAGCCCGGGGAGTACACCGTCCAGGCGGTGTCCGACGGGTTTTACGTCCTCCTCCAGCTCCGGGGCGAATTGGTTCCCCGCCTGCTGGCGGAGCGGCTGGAGGTTTCCGCCGCCCACCTGGGCCGGGTTTTTACCAAGAAAATCGGCATCTCCCCGGGGAAGTACATCACCCGCGTGCGGGTGGAGTAAGCCAAGCTGCCGCTCCGAGACCCGGATACCACCATCACTTATGTGGCGGAAGCCTCGGGCTTTGCCAACGCCAATTATTTCGCCAAGGTCTTTCGTCGGGAAACCGGCCTGTCCCCCTCTGAATACCTGGCGGGCACACTCCGCCGCCCTATCCAAAATATCCCGCGTTGCCACCGTCACTCTGGCCTCACATTGCTGCTGAGCCTTTGCGGCTGCGCCGCCGACGACGGCGAAACCCACCTGACCTTCCAAATTTGGGACGTCTATCAGCGGAACAGCATGGAGGCCATCTGCGCGGCCTACATGGAGAAGAATCCCGACGTGGTAATCGACGTACAGGTCACAAACTGGAATGAGTACTGGATCAAGCTGGAGGCTGCCGCCGAATCCAACACCATGCCGGACATCTTCTGGATGCACACGAACCAGATTCTCTACTACACGGAGTTCGGCATGCTGGCAGACGTAACCAACCTTTATGACGATGTGGACCCCCAGTATGACGAAACGCGCTTCTCCGACATCTCCATCGGAAACGCCCAGGCCTCGACGGCCGGATGTACGGCGCGCCTAAGGACAAGACAATGTTGTCCTGTGCTATAACAAGGAGATGTTCGATGCGGCCGGAGTGGCTTACCCCGATGAGAATTGGACCTGGGACGACATGGTAGCCGCCTCTGAAAGGATTCACCAAGCCACAGGCAAATACGGCTTCATGGCCTATAACGACGACCAGATGGGCTATTGGAATGTGGTAAACTCCGATTTGAAGATAATGACCCTATCCTCCGGTTTGGCCACCCTCCGGGGCCAGTTCACCACCAACTTCCCGGTGCTGATGGCCGGTTCCCTTCTGGCCATGTTGCCCATGGTGATTCTGTACCTGATCTTCCAGCGTCAGTTCAGCGAGGGGATCGCCTCCACCGGCGGCAAGTAATCCCCCGCACGCTCCGGAGGTCCGTTACTTCTTCGGGCCGGAGCGGAAATTCATTTCAGCAACCGCAATGTGAGACCTCACATTGATGGCGGCAACCTTCATACATCCACCTTTCTTCCACTCAGCCCCGGCGATTCGCCCCGCCGGGGCTGAACCTTTCACCCGAGATTCAGTGAGGAACATCTTATGATACATTGCGAAAAGGGCTTGTTCACCCTGCGCACGAAGCACACCACCTATCAGATGAAGGCGGACGCCCACGGTGTCCTGCTCCACACCTATTACGGCCCCCGGGTGGAGGACTGCGACCTGTCCTACCGCATCCGGTACGTGGACCGGGGCTTCTCCCCTGTCCCGGAGGAGGCGGGGGAGGACCGCGCCTTCTCCCTGGACGTGCTCCCCCAGGAGTACTCCGCCGCCGGTATGGGGGACTTTCGCCTCCCCGCTCTGGACCTGGAGCTGCCCAACGGCAGCCGGAGCGAGGACCTCCGGTTCAAATCCTTCCGAGTGGAGCCGGGAAAATATGCTCTGGAGGGTCTCCCCGCTTTTCGGGGAGAGGAGGACGAAACCCTGGTGGTAATGAAAGGACTGAACCCGGACTTCTATTATCAGGTCAACGGCCAGGGCCGTTATCCCGGCAGCGCGCTGATGGAGGCGGGCTGGCCCCTTCCCCTTCCCTGGGGCGACTACCAGTCCTGGCAGTTTTATCTGACGGCTCTCTAGAGTCTGTTTTAAAACCTGGATATTGTGTGCAAAGAGGTAACATGGAAAAATGAAGCACATGAGGGGAGGCTTGACCGAAAAAGTCCATGCGGAAACGGATGGGCTTGGGCTTTTTGCTCTCCAGTGGGAACCGCAACGATATCTGTATGGCACAGGCTCTGTTGGAGCCTGTTGATCTGGACGGCAAACTCATACCGGCAGATAAAGGCTATGACAGCGATCAGTTTGTACGTTGGCTGGAGGAACGAGGCGGAATTGTGGTGATCCCCGGCCGTATCATTGCCAAACATCCCAGAAGCACGGACTGGCGCATATACAAAGAGCGCCATCTGGTGGAATATCTATTCCTCAAACTCAAAAACAACCGCCGCTTTGCCACCAGATACGAGAAGAAAGCTCTTTATTTCCACGCGGTTGTCTGCCTCGGCTGTATCCTTGTTTGGCTACTTTGATGGTTTTAAAACAGGCTCTAAGGTAAGGTTGCCTTTCCCGGCAAATAAATACTACGGCTGACCCTTCAACGGGTCAGCCGTTTTTTGCCTGATACTCCTCGCCCCAGTCCCGCAAAGCCTCCAAAACCGGACGCAGGCTGGCGCCCAGCTCCGTCAGAGTATACTCCACCCGAGGCGGGACCTCCGGGTAAACCGTCCGTGTCAGCAGCCCGCTCTCCTCCATCTGCCGGAGCTGGGCGGTCAGCACCTTCTGGCTCACACCGCCCAGGGAGCGTTTCAGCTCCCCAAACCGCCGGGTCCCCGGCAGCAGGTCCCGAAGGATGAGCACCTTCCACTTGTCGCTGATCAGCGTCAGCGTTGTCTCCACCGGGCAGGCGGGCAGCGCCTTTTCCGTCATCCCCTCTCCCCCCAGTCTGAAAATTTGTTTCGATAACAATTTTACCCCATCCAGGACCACGCCGTCAAGGTGGTTACGTTCAGGTGCCTATGCCACAAAATTGTGCGTACTTCCCAAGCCGTCCACCCTCTGCTATGATGAAAGCGTCAAGGGGAGACCATCCCAAACGCCCAATCATCTGGAGGTATTTTCTATGAACAAGCGCAACTTCAAAACCATTCGTCTGAGCCAGGGCGAGATGCATGTCTACGATTTCGGCGGCGTGAAGCTCCACGCATACCAGACCGGCGATCCCCTGGCGGACGAGGTGTTCCTGCTGGAGAAGGCGGGCCGGTTTGTGGTCCTGGAGTCCCCCTGCTTCTCAAACAGCATCGCCGCCCTGAGCGCGTACCTGGAGGGTCGGAACGTGGCGGGCATGCTGGTCGCCTACCACGGCGCGGGGGCTTCCTTCCTGCCGGAGGTTCCCAAATACGCCACCGCCAACGCCATAGACTACGCGGAAAACGGCGGCGGAAGGGCCCTGATCCGGCAGTTTGCCGCCGCTTTTGGCGGCGCGTTTGACAGCGGCGTCCATACCGCCGCCCATGTGCTGGAGGAGGGTCCCGTCACCATCGGCGGGATTGCCTTCCACATTCACCGGACCGCCGAGGCTTTCGATGTGGAGGTTCCGGAAATCAACGCCGTCTACACCCATATGCTGGGGCATGACTGCCACTCCATTGTGGCGGGTGCGGACCACGCGGAGGGCATGATCGCCCAGCTGGAGGACTATATCCGGAAGGGCTACAACCTGATTCTCACCTCCCACTACACACCTGAGGACCTGAAGGATGCCCGGGCGAAAATTGACTACCTGAAGCGTTTGAAGGCCATTGCCGCCTCCTGTCAGGATGCTGAGACCTTCAAGGCGCAGGTCAAGCGGCAATATCCCGCCTACAGCGGTGAGAACTATCTGGATATGACCGCCGGCTTTTTCTTCGCCTAAGCAGACGGCGCCTGATCGAACCAACCACGCAAATTCCTATGACAAAACGGGAGGCCGTCTTACGGCGGCCTCCCTTGACTTTTACTAAGTATTTGCCCCCGTCTCCCTGGCGGACCAGGCGCTGTGGTCGGTGTGAAGCAGGTGGTGGGACCGCTCTCCCAAGGGCTTTTTGAGGTAGGTCCGGTAGAGGGTTTGTACGTCCGGATTCTCATGGGAGAAGCGAATCTCCGAGCCCGCATCCAGCTTCCACAGCTGGCTCCCCCGCTGGCCGGCGTACTCCGCGCCGCCGTGGATGGGCTGGCCGCCGCCCCCGGCACAGCCGCCGGGGCAGGCCATAACCTCCACAAAGTCGTAATCGGCCGTTCCCTCCTCGATGGCCTCCATCAGCTTCCGGGTATTTCCCAGGCCGCTGACCACCGCCACCCGGATATCCCCCGCGCCGGGAATATTGAAAGTTGCTTCCTTCCAGGGCTTTTCCCCCCGGACGGCCTTGAAGGCGTCCGCGTCGGGGTTCTTCCCGGTGGCCAGATAATAGGCGCTCCGCAGGGCCGCGTCCATGACGCCGCCGGTGGCTCCGAAAATCACCGCCGCGCCGGTGCCCGTACCCAGGGGGCTGTCGAACTCCGCCTCCTCCAGGTCCGCCGGGACAATGCAGTCACTGCGGAACAGGCGGCACATTTCCCGGGTGGTCAGCACCACGTCCACGTCCGGGTCGCCGCAGGCGTCCTTCATGGTGGGCAGCTCACTCTCCGCCTTCTTGGCGGAACAGGGCATGATGGAGGCCACAAAGACCTTCTTCGGGTCCAGGCCCATCTTCTCCGCGAAATAGCTCTTTGCCACCGTGCCGAACATCTGCTGGGGGGATTTGGCCGTGGACAGGTGATCCGTGTAACTGGGGTACTGGGTCTTGAGGAACCGCACCCAGCCGGGGCAGCAGGAGGTAAACATGGGCCAGCGGTACTTCCTCCGGTGGGTGAAGCGGTCGATAAACTCGCTGCCCTCCTCCATGATGGTGAGGTCGGCGGCGAAGTTGGTATCAAACACATAGTCAAAGCCGATGCGTTTCAGCGCCGCAACCATGCGGCCCGTGGTGGCCTGTTTCGACGGGAGGTTAAAGACCTCCGCCCAGGCCACCCGCACCGCCGGGGCCACCTGGATGATGGTGGTGATTTCCGGGTCCGCCAGGGCCCGGAGGACCTTCGTCGTGTCGTCCCGGACCGTCAAGGCCCCGGTGGGACAGTGGGTAACGCACTGTCCGCAGAATACGCAGTCCGTGTTTTTGAGATAGCGGTTATAGCTCACGTCCACGGTGGTCCGGGAGCCGGTGCCCGCCACGTCCCAAATGTTCATGCCCTGGATTTTGTCGCAGACCTGGACGCAGCGCATGCACTTGATGCACTTGCCGGCCTCCCGGACGATGGGGACGCTCAGGTCCACATTGGAGCGCTCCGGCTGGACCTTATAGGGCTGGTAGTGGATGTTCAGGTCGTGGGAGAGCTTCTGGAGCTCACAGTAGCCGCTCCGCACACAAACGGTGCAGTTGGAATTGTGCTGGGAGAGAATCAGCCGGAGGTTCGTTTTCCGGGCGTCGCGCACTCGCGGGGAGTTGGTGTAAATCACCATGCCCTCCAGGATTTCCGTGTTGCAGGCGGGGACCAGGCGCTCCGTGCCCTCCACCTCCACCATGCACATGCGGCAGGCGGCGATCTCGTTCAGCTCCTTCAAATAGCACAGGTGGGGAATGGGGATGCCCGCCTTTTCCGCCGCGTTCAGGATGGTGGTCCCCTTGGGGGCGGACAGCTCCCGGCCGTTGATTGTAAAGTTTACCATTTCTCCACACGTCCTCCCTTGAAGATTCCATAGCCGAAGTGGTCGCACCGCAGGCACCGGGAGGACTCCTGCCCGGCCTCCTGGTCCGTCATGCCGCATTCGATGCACTGGAAGTCGCCCTTGCGCTCACAGGCGTCCCGCTCGGTGGCGTTGACCCGGCCCCGGGGGCGGAGGTCCGTACACCGGGGGGTGGGGACCTTGACCTCGGACTCAATCTCGTGGTTGAAGCCCAGGTACTCGTCGATGTTGGCGGCGGCGGCCTTTCCGGCGGCGATGGCCCGGATCACCGTGGCCGGGCCCGTCACGCAGTCGCCTCCGGCGAAGACGCCCACCATGTCGGGAAGCTGGGTGCTGGAGTCCGCCAGCAGGGCCCCGCCCCGCTGAATCTTGATGCCCGTCTGCTCTAGACCCCGGGTCTCGATGCCCTGGCCGATGGCCACGATGATGGTATCCGCCGGAATCCGCAGGGGCTCCACATCGGCGGTGCCCGGCCGGGGCCGGCCCGCCTTGTCCATCTCGCCGATGATCTGGGGCTGGGTCCAAAGGGCCGACACATGGCCGTTCTCGTCCGCCTCGATGCGCAGGGGCGCCTGGAGAGTCAGCACCTCCGCGCCCTCGGCAATCGCGCCCTCCACCTCTTCCGCCTGGGCGGTCATGTCCTCCTGGCGGCGGCGGTAGACGCAGGTCACCTTCTCCGCCCCCAGGCGGATGGCGGAGCGGGTCACGTCCATGGCGACATTTCCGCCGCCGATGACCACCACGTTCTGCCCCGTGAAGTCCGGCATCTCGTTGTCCCCGATGTGGCGCAGCAGCTCCACGGCGGAGACCACGCCCAGGCTGTCCTCCCCCTCAATGCCCGTCTTTTTGTCGGTATGGGCCCCGATGGAGAGATAGAGGCAGTCGTACTCCTGCTTCAATTCGTCGAAGGAAACATCGGTGCCCACGTCCACCCCGGTATGTACCTCAATGCCCAGGGACAGGATGGAGGCGATCTCCCCGTCCAGCTTCTCCCGGGGGAAGCGGTAGCTGGGGATGCCGTAGCGCATCATGCCGCCCAGGGCCTTCTGCTTCTCATAGACCGTGACCTTGTGGCCCATAAGGGCCAGATAGTAGGCCGCCGACAATCCGCCGGGGCCGCCGCCGATAATCGCCACGGATTTCCCGGTGGCCTTGGCGGGCTTGGGCTGGGGCACGTCCCCGGCCTGATCCACGGCGTAGCGCTTCAGCCCCCGGATGTTCAGCGCGTCGTCCACCATGTTCCTCCGGCAGCGGGCCTCGCAGGGGTGCTCGCAGATATAGGCGCAGGCCGTGGGGAAAGGATTGTCCTTGCGGATGAGGCGCACCGCGTCCTCACAGCGACCCTCGCCGATGAGGGCGATGTAGCCCGGGATATCCACCCCTGCGGGGCACAGCGCCACGCAGGGCACGGGGTTTTTCAGGCTCCCCAGGCAGCGGTGGTGGAGGATATGCTCCTCGTAATCGTCCCGGAAGCCCTTGAGGCCCATGAGGACCAGGCTGGCGGCGTCGGTGCCGATGGCGCAGTCCGCCGTGTCCACAATGACCTGGGCGGTTTTCTCAATCCGCCGGAGGATGCCCAGATCCGGCTCCCCGTCCAGCACTTCCCGGATCATGTTGGAAAGTTGGGTCAATCCGACGCGGCAGGGCACGCACTTGCCGCAGGTCTGGGCCCGGCAGAGGTCCAGGAAATTCAGGGCCATGTCCACGGGGCAGAGGCCCGGCGGGCTGGCCGCGATGCGCCGCTCCATGTTCCGGTAGAGCTGCTCCACCACCGCCTGGGCCTGGCCGGGGGTCTTCACTTCCAGTCTGCTCATGACTTCACTTCTCTCCTAAAAGTTTTTTTGGTTTCCTAAATATTATTATGCGGGAAAGAACTGGAAAAGTCAAGAAAAGTTATAAAATAGACAATCTTTTTTTATTTAGGCTTCTTTTTATTGTGAAATATTTCTCAAAAATGCCAAAGGGTCTTTTACTGGGAAGGCAAAAAAAGACGGCCGTCCCGGGACAGCCGCCCTTTTTCATGGCGTCTCAGGCGCGCTTCCGGGCCCTCCAAACCTGTGCCAGAATGTCTTTCAGCACCAAAAACGCATCCAGCTCATTGTAGCCGCGGGTCCTTTTCAGCTCCTCCAGCAGCCGCTCCAGCTCCGCCGCGTAAGGGGCGGCGTCCACCTGGGACTGGTATTGGGCCAGAACAGGGTACTTTTTGCTCCACGCCTTGGTCCAGTCGATTTTGTCCGAGACCTCCTCCCGGGTGCGGTCGATGACCTCCTGAATCTCCTGGACCTCCAGGTCGAAGGCGATCAGCTCATCCAGGGTCAGGCCGTAAAGCATCGCCAGGTGCTTGGACTGGCGGATGTCCGGCAGGGTTTCATCCGTCTCCCATTTGGAGATGGTCTGGCGGCTCACCCCCAGCTTTTCCGCCACGGCCTCCTGGGACAGGCCCTTCTTCTTCCGGGCGTCGGACAGATTGCTTCCCAAACTCATTCTGTGACCTCCTGTATTGGATTTGACTCTATTATAGAGGGTTTTCCCGGAGAACGCCAGCGGCGTTTCCTTGCGCTTCCGCACGGATTCTTGACGGGGGGACGGTAAAATTGGGGCTTGACCGTCGCCTGGGGATGGGGTACACTTGGACGGTAAAGCGCCACAGCGCAGAAACAGGAGCATGAAAACGAAGTATTCCCGGCGGCGCTCCTTGCTACAGCTCCACCGCCCGCGTTTCTTGAATGTTGCCTGATATAGAAAGAAGGAACTCCACCCATGATCCGCCTCATCGCCAGTGACATTGACGGGACCCTGCTCCAAAACGGAGCCACGGAGATTCCCCCGGAGATCTTTGACCACATCCACCGCCTGGAGAAAAAGGGCATCCTCTTCTGCCCCGCCAGCGGACGGCAGTACACCAGCCTCCGGCGGCTCTTCGCCCCGGTGGCGGACCAAGTGCCCTTCCTCTGCGAGAACGGCGCGGTGGTCTACGGCCCCGGAAGCCCTGGACCCATTTTAAGCAAGACCGTCATGGACCGCCGCCTCGCCGAGGAGCTGTGCGGGGAGATTCTGGCCCTGCCGGAGACGGAGGTGCTGATCTCCGGCGCCGACGTCAGCTACCTCTGCCCCAAGACCCCGGACCTGGAGGACCAGATCCGCTGGTTCCTGGGCAACCGCACCGCCGTCCTCCCCGCCCCGGCGGACGTGCCGGAGGACATCATCAAGGTCTCCGCCTACTGCCCCAAGGGCGTTGAAGCCGCCAAGGCCGCCCTGTTCCCCAAATGGGAGGGGCACTTCCGCTGCGCCGTGGCCGGAGAGGTCTGGGTGGACTTCACCCTGGCGGACAAGGGCCTGGGCGTTTCCCGGCTCTGCGAGGCCCTGGGCCTGCGGCTGGAGGAGGTCATGGCCTTCGGGGACAACTACAACGACGTTTCCATGCTGGAGCGGGCGGGCCGCCCTTACCTGATGGAGGGCGCCGCGCCGGAGCTCCGGGCCCGCTTCTCCACCCGCTGCCGCGCTGTAGCGGAGGTGCTGGAGACCCTGTGACACGGACAGCGTTCCTCCAAAATTTGAACGGTTCCTTAATTTTTGTCATTTTTGTTACTTTTTTGCCTCGTCCGCCTTTACAAGGCGGGCGAAATTCTTTATAATAAATGTCTGCCAAATCCGCCCAGCGGCGGCGCACATCACATACGGAAGGCGATCCCAGATCGCCTTTGGAGGTTTTATGAAACAGCTCATCAAGCGCCTGGCGGCTCTGCTGCTGCCGGGAGCGCTTTGCCTGTCCCTGCTGTCTGGCTGCGCCAAGGACGGCGAAGGTCTGGCCCTGTCCGTCTGTACCGGGGCCGCCCCGGAATCCCTGGACCCCATCTACGCCGAGGACGTGGGCGGGCAGACCATCCTGGCCCATCTCTATGAAAATCTTATGCGGGTGACGGCGGACAGCACGGGAAAAACCAGCGTCCTCCCCGGCATGGCCAAAAGCGTGGACCAGGAGGAGGAGACCAAGGAGGGCGCCATCACCGTCACCTATACCTTCCGCCTCCGCAGCGCCCGCTGGTCCGACGGGCAGCCCGTCACCGCCGGGGATTTCGTCTACGCCTGGCAGCGCCTGGCGAACCCCGCCACCGGCTCCCGGTACGCGGACCTGCTGTCCGTGGTCAAGGGCTATCAGGAGGCCCGGGCCACCAAGGACATGAGCCTGCTCGAAGTAACGGCCAAAAATGACAATACCCTGGTGGTGGTGCTGAACGGGCGCTACGACTGGTTTTTAAAGGAGGTCTGCACCTCCCCCGCCGCCATGCCCCTGCGTCAGGACGTGGTGCAGAAGCTGAAGGCCGCCTCCGGCGACAAATCCTGGTGGGAAGGCGATCCCACCCAACTAGTGACCAACGGTCCCTATACCGTCGCCTCTTTAGAGGAGGGCCGCCTCCTCCAATTGGCCGTTAATGACCGCTACTACGCCGCTCAACCGGGGCCCCAGAGCGTCACCTTCCACTTTGCCGGTTCGCCGGAGGAGGCCTGGTCCCTCTATGAGAGCAAAACCGTGGACGCCGTGTGGCCCCTGCCAGACGTACGGCTGACGGAGCTGGCGGCGGACCCGGAGTGGACCCCCCTGCCGGAGCTCGCCACCTATACCGCCCTGTTCAACTGCGCCGCGGAACCCTTCAGTGATCCCACCCTCCGGAAGGCCATGAGCCTGGCCATCGACCGAAACGCCCTGGCCCAGGCGGCGGGGGCGGCGGCCCTGCCGGCGGAGGGCGTGGTCCCCCCCGGCGTGCCGGAGAATGAGGAGGGAGATTTCCGGTCTCTCAGCACTCCCCTGCTGGACAACGCGCCGGAGAGCTATGAGGAGCGCTGCCAACAGGCCCGAACTCTGCTGGACGAGGCCGGGTACAACAGCGGCGCGGACCTGGGAGAGCTGGAGTTCTTATACCTGAAAAACGATGTAAACGACGCCGTGGCCCAGCTTCTCTGCCAGCAATGGCAGGAGGTTTTAGGGGTTCAGGCAACGCCCATGGGGCTGACAGAGCGAAATTTGATGTCTGCCCTGCGCGGCGGAGAGTACACCCTGGCGGGCCGGACCCTCACCGCTTCCGCCAACGACGCGGAGTGCTTTTTGATGTCCTGGACCTCCGAGAGCCGGGAAAACCTGGTCCGCTACGAGAGCACCGCCTATGATACGCTGATGAAAATTGTCGCCGGAGCCGCTGACGGCACCGCCCGGATGGGCTGCCTTCACGACTCCGAGGCGTTGCTGCTGATGAATCACGCGTTGGCTCCCCTCTACACCAAGGGCACCGATTGGGAACTGCGGGAAACCTTCACCGGAGCCTTCCGGGACCCAAGGGGCTGGTTCAGTTTCGCCAGCGTGGTGAGCAGGCCGGTGTAATGGCGGAGACTTCTTTCGGGCCAGCCTTTATTCTAGCGGAAGCGTGAGGCCCGATTTGGTGTAAACGCAAGACGTTTTGCAAACCATTCGGCATATTTCCCCAACTGTTTGCCAGGGAGCGCAACTGGAAGGAACCGGGAAACCGCTTCCTTCCCCTCTGGACATTCACGAAGCGCTGTGCTATGATGTAGGAAACCAAAAAGGAGGAACCCTTTATGCAGTTAAACGGAATGGAATACAACGATTATAACGGCCAAAGTCTTGGAACCTATACCGGAGAATCCATCGGCCTTTACACCGCCAAGGCTTTCTTCTGGATGTTTCTGGGGCTGCTGACTACCTTCGGCGTGGCCTTCTTTGGTTACGCCACCGGAAGCATCCTTTACGTATTCGCCATCCCCTATTTCCACATTGTCCTGCTGGTGATACAGCTGGGCGTGGTGTTCTTCCTCTCCGCCCGGCTCCACAAGCTTCGGGTTGGAACCGCTAGGGCGCTGTTTTTCGTCTACGCGGCGGTAACCGGCGTGGTCTTTTCCGCCTACTTTCTAATTTTCAGCATGCTGAGCCTGATCCTGGTCTTTGCTATGACGGCGGTCTACTTCGGCGTTATGGCCCTGTATGGTTACCGCACCCAGACGGACCTCACCCGTCTGCGGCCCATTCTGGTGGGCGGGCTGATTTTCCTGATTGTCTGCGGCCTGCTGTCCATGTTCCTCCCCCTGGGGATGGCGGACCGGGTGATTTGCCTTGTCGGCGTGGCTATATTCCTAGGCTTTACCGCTTACGATACCCAGAAAATCAAGGCCTTCTACACCGCCTATCAGGGTGACCAGGCCATGCTGGAGCGGGCGTCCATCTATTCCGCCCTGGAGCTGTATCTGGACTTCATCAACCTGTTCTTGTATCTCCTGCGCTTCTTGGGAAAGAGCAAGAAGTAACCACGGTGTAGCGGGAAGCCCCCCAGAGGGCTGATACCGCTTAAACCACATTTTAATTGTGTCTGAAAAAGCATCCATCCTGTGCGAAGCGGGGTGGATGCTTTTTTCTACGGGGAACTCCCCGCGGCCCCAGAAGCAGGGAAGGGGGGGCGGCCGATTCCAGCGGGTTGAAAGCTTTGACATTTGGCCGCCGCCTAAGCTTGCGGCACAGAAAAATTCATGGTATCATACGTTTATCAATTTAAACTCATCCGATCAGCGCTGATTATAAAAAGGAGTGAAGTTTTCATGGAGTGGGAATCCCTGTTAGCAACCAATAAGCTGGGCCCGGAAGCCAAAGAACCGGATGCCTGGGCAAGCTATCCCATCAATGCGTTTGAAAAAGACTATAACAAAATTGTTTCCAGCGCCGCTTTCCGTAGAATCCAGGATAAAACCCAGGTATTTCCCTTGGATAAAAGTGATTTTATTCGCACGCGGCTTACCCATTCCATTGAGGTGTCCACAATCGCACGGCAATTGGGCATCATGATATCAAAAAACGAAACCAATTATATAAAAAGAGAAGTATCGAACTCCGCGGAGGATATTTCTTCCGTCTTATTATGCGCGGGGCTTTTACACGATTTGGGCAATCCCCCTTTCGGACATTTTGGGGAAACTGTGATTGGCGAGTGGTTTCAAAACAATCTTGGTAAAATTCTGTATCGCTCAAATCAGGATACGCGTCCTGACCAGCTTCGCACACTCCGCGGGATACTGTCCGCGCAAATGGCCGCTGACCTGGAGAACTTTTAAGGCAACGCCCAGGCCTTGCGCTTACTTTCCAAAGCCCGTCACGGCTCCAATATCAATGTTTCCATTTCAGTGATCAGCACGCTGATGAAATATCCAACAAACTCCCTTTCCTTCTGCCAGACTGCCCCCGATGTAGCCGCGCACAAAATGGGATACTATTTCTCGGAGCAGGAAAGCTATCAGCAAATTGCCGATACGCTGGGAACGAAGCGGCCGGACGGGCATATCTGCCGTCATCCGCTGGCGTTCTTCCTGGAGGCGGCGGATGACATCGCCTATGCCACAGCGGATTTGGAGGACGCCTTTAAAAAGAGGCTCTTCAGCCTCCAGGAATTTATTGAGTATTTTGAAAGCCAATACGATCATGCGCGGATAGACCCCCTCATAGGCCAAAAATACCACTCAAAGGAATACTATTCCAACAAGCTGATTGAACAGTTTAAAGAGTATGAGGGTATTTCAGAGGATGAAAAATTCCACCAGTGGATTCACTATACCAGGCGGTGGCTCATGCACAACGCCACATACCGCTTTTCCAAGGAGTACAAGCGCATTATGAGCGGCCAATTCCAAGAGGAGCTTTTCAGCAACGTAAACCACACGATTACCATGAAAATATTGAAGAAGGCCATGGGGGAGTTCGTTTATAATTCTCCCGGAATCCTGCGGCTGGAGCTCTCCGCGCAGACCATTCTCTCGTTTCTTCTGGATAAATTTGTACATGCCGTCTTATACTTTGGCTGCGAGGATGATACCTATCAATTGACGCAGGCCGACAAGAAATGTCTGCACTTGATTTCCAACAATTACAAGGAGGATTACCAGAAAGAAATAAAAGGCCATGAGGACGACGAGGCCTATTGTCTGTACATGCGGCTGCTAATGGTAACGGACTATATCAGCGGCATGACGGACTCCTTCGCCCGGACCCTCTATCGGGAGTTAAGCGGAATTGAATAGAGAAAAACACGAAGTCGCCCTGTTCTTCAAATATTATCAAGACTCATTCTCTCAATAAAAAGCCACGCAGAAAAGGATGCCGGGGAGCAGATTTCCGCTCCCCGGCACCTTGGTATCTCCGAGCCATTAAAAACACATCATCTGCCCCGGCAAACAGCGGCTTAGGAAAGCCTTCATCGTTTCTTAAGGAAAGAACAACAAACTGGGAACGACTTTTTGCTACAATGAAATAGAATGGAGCCGAAAAGGAGGATGCCTATGTCCCACAAGATTTTGGTCGTCGACGACGAAGCCGAGATTGCGGACCTGATCGAGACCTATCTGGCAGATGAAAACTACACCATTTTTAAGTTCTACGCAGCGAAGGATGCCCTGGCGTGTATCGAAACCACGGACCTGGACCTGGCCATCCTGGACGTGATGCTGCCGGATATCGACGGCTTCGCCCTGTGCAAAAAAATCCGGGAAAAGCACACCTGGCCCATCATCATGCTGACGGCCAAGGACGCCGAAACCGATAAAATCACCGGCTTGACCCTGGGGGCCGACGACTATGTGACCAAGCCCTTCCGCCCCCTGGAGCTGGCGGCTCGAGTAAAATCCCAGCTGCGCCGCTATAAAAAGTACAACCCCGCCCACGCCGGGAGCGCCAGGCCGGTCCCCCCGGCGGATACGCTGACTCACGGTGATCTGGTGATGGACAAGAAAGCCCACGCCTGTTCCCTGAACGGCGAACCGATCGAGCTGACTCCCACGGAGTTTTCCATCCTCCGCATCCTTTTGGAAAACCGTGGAACTGCCGTCAGCGCCGAGGAGCTGTTCCATCAAATCTGGCGGGACGAGTATTACAGCAAATCCAACAACACCATTACGGTTCACATTCGGCATCTGCGGGAGAAGCTGGGAGACCGTACGGACAAGCCAAAATACATCAAAACGGTATGGGGAGTGGGGTATAAAATTGAAAACCAACCGTAAGGACGAGTATTGGGCCTTCCAATTGAAGCTCATGCGGCGGGTCTGCGGCGGCGCCGCCCTCTCCGTCCTGATCGTCATGGGGCTGTACCTGCTGTTCTGGAAGAGGCGCATGGGGAATTGGATTGTCTGGTTTTTGCGAAACGTCATGAGCATGGACCATCAAGCCGCCTATTACTTTTACAGCGATCACTTCCGGGGCAACAAGGACCGCTTTTTCATCGCGGCCATCCTGCTGGTATTTGCCCTGCTGCTGTGGCAGATTTTCCACTGGATGACCCGCTATTTCAGCGAGATTAACCAGGGGATTGAATCCCTGCTGGCGGACGATGGGATCCAAATCCGCCTCTCAAAGGAGATGCTGCCCTTTGAGCGGAAGTTGAACGCCGTGAAGCGGACGCTGGCGGAGCAAAAGGAGGAAACCGCTCAGGCGGAGCGGCGGAAGGACGAGCTGGTCATGTATCTGGCCCATGACATCCGCACGCCGCTGACCTCGGTCATCGGCTATCTGAGCCTTCTGGAGGAGGAACCAAACAGCCCGCCGGAGCAGCGGGCCAAGCGGGTGCGCATCGCCCTGGACAAGGCTTACCGATTGGAAACAATGATGAATGAATTTTTCGAAATCACTCGGTATAACTCCCAGCAGATCGCCTTGTCCAAGGAGCCTGTGGACCTCTATTACCTGCTGGTGCAGCTGGCGGACGAGCTGACGCCGCTGCTGGCGGAACGGGGCAACTGGGTGGTTTTGCAAATGGACGAGGACCTGACGGTCCGGGGTGACGCCGAGAAGCTGGCCCGGGTGTTCGGCAACATCCTGAAAAACGCGGCGGCCTACAGCGACCCCCATACGGAAATCACGGTTTCCGCCGGGAATGTGGAGGGGGACGTGGTAATCCGTTTCCGAAACTGCGGGGAGGACATTCCGCCGGAGAAGCTGGAGGCGGTGTTCGACAAATTCTGCCGCCTGGACCAGGCCCGCTCCACCGGCACAGGCGGCACCGGCCTGGGGCTGGCCATCGCGAAGGAGATCGTCAGCCTCCACGGCGGAATCATCCGCGCCTTCAGCGGGGACCACACGGTTACCTTTATGGTCCGGCTACCCGGAATGGAATCATAAAATCTCTGCTGTTTCTTAGGAAAATCTTAATCATTCGGCACCTTTCTCTTAAAGCATCCGGCGCTTCTGTTTGGTAGAATCAAACCCAACAGAAGCGCTTTTCCATTTACCAAAGAATCAGAAAGGAATCTTACGATGGAAGCACGAATGATATGCCTTCAAAACCGGAAAGCCCTCCGCCGGGAGCGGCGGCGCAGAGAGCTTCGGAGGGCGCGTTTTCTCTACGCCGCTGTCTTGGTGCTGGCCCTCGCCGGAATGCTTGCCCTTGGGCGGGAGGTGGTTTCCCTGTTCCATCAGATTACGCCCCTACCCAGTAAGCCGCCGTATGAAGCCGCAGAACCGGCGGGAGGCGGACAGGCGTCGGATATCCAAACTCCGCTGGACAGTGAGACCTTACAGGCCCTGCAAGAGCTGACGACACAGGATCAGCGGGTTCAAGAGATAATCGACCATAGTCAGGATTACCCGGAGGACCTTTTAAAAATGCTGTCCCGGAATCTGGATATGCTGGACTTCGTGCTGGAATACCCGGAGAAACAGGGGCAGGTGTTTGCCGACACCATCGGCGACGTGGAGACCGGGGAGATTCCGCTCCTGCTCCAATACGACCAGCGCTGGGGCTATGGGGCTTACGGGGCCAGCTCCGTGGTGGTCAGCGGCTGCGGACCGGCGTGCCTTTCCATGGTGGCAGCCGGGCTGACAGGGGACGACACCATTACGCCCTACGCCGTGGCCCAGTATGCCGACCAGGAGGGCTATTATGTCTTTGGCGCCGGGACGGCCTGGAGCCTTATGAGCCGGGGCGCCTCCCACTTCGGTGTGGTGGGGGAAGAGCTGCCCCTGATGAAGTCAAAAATGGAAAGCGCCCTGCGGGACGGCCGTCCCATCATCTGTGTGGTGGGCCCCGGGGATTTTACCACCAGCGGGCACTTCATCGTCATCACTGGGATGCAAGATGGGCAGTTTACCGTCAACGACCCCAACAGCACCCAGCGGAGCGGCATGCTTTGGGATTATGAAACCCTGGAGCCCCAGATCAGCAATTTGTGGGCCTTCCGCGCGGTGTAAAGGGGGAGAAAGGATGAAGCGGAAATTCAAGATCGCCGTCCTGTTTGGCGGCTGCTCCCCGGAATACGGGGTGTCCCTCCAGTCTGCTGCTGCCGTCTTGCGCCATATGGACCGGGAGCGGTACGAGCCGGTGATGGTGGGCATCTCCCAGAGCGGAGACTGGTTCCACTACACCGGGCCGGTGAGCCGCATCGAGGACGGCGGCTGGACCAGCGAGGAAGCCCGCGTCCGGGCGGTGCTGTCCCCCAGCCGGAGCCATCCTGCTCTGCTGGTATTGGAGGGGCAGACCATCCGGCGGATTTCATTGGACGCCGCCTTTCCCATCCTCCACGGGCAGAACGGGGAGGACGGCACAGTTCAGGGCCTAATCGAGCTGGCGGGCGTCCCACTGGTGGGCTGCGGCGTGCTGTCCTCGGCGCTGTGCATGGACAAGGACCGGGCTCATAAGCTGGTCCAGACTGCCGGAATCGACGTGCCGAAGTCCTTTGTGGCGAGGCGGGCGGAGGGCGGCGTCCTGGAGCGGGCGGAAAGCATCGGCTATCCCCTGTTTGTCAAGCCTCTTCGGGCCGGGTCCTCCTTCGGAATCACAAGGGTCACGGAGGAACGCGCCCTCCCCGCCGCCCTGGAGACCGCCTTTGCCTACGGCGAGCAGGTCATTGTAGAGGCGTGTGTTCCCGGTTTTGAGGTGGGCTGCGCAGTCTTGGGCCATGATACGTTGACGGTGGGGGAACCGGACGAAATCGAGCTCCATGGGGACTTCTTCAACTACACGGAGAAGTACACCTTGAAAACCTCCGCCATCCATGTGCCTGCCCGGGTCACGCCGGAGCAGCGGCGTCGGATTCAGGAAAATGCGAAGATCATTTACCGGGCGCTGGACTGCCGGGGCTTTGCCCGGGTGGATCAATTCCTGACGCCCGAGGGCCGTCTGGTGTTCAACGAGGTCAACACCATCCCCGGCTTCACCGCCCACAGCCGCTATCCCAATATGATGAAGGCAGCGGGGCTGTCCTTTGAGCGGGTGATCTCCACCCTGATGGAACTGGCGGTGAAGCCGTGAGGGCGGGGGACGCCTCATCCAGGAAATTCCCCGCCCTGGACGATTTTCGCCTGATTGCGGTCATCCTTGTGGTGGCAAATCACACCCGTTCCGCTGAGGGATCGTTCTTGTGGCTCCTGACGGTGCTCCGCCGGGTGGCGGTGCCCTATTTCCTCATGGTCAGCGGGTATTTCCTGGGCCGGGACGGCTGGCGCTCCACAGGGCGCTTTCTAAAAAAGACCGCGCTTTTGTATGGGATCGCTGTGTTGCTGTATTTACCCCTCAATTGGTACGCGGGGCAGTTGTCCCCGGATTTCATCCGGCAGGCCCTGTTTGACGGCAGCTTCTATCACCTCTGGTATCTCCCGGCCCTGCTGCTGGGCGCGCCTGTCGCCTATCTTCTCAGCCGCCTGGGGCAGAGAAAGGCCCTCCTGCTTGCGGGAGGGCTGTACCTGATCGGGTTGGGGGGTGACAGCTATTACGGCTTCCTGCCGGAGAGCGCGACCGGCTTTTACGGCACGGTCTTTCGGGTATTCACCCGCACCCGAAACGGCCTTTTCTATGTCCCGCTCTTCCTGCTGCTGGGAGCGGCAGGGTTCACGTTGGGGCGTCGGCTGTCCTTGGCGGGCTTCCTCCTTTCCCTGTCCATGCTGGTTTCCGAGGCTCTGCTTCTTCACGGGGCAGGCGTCCAGCGGTTTGACAGCATGTATCTCTGCTTCCCCTTTCTGATGGTGTTTCTGTTCTCTCTGCTGCTGCATTTCAACCGGGGAGAGCGGCGGGAACTCCGGCGGCTGACAACGCTGGTGTACTTGCTCCACCCCTGGTGCATTGTGCTGGCGCGGCAAGGCGCGGAGGCTGTGGAGCTGACAGGGCTTCTGGTGGAAAACACCTTTGTCCATTTCCTGGCGGTGCTGGCCCTTAGTCTTTTCCTGTCCCATTTGCTTCTGCTGGCCCCGCCGCCCCGGCCATATCCAAAGGCCCGGGCCTGGATCGAGCTGGACCGGGCCGCGCTGCGGCAGAACGTGGAGCAGCTGCGGTCCCTGCTGCCGGAGGGCTGCGCCCTGATGCCCGCAGTCAAGGCCAACGCCTATGGTCATGGAGCGGTGCTGATTGCAAGGGAATTGGGCCGCTTGGGTATTCGGGCCTTTTGCGTTGCCACAGCGGAAGAGGGCGTGGAACTCCGGCGGCACGGTATCCGGGGCGATATCCTGGTCTTAGGGTACACCCACCCAGGGCAATTTCCTCTCCTGCGGAGATACCGCCTGACGCAAACAGTGGTTGATACGAATCACGCCCGGCTGCTTAACGCTTCTGGAAAAAGGCTGGGGGTCCATTTGAAAATCGACACAGGGATGCGCAGGCTGGGCATCCCCGCGGCGCAAACGGCGGAAATTGCCCGTATATTTCAATTGAAGAACCTACAGATCGAGGGGATCTTTACACACCTGTGCGCCGATGAAAGAAGAGGCGGAGAGGACGAGGCATATACCCTGCTCCAAGCGGCGGCTTTTTACGAGGTCCTCAGTGACTTGGAGAAGCAGGGCCTTCCCTACGGCAAAGCCCATCTGCTGTCCAGCTATGGGCTTCTGAACTACCCGGAGCTTGGAGGCGCTTATGCCAGAGTGGGAATCGCCCTCTACGGTGTGCTGAGCAGCCGCGAAGGTCTGGAACGCTGCCCTCTCGCCCTGCGGCCGGTCCTGTCCTTGAAGGTCCGGGTTGCGTTGGTAAAAAATCTCCGCAAGGGAGAGCACGCAGGCTATGGCCTTGGGTATACGGCGGAATGCGACAAGCGGATTGCCCTTTTGTCCATCGGATACGCGGACGGCTTTCCACGCGCCATGTCCCGCGGAAGGGGAAAGGTTTTGATCAACGGCGTGGAGGCCCCTGTTATCGGCCGTGTCTGCATGGACCAGACGTTGGTGGATGTGACAGACGCTCCGGATGTGAAAAGCGGAGATAGCGCGGTTGTCATCGGCGTGTCTGGGCAAAGGGAAATCAGCGCCTATGATTGGTCGGAAGCAGGCGAAACGATTACAAATGAGGTGTTGAGCCGCTTGAGTACGCGCCTGCGCAGAACAACGCGCTAATCGTACTTGATCGCGTTGTCCTGTCCTTTCAAGCCTGTCTCCCTCAAAGCGCCTCTTATCCCCGGAAGCCGCTCTCCCGTTTCAAGAGCTCTCGGGTCACCTCGTATACCCGCTGGGTAGAGGGCACGTTCAGCCGCTCCTTGACGGAATGGACATCGTGGAGCTCCGGACCAAAGGACACCGCGTCCAGCCCCGGCAGCTTCTCGATGAACAGCCCGCACTCCAAACCGCCGTGGGTGGCCTCGATGGTTCCCTGCTTGCCGCACACGGCCTCATAGGCCGCCAAAACCTCCTCCCGCAGAGCGGAACTCCGGTCATACTGCCAGCCGGGATAGTTGCCCCGGAGCGTGAAGGAGCCCCCGCCCAGCTCCAGGATGGCTTTCAGCCGCTGGACCAGCATATCCTTTTGGGTGGCGACGCAGGAGCGGACGGAGATGCCGAAATAGAGCCCGTCCTCCTTCATTTCCATCACACCCATATTCAGGGAGGTCTGCACCAGGCCGGGGAAATCCACATTCATGGCCTGAACCCCCTGGGGCACCGCCAGCAGGGCGCGAAGGACGTTCGCCGTCGCCTCCGGGGCCAGCGCGCCGTCCAGGGCGGTTTTTTCGCAGGTCAGCGTAATGCCGTCGTCACAGCCTGCGCACTCGTTTTTCAGCGCCCCGTCGAACGCTTGGATAAACGTCGCGAACTCCTCTGCCCGGTCTGCCGGGACGGCGACCTTGGCATGGTTCCGGGAGCAGATCACGTTGTCGAACCTTCCGCCCCGCAGGTCCGCAAGCCGCAGGCCGGGAATACGCTCCATGGCGCTGTACAGCACCCGGCCCATAACCTGGTTGGCGGAGGCCCTGCCCTTGTGAATCTCCGCGCCGGAGTGTCCTCCCAGAAGGCCCTCCAGGGAAATTTCATAGCCCGCCTCCCCATTCAGCGGCGCTTTCACGCCTGGCAGGAAGCAGTCCACCCGCACGCCTCCGGCGCAGGAGACGGTGAAAACCCCTTCCTCTTCCGAGTCCAGGTTCACCAGCTTCCGCCCCTTCAAATCGGAGCAGTCCAGGGCGAAGGCTCCCTCCAGGCCCACCTCCTCGTCCACGGTGAACACCGCCTCCAAGGGGGGATGCGCCAAACTGTCATCCGCCAGAATCGCCAAAATCATAGCCACCGCAATGCCGTTGTCCCCGCCCAAGGAGGTCCGGTCCGCCCATACCCACTCCCCGTCCGTGCGGAGGTCCAGGCCCTCCTTTGCCATGTCTTTGGCGCAGTCTTCTGTTTTGACGCATACCATGTCGATGTGGCCCTGGAGAATGACAGCGGGGACATCCTCGCAACCGGGACTGGCATCCTTCCAAATCACCACATTGTTTGCCTCGTCCTGCCGCCACCGCAGACCCAGCTCCTTGGCAAAGCCCACGCAAAGGTCGCTGATTTGCTTGGTATTGCCGCTGCCATGGGGCACGGCGCAAAGTTTTTCAAAGTATTCGAATACCGCCTTGGGCTCCAGACCGGATAATACTGCCATCGAAAGTTCCTCCTTCTATTTTCTCAAATGAAAGACCGCCCCGCCTTTGGCGGGGCGGTCCTATTGTTTCCAAATACCGCGGAAGTCAGACGTCGCCCAGGCCGTCCTCCAGGCCCAGTTCACCCTCTAGGCCCATATCGCCGCCAAGGCCGAACTCGTCGCCCTCGCCGGGAACCCCTTCGTCGACGGGTTCTTCCGTCACGGCGGGAACAAATTCGGAGTACCAGGCCTCCTCCGGCAGTCCCGCCAGCAGGGCGGGCAGGTTTACCACGATGCCGTCCACGCTGTAGGGCAGCTTCAAGTCAATCTCGTGAATTTCAGACTCGCCGCCTTTCTCCCGGGTGACCTCCAGAATCATCTTGAAATTCTGGCCGATCCAAATGGACATGCCCCGGTCCCGCTTGGAAAGCTTGGCGACTTCCTCGCCCTTGACCGTGACCACAACCTTCTCAAAAGCCTTATAGGTCTGGCCCTGATAGTCCTCCAGAGTCTTGTTGTCGAAATAGACCGTGTGTCCCCGGCCGATAACCATCATAGCCGCGGCGACGCCCACCAGCAGCAGCACCAGCAGGAGAGAAAAGAGGATTCTTCTTTTCGCTTTCATCACGCATCCTCCTTCTTCGTCTGGGCCTCGGCCAGTTCCTGGCCCGCCTTGCTCCGCACCATGCGTTTCTTGGCCTCATACATAATCAAGGCCAGGGTGATGACACCATAGGACAGGAACACGCGGAAATACTCACCCACCATGGAATCGCCGGTGATGAACGCGCCCGCGCCGGGGGCCACAATGAACATCAGGTGGAAGAGAATCACGCCCAGGAAGGCGTTGCCGATACCAGCCTTTTCCACCGACGCGCCGCCCACCAGCAGCGCCGCGATGCAGAACATACCGATCTGAGCGTGTCCGGTGTAAGTGGGCAGGTTGCCGATATTCTGGAGATAGATCACCATGCCAAAGCCGGCGCAGACGGTGGACATCACCACGGAGATGATGCGGGTCCGGTCCACGTTGATGCCCGCGGCCTTGGCCACCTCCAAATCCTGGCCCACGGCCCGCATGTCCTGCCCCAGCTTTGTGCGGCGGAACCAGACAATGAACAGGCACAGCAACGCCACCAAAAGGAAGGTAAACACAGGAATCTTCACGCCCGCGACCCGGATTGCCAGCAGGTCGTCCAGGCATTGGCGCATATTCAGCAGGCTCACGGTATTTCGGATGCCGTAGCCCCGGGGCAGCATGATGCTGGCATGCGCGATGGGGACAATGGCTCCCATGATATACAGCACGATGAGCTGATACCAGCCGTTGATAAAGAAGTTGATGATATAGCTGGTGATCATCTCCCGGCCCTTGGCCATGTTTTGCAGCGTACCGCAGATGAAGCCCAGCAGGGCGGAGAAGGGAATGGACAGGATCATCGCCAGCACTACGCCGGGAATCCCCCAGATTTGCCAGTCCGCCACCAGGATGATGGCAATTTCCGCACCCATGGCTCCCAGAGTCATGGCGAAGTTCAGTCCCATGCCCGCCATAATGGGGAACAGCAGGCACAGCACCAAAAACAGGTTCCGGCCCATACGGGTGACGATCTCGTTTAGCAGATAGCTGGGGGAGAAGCCCGCCATGGGAATGAATACGGCGCAGATGATGATAAACATGATGGGCACGGCGTTGTTCTGCGCCAGCTCCAAGGCCCGCTTTCCAGCGGGAAGGTTCGTTTTCCTGCTCATTTCGCACCCTCCGCCTTTCTGGTCAGCGCGTACAGGATCATGCCCTGAGAGACGATAATCCGAATGACCTCGCTCATGTCCATGTGAATCGCGGAGTTCATCACCGTGGGGGTCATGGTCACAATTCCCTGGAAGAGAATCGTTCCGATGATGACATGGGGAATACTGGCCTTGTTCACCGAGGCGCCTCCGATCAGGATGGCCGCCACCGTGGGCATGGTCAGGTTGTTGGGAGCGTTGTACAACTGGATGAAGCCAAAGCCCTGTTGGTACATCAAGATGCCCATGGCGCCCAGCCAGGTGGACATGATGACGGAGAGCATCCGGGTCCGGTCCACGTTGATGCCCGCGGCCCGGGCAAAGGCGGCGTTAGAGCCCACCGCTGTCATGGCCGTGCCGGTTTTGGTATGGAGAAAAGCCCACATCAAGAAAGCCAGCAGCGCAAAGGCGATCAGGGACCCGGTGGGAATCTTGATCCGCTCCAGCGGGCCCAGGCTGATGTGCAGGGCAGCGGCGATTTTAGCGAAGTCAATCTCTAAAAGTCTGGCCAGCGTCTGGTTATAAAAGCCGTCCAGAGAGATGGTGGGCCGCAGGCCGTTGCCCGAAAGGCCGTAGACCATGGTGGGGCTGCTATAGGGCAGCAACAGCCACATCATGCAGAAAAAAGACATGACGGAAAAACCCACATAGGTGGCAATCATCATCTCGCCACCCTTGATGCGGTTCAGGAGCAGTCCGTAGCCCCCGCCCAGAATCACCGCGAAGGGCGTGGCAATCAGCACCGCCATCACAAAGCTCATGGGGCCGGTAAAGCCCAGCTGGATGGACAATGTGCCGCCCAGGAGGCCGCAGATAATCGCCAGAGGCAAGCCGAAGTTCAGACCGCAGCCCGCGTGGATCATGGGCACCATGGCCAGGACCAGCACCGCGTTCCAGCTGAAGCGGTTGATGATGTTGGTAATCTGGGTGGGCAGGTCAACCCCGACAAAGGGGGTCAGAATGAAGAGGACCAGCAAAAACCCGGAGATAATCAGCCGGGGAAACCCCATCTTTTTCAGCGCCGGCGGTAATACATATCCCGTTATCATTTCATTTCCCTCCTTACTTGACCTTGCTGACCATCAGCAGGCCGAACTCCTCGGAGGACGACGCCGCCGGCAGGATGCCCGCCACCTGTCCGCCGGAGATGATGGCAATGCGGTCGCAGGTCTGCCGCAGCTCCTCCAGCTCGGAGGAGATCATGACGACGGTAACGCCGCTGTCCCGGTTGAACTTCTTCAGCGCCTCCAGCACCAGGGCCTTGGCGCCCACGTCGATGCCCCGGGTGGGCTCCGACACGAAGAGGAACTTGGGCTCCAGGGCAAAGGCCTTGGCCAGGCACACCTTCTGCTGGTTGCCGCCGGAGAGCTCCCTGGCCTTCTGCTTGGAGCTGGTGCATTTGATTTGCAGCTCGTCGATATATTTCTGGGTCACCTTGTGGATGCCCTTCTCGTCCCGCCATTTGATGAAGCCGCCCAGCAGCTTTTTCAGGAACTTCTCCTGAATCTGCATGGCGGGGAAGGCCACGTTCCACTCCAGGCTCTCGTCCAGCAGGAGACCCACCTCCCGCCGGTCCTCGGACACGAAAGCCAGGGAGGAATCCAGGCACTTCCGGGGGTTGTTCAGGGGAATCTCCTGGCCGTTGAACTCCACCTTGCCGCCAGCCTCGTAAAGGCCCATGACGCCGTTGGGGATGCCCAGCTTGCCCTGGCCCGCCAGACCGCCGATGCCCAAAATTTCGCCCTCCCGGATATCCAGGCTGACGTCCCGCACCGTCTCGCCGGGCATGTCCACCCAAAGATTCTTGATCGACAAAATGGTCCGGCCTCCGTCGCTGGTCCGGGCCTCGCCCATGGCGGCGCTCTGCACGTCCCGGCCCACCATCCATTTGGTGATGTCCTCCACGCTGGTCTCCCGGGTGGGAACATCCCGAACCACATAGCCGTCCCGCATGACCACCACCTTGTCGCACACCGCCAGAATTTCATGGAGGCGATGGGTGATGAAGATGACAGAAATGCCCCGGGCGGCCATGCCCCGGATGGACTCCAGCAGGGCCTCCGCCTCCTTCTCCGTCAGCACGGCGGTGGGCTCGTCCAAAATGAGGAGCTTCAGCTGGTCCTTGCTCAGCTCCCGTGCGATTTCCGTGAACTGCTTGTGGCCCACCGGCATATCACTGATAACCATTTTGGCGTCGATGGCGACGCCCATTTTTTCAATGGCGGCGGCGGAGCGCCGGTCCATCTCCTTATAATCCAGCGTGTTCAGGCGGTCGCCGAACACCTCTGAAACAATATTCTTTTTGCAGGGCTCCCGATTCAGGAGGATATTTTCCGTGGCGGTGAAGCCGGGGACCAGGGAGAATTCCTGATGCACCATGCCGATGCCCGCCTCCAGCGCGTCGAAAGGAGTGTTGAATTCCACTTTTTTGCCGTCAATCAGGATATCGCCGCTGTAGCCGCCGGTCTCCCGGATGACGTCCATACCGAATAGGATTTTCATTAAGGTGCTCTTGCCCGCGCCGTTCTCGCCGCACAGGCCCAAGACTTCGCCCTCACCCAAAGTAAAATTGATATCGGTCAAAACCTGGTTGCCGAAGAAGTCCTTTTTGATATTCTGCATTCGCAGAAGGGGGTTCACGTTGTTTGTCATACATCCACCCTATCTCATTTGTTCAGTGCGCTCTGCCCGAAAGGCCGGGCGCTCAGGCGGGGACCTTTGCCGCCTGCCGTGGGGTCAAAGCCAGCGCGGGGAGGAGGACAGGTCCTCCTCCCCGTACGGCAGACAATTCTAAACTTGGATCAGCTGACGGTGAAGTACTTCTCGGGAATCTCCACGTCGGCGTTGCCCATGAAGCGGCCGGGGTCGCCCATGATATAGGTGTCCTGATAGATGAGGAACACATTGTCGCTCTTGACTCCGGTGGTGGCGTTGGTATATCCCGCGCCATTCCACTGGGCCTTGGGAGAGTAAACGTTCAGGGCCGCGGCCACCGCGTCCATATCGGTGATTTCGCTGACTCCGTTGATGACGTTTTTGGCGTGCTCCGCAAGACCGGCGGACAGGGTGTAGCCATAGGAGTAGGCCCAGGTACCGAAGTGATCGGCGGCGCCCTTCTCCACCAGAGCGGACTCGACCTTAGCCAGAATCTTCTCAAAGTCACCGGCTTCCTCGGTGAGGTCCAGGCCCAGAGCGCCGGGATAGCCCATCAGAGGAGAGGGCAGGTCGGCCTCGATGAAGTAGCCGCCGTATTCCACCAGCTGCTTGAGCAGGGGCTCGGTATGCGCGTCGTTGGTGCAGAAGTAGGCGGCGTTCTCACCGTACTTCTGGACCCAAGCGGGGACGTTCTCCAGGATATAAGCCTGAGCGCCGGGGATACCCACGTCAGAGGTCGGGTCGGGAGCGGTCTCCAGAACGAACTCCATGTCGAATTCCTTGCAGGCCTCCTCCATGACGGCCACACGGCGGCTCATGGTCTCATAAGCCATGTGGCGGGGGAAGGAGATGTGAACAAAGGTGTCCGCGCCCAGCTCATGAGCGGTGCGGATGATCAGATAGCCGCGGGAAACGAAGTCGTTGTTGCACACCAGGTCGGCGGCGGAGCCGATCTCGGGCAGGTCCTCGTGAGCCTCACCGGCGATGCAGAGAATGTCGGGGCGGCGCTCCTTGATCTGGCGGAAAGCCTCGGTGGTACCGGGAACGGACTGGTTGACAATAACGGCTTTCATCTGGGGATCATCGGACAGGTTGACGATGGTCTGGATGGTCGTCTCCAGCTCCTCGGTGAAGTTGTCGGGATAGATGGCCAGGGTGACCTTATCCTCGCCGTACTTGGCCTGGAAAGCCTCGGCGCCCCGGCGGTCATCCTCGGACTGGGAGACGGAGCCGGTGACAATGCCGATGTGATAGTCGCCAATACCGTCCTCCAGGGTGGCGGAACCGGAATCTCCCGCCTCGGGGGCGTCTCCGTCCTGCTGGGTCTGGCCGGCGTCAGAGGAGCCGCCCTGATCCTGCGAGGGGGTCTTGTCGCCACCGCAGCCCGCGAGAGCCAAAAGCATCACGAGCGCCAGCAGCATGCTGAAAAACTTCTTCATTGCAAACCTCCAAAAAATTTTGTGTCTTTCAGGCGCATACAATCCATCTTCATGGTTTGACGCCAAACCATGAAAAAAAGGCGTACGCCTTTTGAACGCTATCTATTGTAACAAAAATCCTGATTTTGTCAACCTCATTTTCCTTATTTACCATATTTCCGGGAAAGCTCCACAAAAAAAGCCCCTGCGGAATATCCGCGGGGACTTTTTTTGCTCGGTTCCGCCGCATTAGGATCGCTTAATCCTTGGCAAGAGTAAACTGGTCCACCAGCTGCTTCAGGCTGGCCGCCTCGGCGGACAGCTCCTCGCTGGCGGCGGCGCTTTCCTGGGCGGTGGCGCTGTTGGTTTGGACCACGGAGGAAATTTGGTCAATGCCCTCCGTAACCTGGGTGATGGCGGCGGTCTGGTTCTCCACGGCAGAGACCACAATGTTCATCTGGGCGGTCACGTGGCCGGCGGAGACGCTGGTCTGCTCCAGAGATTCGGTGACCTTCCCCACAGCCTGACTGCCCTCGGCGACGGCGACGATGGAGCCCTCGATCAACTCCTTGGTGGCCTTGGCGGCCTGGTCGGACCGGGTGGCCAGATTCCGCACCTCGTCGGCCACAACGGCGAAGCCCTTTCCGGCGGAGCCCGCCCGGGCAGCCTCCACGGCGGCGTTCAGCGCCAGGATGTTGGTCTGGAAGGCGATGTTTTCAATGGTTGCGATGATTTTGGAAATCTCCTCGGAGGAGCTGGAAATCTTCTCCATGGCGGCGTTCAGCTCCTTGACATGCTCCACGCTGACCCCCAGATGCCCGCCGGCTTCGTTCACGAAGTGCCCCGCCTCCTCGGCAGCGGCGGAGGTTTTCTTGGCGCTGTCGGAAATATCCGTGATGGTGGCGGCCAATTCCTCAACAGAGCTGGCCTGGGGCATGGAGCCCTGGCTCAGGGTCTGGGCGCCCATGGATACCTGATTGCTGGCAGAGGAAACCTGCCCGGCGGAGGCGTTGATCTGCCGCATGGTGCCGCTAAGCTCCTGCTTCAGCGTCCGCATGGACTGGAGAATGTTCTGGAAGTCCCCCACATAGGCGTCCCGGTGCGCGGAACGGATATCCAGATTCTGGTTCGCCATTTCCGTGAGAAGATAGCTGATATCGTTGATGATGGTATTCAGGCCCGTTACCATCTCCGCCGTGGAGCGGGTCAGCTCCGCCGTCTCATCCCGTCCCATCGTCTTGGGAACCGGGGCCGACAGATCGCCCTCCACCAGCAGCTTCATTCGCGCGGCGCAGGCCCGCATGGGATCGCTGATGTTGCTGGACAGCTTCAAGGCCACCACGATGGAGGCCAAAATGGAGGCGATAATCACCAGCACATTGACGGCCATGCCGAAATATGTATCCGCCAGATAGTCCTTTTTCATGGCGGTGACCGCTACGCTCCAGCCGTCGGTGCCGTCTACCGGGGCGTAAGCCGCGAAACGGGGACCGTCGGAATCGTGGAAACCGCCAAAGCCTACCTTCCCCTGGCGCATCTCCGCGTGAATAGCCGCCAGCTGCTTCAAGGAGGAATCGCTCTGGGCCTCCCGCTCAATATTCTGGGTGGTGATGGTTTCCAGTGTGACGTCGGCGATGGTGTCCCCGTCCTTGTTGATCATATAGGACCGGCTGTTTTCGCTGATCTGGATCGAGGATACAATGTCGTTCAGGAAGGTCTCCGGCGGGACAAAATACACCACGCCCGCAATGCTCCCCCGGTTGGAATAGACCGGCGCGGCCACCATAATGGACAGCTCTCCGGTGATCTTGCTGACCAGGGGCTGGGAAACGTAGACGTTCCCCTTCATTGCCTGCTGGACATACTCCCGGTCGGAATAGTCCTTCCCGTCAAAAAGGCTGATGCCATCCATGCCGATGAGATTGCCACGCTGGAAGCCATGGAGGCTGACCCGCTCGTCCACGATGGCCTTCTTCTCCTCCACCGAGGTGACGGAATCGGCCAGCTGAGAAATGCGCCCCGTGTCCATGGCCACATTCTTATAGGCAATCAGTTCCTCTTCAATGCGCTCGGAAGCCAGGACGGCGGTCTCGCTCATCATCTGCTCCACTGTGGCAAGTGTGCTCCGGTAATTCAGCCCGATACTGGCGCCGCCCACCACGAACAGCGCAATTAGGACTGTCGCCATCAGACATACTGTAATCTTTTTTCGGATACTGTTCATCTCTCCACCCCTATTTTTTTGTCCAGACTTCGCCGGCTCCCAATCTGCATGGCTTCATTATAGAAGCCTGAAAGCCCTTTTGTCAATGTTTTCCTTGGATTTTCACTCTCCCCCCAAAAAGCGGCTGGCGGAGGGACCGCCGGGGCAGGGCGCGCGCCGGGGCGGCCTCCTCGTTGACAGGACCCGGGAAAACCGCTATAATCAGGCTAAAAGTCCCGGAAAATCGGAGTTTTCGCAGGCCGCTTCCCTGGAAAGGAGGTCTCCCCATGAAATGGCAGGAGGAGCTGGCGGATTTCCTTTTTGAACACGGGGCGGACATCATCCTGGGGGCCACTCCCATGTGCCCCAGCCCATGGAGTTCCGGACCCTCGCCGACGGGCGGCGGGGGCCGCCCCCCGCTTCGAGCTGGTGGATATTCACGCGGCCTTGAATTCCGGTGAGACCGGGGAAATTCTCCGGCAAAAGCTAAGCAAGGCCCTGGAAACCGGCCATACCGTCTTTGGCCCGGAGCGAACCCACGAAAGCTGAGGCAAAAGCGCCGTCCCATTGGGACGGCGCTCACGTTTTTCCATGTACTCAAAGCCCCTGGAGAAACGACTCCACCTGGGTCAGCGCCGCGCCCATGGCGGCGGCCTCCTGAGAACAGCGGCTGTATTTTAAATAGGAGGAATCCGGCTCAAAGGGGTTTCGCTCCGCCAACAGCGCCCGCAGCAGCTCCCCGAACTCCTCCAGGCAGGCTCCCACGCGGCCTCCCACCACCACGTCGCAGTCAAAGCTGACGTGAAGGTTGTTTACCGCCGCCGCCAGGCACTCCAGATACTCCCGCCAGAGCCCCCGCTTCTCGGAATCCCCGGAGCGGAGCTCCTCAAAAAAGGCGGAGAGGCTGCCCCCGGCGTGCTCCGCCAGGACTTTGGCGGAGCAATAGGCGTCCAGACAGCCCGCCTTTCCGCACCAGCAGGGGCGGCCGCCGGGAATTAGGGTTGTGTGGCCAAACTCCCCGGCCCGAAGGCGGTCTCCCCGGTAAAGCGCCCCGTCTCGAAGGATGGCTCCGCCCACGGTATCGTCCAGGGAGAGGTAAACCATGTCTCCCTCCGTGTCCCGAAGCTCCGACAAACCGGCGGCGTGGGCGGTGTTAAGACAGTGGCAGGGCCAGGGAATCCGCTGGGTGAAGCGGCTGAGCGGCACGTTTCGCAGCCCGAGGGCATGGGAGTCCCGCAGGAGTTCCCGCTCCTCATCCACGATGCCGGGGAGGGCGACGCCCACTCCCAAAATCCGGTCCGCCGCGCCGCTGGCCTCCACAAACCGCTGGAGCAGGCCCCCCAGGTACTGAAAGTATATGTCCTCCATGGAAAAGCGCAGAGCCCCCGTGGCCTGACGCAGCAGGGTTCCCCCCAGGTCCACCAGCGCCACGCTCACATGGTCCGCCGTCAGGTCCACGCCCACCGCCATCCGGGCGTCCCGTACAGGGGCGTAAGCCTTGGCCTTCCGGCCGCCGGTGGAGGCGTATATGCCGTCCTCCCGGACCAGTCCCAGCTCCGTCAGCTCCTTCACGTTCTGCAAAATTGTGGGCCAGCTCAGAGCCAGCCTCTGGGTCAACTCCATCTGGGAAAACCGGTCGCTTTTCAGGATACAACGCAGGGTGTTCACCCGGTTGCGCCGCTTGACATCCATGTTGTTGGCGGGAGATGTGGTCATGGCTCCTCATTCCTTATTCATTTTATAAATGCTTTATAAACAGCATAGCGGATTTTCTCCCAAATGACAAGCCCTTTCCGGGAAAAATCTTCCGGGCGGGTCTGCCGCCGCTTTGGGTTGACAGGGGCGGCGGAGCACGGTATACTTTTCTCAATTCCTTTATTTTCCGGCTATTCAAATGACAGGGCGCGTCCCGCGCCCGGAACAGGAGGAGCAGCGATGTTACACGAGATCAGCTTCCAGTCCTTCAACCAGCGGGATCAGGTTCAGGGGTGGATCTATGTCCCTGCCGCCAAGCCCGCGGGCATTGTCCAGCTGGTTCATGGCTTTGGGGAGCACTCCCGGCGGTATCTCCACATGATTTCCAAATTCCTGGACGCCGGTTTCATCGTGGCGGCGGACGACCATGTGGGCCACGGCAGGACCGCCGTGGTCAACAACTCCTGGGGTGACTGGGGCGACAAGGGCCCCCACACCATGATGGAGGACGAGCATACCCTGACGAAGCTGGTCAAGGAGAAGTATCCCGGTTTCCCCTATTTCCTCTTCGGCCACAGCATGGGCTCCTTCATCGCCCGGGACTATATCACGGCCTATGGCGGAGAACTCACCGCCGTCACCCTCTGCGGCACCAGCGGCGTATTCCCCGGCCTGGAGCAGGGCATGGCCATGCTGCAAGCCGCCGTGGACGGCGGCCAGGGAGACGCCTCCGACCAGGGCGCCGCCGGGGCCCTGCTTGGCTGGATGTGCGAGCGGTGCGCGGAGGAAATTCGCTTCGGCAACGAGTGGATTTGCTCCGACCCCTATGTTCAGGCAGACCACGCCATGGACCCCTTGGACGCCTTCTCCCGGCCCACCAATAACCGCTCCTTCCTCTATTTCTGCCAGATGATCGACTGCATCACCGGCCCCGTTTGGGCGGAGAAGGTCCCCCAGGACCTGCCCATTTACAACATCGCCGGCGGCGAGGACCCGGTGGGTCAGTACGGAGCGGGGGTGAAGCAGGTCTCCGCCTGGCTGGAGCAATCCGGCCACAAGGTGACCACCAAGCTCTATGACGGCTACCGCCACGAAATCCACAACTACAATGGCCTCAAGGACCAGGTGGAGCAGGGCGTCATCGACTTCTTCAAGGGGACGCTGTAACCTCTGCGGCATTAGGAGGAGCGGACGTGAAAAACTATGTGATCGCCATGGACCAGGGCACCACCAGCTCCCGGTGCATCCTCTTCGACCGACAGGGGGCGGTCCGGGCCGTGGCGCAAAAGGAATTTCCACAGATTTACCCCCGCCCCGGCTGGGTGGAGCACGATCCCATGGACATCTGGTCCACCCAAATGGGCGTCACCATGGAGGCCATGCAGAAGGCCGACGCCCGGCCCGATGAAATTGCCGCCATCGGTATCACCAACCAGCGGGAAACCACCCTGGTCTGGGACGCCACCACCGGAAAGCCCGTCTGCAACGCCATCGTCTGGCAGTGCCGCCGGACGGCGGACCGCATCGAACGGCTCCGGCGGGACGGGCTGGAGGAGACCGTCTGGCAAAAAACCGGCCTGATTCCCGACGCCTACTTCTCCGCCAGCAAGCTGGAGTGGATTCTGGACAACGTTCCCGGCGTCCGGGAGCGGGCGGAGCGCGGGGAACTGCGGTTCGGCACCGTGGACGCCTGGCTTATCTGGAACCTGACCGGGGGCCGGGTCCACGCCACGGACTACACCAACGCCTCCCGGACCATGCTCTTTGACATCCACAAGCTCCAGTGGGACCGGGAGCTGCTGGACTACTTCCGCATCCCCGCCTCCCTGCTGCCTCAGACGCTGCCCAGCAGCCATGTGTTCGGCGAGACGGACAAATTCGGCGGCTCCATCCCCATTGCCGCCGCCGCTGGAGACCAGCAGGCCGCCCTCTTCGGCCAGTGCGGCTTTGAGCCGGGGGACGTGAAAAGCACCTACGGCACCGGCGGCTTTTTGCTGATGAACACCGGCGCGGAGGCGGTCCCCTCCAAGCGGGGACTGCTCACCACCATCGCCGCCGGGGCAGGCAAACAGGTCCGCTATGCCCTGGAGGGCAGCGTCTTTATCGCCGGGGCCGCTCTCCAGTGGCTCCGGGACGAAATGCGGCTGCTGGACAACGCCGCTCAAACGGAGCAAATCTGCGCTCAGCTGGAGGACGCGGGAGGCGTCTACGTGGTCCCCGCTTTTGTCGGGCTGGGAGCTCCTTACTGGGAGCCCTACGCCCGGGGCACCGTGGTGGGGCTGACCCGGGGCGTCACCCGGGAGCACTTCATCCGAGCGGTGACGGAATCCCTGGCCTACCAGACCAACGATTTGCTCCTGGCTATGAAGGAGGAGTCCGGCCTGACCCTGGGGTCTCTGAAGGTGGATGGCGGGGCCAGCGCCAACAGCTTCCTCATGCAGTTCCAGGCAGACCTGTCAGACGCCCAAATCCAGCGCCCCCAGTGCATCGAGACCACCGCCCTGGGGGCGGCGTACCTGGCGGGGCTGGCCTCCGGCTTCTGGCGGGACCAGGAGGAAATCAAGGGCAACTGGGCCTGTGAGCGAATCTTCTCCCCCGCCGTCTCCCAGGAGCGGCGGCAGGAGCTGCTGAAGGGCTGGAGGCGGGCCGTGCGCTGCGCCGTGGCCTGGGCAAAGGGCGAGGACTGACGAATACGCGAAACGGCCCCCGGAGGAAAACCCTCCGGGGGTCTTATGAAATTCCCTTATTCCGTACGGACGGAAACTGGCTCCAGCTCTAAGGAAACCGCCTCCGAGGAAATCTCTTCCACGGAAGCCGGCTCCGAGGAAACCGGCTCTCCCTCCGGGGCGGGAAGGGCCTCCGTCTCTGCCGCCGGGAGCGTCTCCTCCTCCGAGCCAGACAGGGCCGGAGCGGGGTCCGGCGTTTTCCAATGATAGCTGGTCTTGTTAAAAAGCGGCTCGCAGACACAGAGAATGGCGGGCATGAGGAAAATGCTCACCAGCGCCGAGATCAGCGCGCCCCGGGCCAGCATAACGCAGATGGCCCCGATGAGGTCGATGGAGGACACGAAGGACACCCCCAGGGTGGCGCAGAAGAGCACCAAGGCGCTGGTGACGATGGACGCGTCAGAGGAGGCGGCGGCAATACGGATGGCTTCCTCTCGGCCAAGGCCCTTTTTCAGCTCCTCCTGGAAACGGGAGGTCATCAAAATGGCGTAGTCCACCGTGGCCCCCAACTGTACGCAGCTGATGATGGTGGGGGCGATGAAGGGAATCTCCGTGCCCAGGAAGTAGCAGCAGCCCTGATTGATGAAAATAGCCAGCTCAATGGTGGCTACCAGCACCAGAGGGACGGAGATGGACTTGAATACAAAGGCGATGATGAGGAAAATCGCCGCTACGGAGATATAGTTTGTCACCTGGAAATCCACTGCCGAGGTGTCGATCAAATCCCGGTACATGGCCCCCTCCCCGGTAATCATAGCGGAGGGGTCGTAGCTGTGGAGAATTTCATTCATGGCGTCCAGCTGGGCCGCTACCTCGTCCGTCGCGGGGGCGCAGCTGGAGTTAATCATCATCAGCTGCCACCCCTCCTGGCGGAGCATGTTCTTGAGGTCCTCCGGAATAAAGAAGTCCGGTATGCCCACGCCCAGCAGCTTGTGGAAGGACACCACGGAGGTGATGCCGGGGACCTCCTCCATCCGGCGCTCCAGCTCCCCCATGTCGGCGGCGCTCAGATCGTCCCGAAGGACCACGAAGTGGCTGGTCGCCATATCGAAATCGTCCTTCAGCTTCTCGTTGCTGACGATGGACGGAAGGTCCCGGGGCAGGGATTCGTCCAGCTTGTAGTAGATGTCCGCGTGGCGCTGGGCGTAGACCGCCGGGAAAAACAGCAGCACTGTCAGCACCACCAGGGGGACCTTGTACCGGAGGATGAAGGCGTTGACCTTATCAAAGGAGGGAATCAGGGTCTTGTGCTTGTGCTTTCCGATCTGCTTGTCGAATATCAGCACCAGGGACGGCAGGACCAGGATTACCGTGGCCACCCCCAGGACCACGCCCTTGGCCATGACGATGCCGATGTCCCTTCCCAGGGTCAGCCGCATGAAGCACAGGGCCAGGAAGCCCGCGATGGTGGTCATGCTGCTGCCGGAGAGGGAGCGGAAGGCGGCGATGATGGCCTGGGCCATGGCGTCCCGCTTGTCGTCATAGCGCTCCCGCTCCTCCTCGTAGCGGTGGTAGAGGAAGATGGAGTAGTCCATGGTCACGCCCAATTGCAGCACGGCGGCGATGGCTTTGGTGATGTAGGAAATCTGGCCTAAGAAGATGTTGCTTCCGAAGTTGTAGACCACGGCCATGCCGATGCTGGCCAGGTACACGAAGGGCAGGACGGTGGACTCCAGCGTCACGCTCATGGCCGCCAGCGCCAGCAGCACCGCCAGTCCCACGAAGATGGGCAGCTCCCCGTCCATCACGTCCCGGGTGTCCTTGATGACCACGGAGAAGCCCGCCAGGAAGCAGCGCTCGTTGCAGACGCTCCGCACCTGCCGGATGGCCTCCATGGTCTCGTCGGAGGCCCCGGGGTGGTCGTACTGAATCAGCATCATGGTGGCCTGGCCGGAGAAGAACATCTCCCGGAGGTCCGCCGGAATCATCTCCACGGGAACCTGGATGCCCACCAGATTGCTGAGCCACACGGCGCTGGACACGCCGGGGACGTCCTGAATGTCCTGAATCAGCTTGTTGGTATAGCCCGCGGGCATCCCCTCCACGATAAGCATGCTGGTAGCCGCCATCTGGAAGGGCTCCTCCAGAAGCTGCTCCCCCTGGGAGGAGGGCAGATCCTGGGGCAGATAGGACAGGATGTCGTAGTTGATGCGGGTGGCGGCGTAGCCGATGAGAGAGGGAATCAGCATCAGCACGGCAATCAGGGCCACCAGCTTGGGCTTTCGGGTCAGCTTATGGGCGATCTTTTCAATCATGGCGGCTCTCCTCCCGTCATTGGAAGACGCCGGTGACGGCGTTCCAGAAGTCCCGGAACATCTGGGTTACCCGGCCCCAGAAGGTGGTTTTTTCCTTCACGGCGGCGGACGCCTCGTCCTCCTCCGGCTTCTCCTCTTTGATTTCCTGGGTGCGGATAAGAATCTGAATGCTGGTGGGGGCGGGATTCCGCTCATCCGTCAGGGAGACCGGCTCCGCCGTGGCGTCCATCAGCAGGATGTTGTTCACATCTCCGGTGTACTCGTTCCAGGTATCTTCAATGATTTGGGTAACGGTGTTTTTGGCCTCCTTCACCTGTTTGGTGGTGGCCAGGGCCTTGGCGGTCTGCCGCAGGGCGGCGGAGAGGCCCCGGAGGGACTGCTTCGTCCCCGCGTCCAGGTCTTTCCCCGTGGACCGGGCCAGATTCTCCGCGTCAGCGAGCAGGGTCTCCGCGTCCCGGATGGTGGTCACGGCGGAGGCGCTGAGAGCCCCCGTGTTGGCCAGGGCCTCCTGAAGGGTGGGCTCATAGCCGTTCAGCACGGTCCGCAGGGCGTCCACGTCCTCCAGAATTTCCCGCAGGGTCCCGGCGGATTGTCCCAGGGCGGCCATCAGATCCTCCGCGTCGTCCAGATCCCGCAGCAGAATGTCCAGCTCCCCGCAGAGGTTCGCCAGGTCCCCCGCCACGGCGGCGGTGGGGCGCTTGATCTGGTTGAGGGAGGCGTTGAGCTGGCTTTGAATCGCGTCAATTCGAGCGGTGGCGCTATCCAGGCCGCTGGTGATGAGGTCCACCACAGCGCCGCCTACCGTGTCGTTTTCCGGGGGCTTGCCGGGGTTGGAGGGGGCGTCGGGATCAGAGGGAGCGCCGTCTCCCTCGCCGGGAGTCTCGGGTTTTCCGGAACCGCCGTCTCCGCTGGGGTTATTGTCCCCGCCGGAGCTGCCGTCTCCGCCGGAGCTGCCGTCTCCGCCGGAGCTGTCGTCTCCGCTGGAGTTGTCGTCTCCGCTGGAGCTGCCGTCTTGGCCGGAAGCTCCGCTGTCATCGCCATCCAGCGTTTCATAGACCACCAGGCGAGCCGACATCTGTCCCTTTTTCAGCATCTCCGGCGTTCCAACATTCTCCTCCTCCGCGGGCGCTTCCTCCGGGGCGGAGGGCTCCTGTGGCTCCTCCGGGGCGGGCTGCTCCGATTCCTCCGGCACGGCGGATTCTTCCGGCGCTTCGGTTTCCGGGACTGCCGTCTCCGGGGGTCGCGGCAGGTCCGGGGTCTGAGGCGGCTCGGAAGGCTGGGGCTCTGTTGGGGCTTGAGGCAGCTCCGGGACTGGAGCTGCGGGAATGACAGCCTCCGAAACCGGGCGGTTCCGCAAAGTCGCCTTCCCGGAGACAGCGCCGCCAGCGCTGTAAATCAGCCAGAGGTCATTCATCTGCTTGGCCGTATCCGGGTCCTTGGTCACCTGTCCGCAGAAATCCCGGAAGTCCATATTTGTCTGCTGCTTCACTTCATGGAGCGTCTCCATCTGCTTGGCCGCCTCTAGGGCCGCCTGCTGTCCCGGAGGCACCGGGAGCCCGGCTTTGTCCGCGTCCAACAGCTGCTTCATGCCCGCCGCCTTGGCCTTGGCCTCCGCGCTTCCCACACCTTGGGCCTCCAGCATCTTCTGGAGGAAGGTCTCCGTATCCTCCGCGGCATAGGCGCCATGTACATTCTTCACCTTTTCCACCAACCCCCGGCTGTTGGTGGCAACACTGCCGCCACCCACGTGGACGCCGCCCAGGGCACTCTCCAGGCGGAGGAGGCTTCCCTCCATATCCGCCGCCAGGCCGATGACGCTCCGCAGATCATAGGTCCCCTGCTCCAAGCCGTACAGGGCCGTCTCCATCTCCGCCAGCTGGGCCTGTAGCGTCACGGTGGCGTCCACCATCTCGTTGAGGACAATCTTGGAGTCCGTCACCGTCTGGCTCAGGAGCTGTACCCGCTGTTCCACCGGAGCCAGGATATCCGCCAGATTGCTCAGGTCCTCCCGAAGGCGGTCCGTGCCGCTGTACAGCGCGCCCTTGCCGCCGGAGAAGGTCTCCCGGGCCGCGTCCAGCTGATCCAGGCCCTTGGCGGAGGCGTAAAGGCCGTTCTGAATGTCCGCCAGGGCATCCAGCAGTTCATCCAAACTGCCGGAGAGGGCCCGGTAGTCCTCCTCCAGGTCGTCTTTCCGCTCACTGAGCTTGGCAATCTCCTCCAGCTGGGCCAGGGTAGCAGGCATCATCATCACGGTCAGGCCGCCGAAGGAGAAATCGTTGGAGCCCACCCGGATGGTGAAGTGCTGTTCCTCCCCAGGGAGGCAGAGGAAGAGAACGGTTCGCAGATTGCCCACCAGCTGGACCTGAGCGCCCTCTGCCTCCAGAGAGAGGATGTCGTCCTGGTTAAACAGGGCCGTGGCCGCCAGGGTGTAATTGTACCGGGCGTAGTCTCCGGCGTTCGCATTGGGCACAATATCCAGAAGGATTTCCACCACGCCCTGCTTCCCCGCCAGCTCCTCCGCCTTGGCGGGAACGCCGTTGAGGGTGTAGCGCAGAGTGATGGTCCAGGGCAGGTCCTCAAAGGGCTTTTTTGTCTTGCCCTCGAAATAGAAGTGGTCCGGCACACCGCCGGTAAATTGGAAGGAGGTGCTCCCCTCCCCGCTGACCGGGACGGAATTGTCCGTAAGGTTCACCACCTCGTCATAGACGCCGTAGTCCGTCAGACGGTCCCGGCCGTTCATGGCGTAACTTTTTACCACGCTGCCCTCCAGGAGGTTTCCGTAGTAATCCAGCGTGGCGTAATACGCCTCGTCATAGGTGGGGGTCACGCCGTCGCCGATGGCCTCCGCCGCCGCGGCTGGCAGGGTCAGCGTCACGGTTAAAACCGCTGCCAAAGCCAGGGCGGACACACGTTTGCTCATGGTTTGCCAAGTCATAGTGATTCCTCCAAATAATCAATTTGTGTCAAATAAAAGATTTTTGTTGACTTATTGACTTAAGTCGATTATAGTAAAAGCAGGAAATTTGGTCAATAGACAAAAGCGGGCAAATGCCTAATTTGTCCAAAGGAGGAATCTTATGCTGAAAAACCCTGATGACCGCCGGGCTCGACGGTCCCGCAAACTATTAAAGGAGAGCCTTCTGGAGCTGATGAAGCAAAAAACCTTCGCCGACATCTCCGTCCGGGACGTAACCGACGCGGCGGATATGAACCGGGCCACCTTTTATCTTCACTACTCCGGCACTTTGGAGCTGCTGCACAGCGTGGAGGAGGATTTGCTGGAGGAGCTCCAGGCACTGGTGGACGCCCATATGCAGGAAACCGTGGCCGTGGGCAGCGTAGCTCCTGTGTTTGAGCCGGTGCTGGACTTCACCATAGAAAACCGGGAGATCTGCACGGTCCTGTTTGCCAGCAGTGAGGCCAGCGGCTTCTTCCAGTCCATCCAGCGGCTGGTTCACCAGAATGGAGCTCTGCTGGTCAAAACCTGGTTCCATCCAGAGGACCCAAGGCTGACGGGCTACCTTCTAAACTTCCTGGCCTGGGGCTTCATCGGCCTTTTGGCGGAGTGGTTCGAAAAGGACATGGCCCTGCCCAAGGCAGAGCTTCTCTCCGCCGCCCAGCGCATGGCGGACGCAGCGGCCGCCGGGCTGTTTGAGGAAAGGAGGTCCTCATGATGTCCGCCTCTGCCAAGGAGGCCCTCCAGGCCGCCTTCCTCCGCCTGCTGGAGGAGCGTCCCCTTCGGGAAATCACCGTGAAGGACATTGTACAAGCCTGCGGGGTCAACCGGAATACCTTTTACTATCATTTCAAGGACATCCCCGCCCTGCTGGAGGAACTGGTCACGGACCAGGCGAACCGTATCATTGCCGCCCAGGGCCCGGTATTATCCCTGGCGGACTGCCTGGAGACCGCCGCCGGCTTTGCCCTGGAGCACCGACAGGCGGTGCTTCATATCAACCAGTCCGCTCATCGGGACCTGTTTGAGCGGAGCTTGATGGACGTATGCCGCCGGGTGGTGGAGGACTACGCCGCCGCGGCCGCTACCGGCGTTCCCATTGCCCAGGCGGACCGGGCCATCATCGTCCGGTTCTATCAGTGCGAGTGTTTCGGGCAAATCATGGCCTGGCTCAACGATGGGATGCGCTATGACCTGGGAAAGCAGTTCCGCCGCCTCTGCCAGTTGGGGGAGGGCATGACGGAGCGGATGCTGAAACGGGCGATGGAACCGAATCTATAAAAAGAGGAGGTAAAGGCCCCACATGCCTAAAACCACCAGGAATACAGGCACTCCCATCCCCTCTAAAAAATGTCCGTCCGGCCTTCCCGCCACATAGGACGCAAAGCAGGTCCCCCAAAAGGTCAGGAGGAACCCTCTTAAGAGGACCATGCCGGAAGTTCTACGGTTCGGCCGAGGATGATAGACGGACAGATAATGGCCCAGCAGCATGTAACCGATGGACGCGTAGGTCATATTCATTCTCCACTGGACGGGAACCCCGCTCAGCAGCGTGAAGGGCCAGAAGGTCCGAACCGTCGGATAAAGAATCCCCAGCAGGAACCACAGCGCCAGAGCGCATTCCAAAAGAGGGGCGGGCAGAAATACGAGAAACGGTCATAACACGCCGTCCAGAGGAATTTGGGATTCCCGGCAGTCTGCGGACGCTGAGGAAAGTGCGCGCGTACGACTGGAAACGGTATCGGAAAAAGATATCAGACGGGAGTGTGTCGGATTATATGCGGCGCTGGGGATTGACCTGCCAGCGCCCGGTGAAGCGCACCCGGAAGCGGAATCCTTTTTGACCATTATACAACATAACCCATTGTTCCAGCTGTGATCTTGATTGCGGCTGATATTTTGTGCGGACCGCTTCTATACTCATCTGTCCAGACAGGTATAATTCTGCCGCTTGCTGTTTTACAATTGCTGGATAGTGATGATTCCCCGCACGATGGCGCAGCCCCTCCTCACCAAACAAATTATAATTCAGAAGCCATTTCTGCAATGTGCTGCGGTGCGCTCCAAATTTTTCTGCAATTTGATTGAGGCTTCCGGCTCCGGCATAGCGCTGTTCCACTGCGTGAATTTTCGTTTCCACTCTGATCAATGCCATAATAATGCTCCCCTCTGAGTAGTGTGCGACTTTTCTCGCTTTGTTTACTCTATAGAGAGCATATCAGCCGCATGATGCCATTGGCATCATGCGGCTGTCCATTTTGTCCCTCTCCCAGGCCAGATCGCTTCCGATCGCGGAGGGGGCATGTGATAATCTTTAACGGAAATCGTAAAAAACCGAATGAAATCCGAATTGCGGGGGAAAAAGCGGTGTGTTACATTGGTATTATCACATCACACAAGGAGGCGCTGGGATGTTAGATTGCTTATTCATTGGCTCCACGACCAAAGACACCCTCCTAATGGTTGACACGCCACCGGCATCCGATCAGCGGATCGCCGCCACGGCGGTTGTTCATACCTGCGGAGGCGTTGCGTCTGTGGCGGCCTCAGCCTTTCAAAAGCTGGGAGGGAAAACCGGGCTGATTACCGCCGTAGGGGGTCCCTCCGACGTGACGGATTTCATCCGGGCGGATATTGAGGCCAGGGGACTCCCGTACAGCCGGGTGATTGAAATTCCCGATGCGGATTCTCCCTTCAGCGCCATTCAGGTGGAGCGGGACGGGAAGCGGTGCATCACCCATTTTGGCGGCTGCATCCGCCGCTTGACCTTGGATATGCTGGACAAGGAGGCCTTGCGGAACACCGCCATGATCCATTTGGGGGGACTGGAGGACCGTTTTTGCGGGGAACTGGCCCGGTACTGTCGGGAGCATACGGAGGCGCTGCTCTCCGTGGACGGCGGCAATCTCTCCAGAGAGGCCACGGAGACGCTGCTGCCCTATATAGACGTGTTCATTCCCGACGATAAGACCGTGGCGAAAACCCTGGGCCTCTCTCCGGAGGACGCCTGCCGCTATTACGCCGGAAAGGGTGTGAGGACGGCCTGTGTCACGCGGGGGGACGCGGGGGCCGTCGCCTTTCAGGAGGGCCGTTTTTATCGCGCGCCGCCGGTGAAGGTTTCCGCTGTGGACACGACGGGCGCGGGAGATAATTTCCACGGGGCGTTTCTATATTGCCTGACACAGGGCTGGGATTTGGAAAAAACCCTGCGGTTCTGCAACGCCTTTGCGGGGCTGACGTGCCTAGGCCTGGGCGGCGTCGCGGCGGAACCGTCGCGGGAGGAAACTTTGAAGAAAATGGAGGAATGAGAGATGGCGTTAGCGACCTTACAGGAAGTGCTGGAAATTGCCGGACGGACCAACACGGCGATTCCCGGATTCAACATCGACAACATTGAAATTCCCGAGGCCATCATAGAGGCGGCGGAGGAGGAAAACTGTCCGGTGATCCTGACCATCGGCCAGGGGGCCATCCGTGCCGGAGGGCTCCGGCATCTGCCGGACGTGGTGCGGCGGATCGGAGAGAGCAGCTCGGTTCCCGTTGTCATGCATTTGGACCACGGAATCAGCTATGAACAGGCCGTAGTCTGCCTGCGGGCGGGATTTACCTCCGTCATGTACGACGGGTCCCACCACCCCTTCGAGGAAAATGTGCGAGAAAGCCGCGCGGTTGTACGAGCGGCCCACGCGGCGGGCGTCTCCGTGGAGTGCGAGCTGGGCGCTATCTCCGGTGTGGAGGACGGCATGTCCCACTCCGGAGCCAATCTGGTGGACCTGGAGGAGGTGAAGCGCTTCCTCGAGGCTGTGGATTGCGACGCCCTGGCCATAGGCATCGGAAACGCCCACGGCATCTACCAGGGAACGCCCGATCTGGACTTTGCCCGGCTGGCCGCCTGCCGGGACCTGGGTGCCCCGCCGTTGGTGCTCCACGGCGGGTCGGGTATCCCGAAGGACATGATTCAAAAGGCGATCCGCCTGGGAATCCGGAAGATCAACGTGGCCACGGAAGTGCGCCTGGCCTTTATGGAGGGCCTGGAGTCCGCCGTGGGAACCCGGGATATCTACGCCATGTACGGCGCGGCAAAGGACGCCGTCCGGGCGCTGGCGAAGGAAAAAATCCGTATGTTTCAAAATAAGGAGTGAGCAAAATGGAGTACATGAAAGCCATTGCGGTTATGGGACCGGGGGATGTCCGCCTGGTAGATGACGTTCCCAAGCCGGTTCTGGGGGATTACGAGGCCCTCATCCAAATACACGCCTGCGGCTTTTGTAACGGCACCGATATGCAGATTATCCAGGGTACCGGCGGCGACCTGGGGAATCATGTCAGCTGCTATCCCACCGTGCTGGGGCACGAGGGCGCCGGAGAGGTGGTCGCCGTGGGCCGGAAGGTTCGGCATATCCACGTGGGGGAACGGTGGATTCACCCGAACCTATATCCCGATGTGGGCAACGGCTACAAAAAAACCCACGGAAGCATGGCCCAGTTCGGTATGGTCAGCGACAATCAGGCAATGCTGGAGGATGGATTTTCCGAGAAGGATTTCCCCTGGGTGAAGCAGCACAGGTTCCCGGATACCATGAGCTATGTGGACGCCAGCGTGCTCCTCTCCTTGGCGGAGAGCCACTCCGCCGCTGTCAACTTCGGCGTAACAGAGGGCACGGAGGTGCTGATCTATGGATCCGGCCCCATGGGGATGTCGCTCTCTCTGTTCTGCGGCCTGCTGGGCGGCCACGTCACCCAAATTGACAAAATTCAGGAGCGTCTGGATATGTCCAAGCGGATTGCCGGGACGGAATTTACCATCAACTCCTCCGTGGAGGACGTGGACGCGGTTCTCAAGGGGAAAAAATTTGACGTGGCCATCGACATCGTGGGCTTTACCGACATCCTATACGAGGCCAGCCGCCATCTGAAGCCCGGCGGAAAAGTGGGCTCCATGGGTGTTTTGCGGAACAACGATTTGTTGGTGGATACCAGCCGCCTCCAGGACAATACCTCCCTCCATATGCTGAACTTTCCCTACGGGGAATACGCCGTCATGGATGAAACCCTGGCCCTGATTCAAGCGGGCAAGGTCAACCCCAAGGACTTTTACTCCCACGTTCTGCCCTATGGCCAAATCCGTGAGGCGATGGAACTGGTCCAGAGCAAGAAGGCCCTCAAGGTCATCCTGACCATGGAGGATTGACGGCGAGCCTAAGCGTTTGCCCGATTTGACAAAAATGACCGCCCGATTTTAGGCAGTCCGCATTCGCTTTTTTACACCGTGCTTCAAATATTTACAATCATATAAATTTGAAATGAAATCTTAATATTTTTGATTTCCGAGGGGCGGAAGTTGTGGTAAAAACATAGTCAGAAACCTCAGCAAAAACAATCGAAAAGGAGACCATCATGAAAAAGAAACTTTGTCTTGCGCTTTCCCTCGTCCTGCTTATGACGCTCTTGGCGAGCTGCGGCGCCAAGTCCGGCGGCGACAGCGGAACCTCCGCTGACAATGGCGGGAGCGCCTCCGCCGGCGCCATTAAAATCGGCTACTTCGGGCCCCTCACCGGAGGCACGGCCCAGGCGGGTCAGGCGGCGCTGAACGGCGCGCAGATCGCGGTCAACGAGCTGAATGAGGCCGGCGGCGTGCTGGGCCGCCAGCTGGAAATCGTCTCTTACGACGACAAATCCTCTCCCGAGGAGGCGGTGAAGGCGGCCACGAAACTGGTCCAGGTGGATAAGGTCAATGCCATCTTCGGCTCCCTCCACTCCGCCAACGTTCAGGCGGCGGGCCCCGTGATCGAGGAGTCCAAAACCATCTGCGTGGCTGGCGGCACGTCCCCCACTTGGCTGGAGCAGGGTTACACCTATCTCTTCCGCTCCATCTCCAACAGTTCCATCTCCGCCAAACAGCTGGCGAAGTACGCGGACTCCCAGAATCTGCGGAAAATTGCCCTGTTCACCAGCAACAGCGAGTACGGCACCTCCGGTTCGGACGCCTTCCGGGACGCCTGCGCGGGCTATGACATCGAGTTTGTGGCCAGCGAGACCATGACCGACGGCGACCGGGACTTCACCGGGCAGTTCGCCAAGATCAACGCCGCGGCTCCAGACGCCGTCTTCATCTGGTGCCTGGGCGACGATCTGGGCGCGGTGACGAAGCAGTTGCGCCAGTCCGGCTTTGACGGCCCCATTCTGGGCTCTGAGAGCTATACGCTTCCGGAAATTCTGGAGAATGCCGGAGAGACCGCCAACGGCGTGGCCTTCGCCGCCCAATACATCGTCTACAGCGACCCCAACGACGCCGAGGACGAGCTGATGAAAAACTTCCTGGAGCGCTATATCGCCGAGTTCGGCGCTTCCCCCGAATCCGATAACGCTTTCCGCGCCTATGACGGCGTCATGATGATTGCCGAGGCCATGGAAGCCGCTCAAGCCGACAGCGGCGAAGCCCTGCGGGACGCCTACAATAATATCGACGGCCATGTCGGCCTGGCAGGTACCTTCTCCTACGTGGGCAAAAACGGCGAGGGCATTGAGTCCATGCGCATCTTCCAAATTGAAAGCGGCAAATATATCGAGGCACAGTGATCCTCAAGCGGTCGGGCCGAAAGACCCGGCCGCTTTTCTTCAAAGCCGCGTTCGGCCGCGGACGCCGGGCTTGAAGAAGGCGTCCGTTTCCCTTGAGCAAATTGAGAAAAAAGGAGAGAGGTTATGTTTGGACAGCTTCTTGCGGGCGGAATCGCCGTAGGCTGTATTTATGCGCTGATCGGCTTGGGGTACAGTCTGATTTACAGCGCCTCGGCCCTGATGTCCTTTGTACAGGGCGAGATTTTCATGCTGGGCGCATATGTCGCCTATACCATTTATGTCAGTTTTCAGATCCCCTTTGCTCTGGCGGTGCTGCTGGCAATTCTGATTATGTTCGGCTTTGGCGTTGTGCTGCAACGCGGCATGATCAGCCCGCTTCTGAAACGGGGAGCGCAGCAGATTCAAATCGTGCTGGCCACCATCGGCCTTTCCATTTTCCTGAAAAACTTTGCCATGATCGTATGGGGGTCTGATGTGAAGAACTTCCCCTCTGCCCTGGGGGAGGCCCCTATCCGTCTGGCGGGAATCTCCATCTCCCCCCAGCAGATCGCCATTGTGATTACCACCTTTGCCTGCATGCTTGCCCTGCATTTCTTCATGAGCCGGACCAAGCTGGGCACCAGCCTCCGGGCGGCGGCCCAGGACCCCATGGCGGCCGGAGTGGTGGGCATCAACGTCCCTCTGACAGTGGGTGTGGCCTGGGCTCTGGCGGCGGCGCTCTCCGCCGTGGCGGGTATCCTGCTGGCCCCGATTTACGGCGTGTATCCCAAAATGGGCGCCATCCTTTCCACAAAGGGCTTTGCCGCCGCGGTGCTGGGGGGCTACGGCAACATGTATGGCGCCATCATCGGCGGCTTGATCTTCGGCGTGGTGGAGACCATGGCTGCGGGGTACATCTCCTCTTCGCTGAAAGACATCATTTCCTTCGGCGTTTTGATCCTCGTTCTCTTTGTAATGCCCCACGGCATTCTGAAAGTAAAAGCGGACTGAAAGGGGGAGCACTGTGAATCGAATCATGACAATCGCCGCCGGCAGAAACGTTCAAAGGGCTGCCGCGCTGGCAGTAGTGGCGTGCACGCTGCTGTACCCCGTCTTATTTCCGGATCAGACCTATATGCATCTGATCATCTGCACCCTTGGCATCTACATCATCGTCAACACAGGCTTCGACGTTCTGTTTGGCTACTCCGGCCAGATTTCCTTGGGCCAGGCGGGATTTTACGCCATTGGCGCGTACTTCAGCGCCATTTTCAGCAAGGCCGGAATCCCGGTTCTGGTTTCTATGCTGCTGGCGGCGTCCATTGCCGCGCTGGTGGGCTTTTTCCTCGCCATCCCCTGTTCCAAGCTGGTCCATCACTTCCTCTCCATTGTGACCATAGGATTCGGCGAGATCGTCCGCCTGCTGGCGCTGAACGGTCCGGCCAAGCTCACCGGCGGAGCCAACGGAATCGGCGGCATCCCCGCCGTCAGCCTGTTTGGGTTTCAGCTGACCAGCAAGGCCGCATATCTCTATTTGGTGGTAGCGCTGGTGCTTTTGGCGCTGTTCGTTAAGCAGCGCATCGTGGACTCCCGGGTTGGCCGGGCCATGATTGCCATTAAATGCAACCCCGACGCCAGCGAGGCGTTCGGCATGAAGCTCTCCAAGTATAAATCCATGGCCTTTACCACGGCGGCGTTCTACGCGGGAATCGGCGGCGCCCTGTATGCCCACCTGGTGCGCTTCATCAGCCCGGAGTCCTTTTCCGCCGACCAGTCCTCTATGTTCCTGGTAATGATCCTGGTAGGCGGCATGGGTACCTTCTGCGGTCCCATTATCGGCTCCGTCATCATCATCTTCGTCACGGAGATCCTCCAGCAGTTTGGCCAGTACCAGATGCTGATTTACGGCGCGCTGATTATCTTTGTGCTGTTCTTTATGCCCACAGGCATTGCCGGAACCATCCGTAAACGCTATTATCATCTATTGAACCGGCTCCCTGTCCATCCCGGTACAGAGCAGGGCAAGGACACCGCACAGGAGGGCTGACCTATGGAATTATTGAAAGTCGATCACGTAACCATGCAGTTCGGCGGCCTGAAGGCAATTAACGAGCTGGATATGAGCATTGAAAAGGGAGAGATTCACGGACTCCTGGGGCCCAACGGCTCCGGAAAGACCACATGTTTCAACGTCATCAGCGGCGTGTACCAGCCCACCGAGGGCGAGGTCCTTCTGGAGGGGCAGAGGATCAACGGCCGACAGAAGCACCAGATCAATGAGCTGGGCATTGCCCGCACCTTCCAGCACATCAGCCTCTTCTCCGCCATGAACGTTTTGGAAAACGTCATGGTGGGTCAGCACTGCCGGACAAACGCGGGCATCGCCTCCTCCATTCTCCACACCCGCAGCCAGAGGCTGGAGGAGCGGCGGATGGTAGAGCGGGCCTATGAGCTGCTGGACTTTGTGGGCCTTACAAAGCGGGCCGGGGAGCTGGCCTGCAACCTGCCTTACGGAGAGCAGCGGCTCCTGGAAATTGTCCGGGGACTTGCCAGCGGGCCAAAGCTGCTGATGCTGGACGAGGCCTCCGCCGGAATGAACTCGGTGGAAAAGGACAACCTGATCCGGATCATTCACGCGATTAGTGACCAGGGAATCACCATTTTGATGATTGAACACGACATGAAGCTGGCCATGAGCCTCTCGGACCAAATCACCGTCCTGGATCACGGGACCAAAATCGCCGAGGGCCTGCCGCAGAGTATCCAGACGAATCCCCAGGTGATCGAGGCATATTTGGGAAAAGGAGGCGTGGAACGTGCAAAGCATGCTGCAGGTTAAGGACTTGGAACACAAGTATGGCGCCATCCAATCCCTGAAAGGCGTCAGCCTGGACGTCAGCCAGGGGGAAGTGGTGGCCCTGATCGGCGCCAACGGCGCGGGCAAGACAACGCTGCTGCGCTGTATCTCCGGCATTTTGAAGCCCTGCGGCGGGAGCATCCTGTTCGAGGGCGCGAACATCTGCGGCCTGCCGTCCCACAAGGTTTCCAAACGGGGAGTGGCCCAGGTGCTGGAATCCCGCCACGTGTTCCCGAAGCTCAGCGTCATGGAGAACATTCAGATGGGGGCTTTCCTGCGGAAAGACGACAAGCAGGTGGTCGCTCAGGAAGTCGAGGGCCTGTTTGAAATCTTCCCCCGGCTGAAAGAACGGGTATCCCAGCTGGCGGGTACGCTCTCCGGCGGAGAGCAGCAGATGCTGGTGATGGTCCGGGCCATGATTTCCAATCCCAAGCTCCTGATTTTGGATGAACCCTCCCTGGGCCTCGCGCCGATTTTCATTGACGAGATATTCAACATCATTCCCCGCCTCCAGCAGATGGGGTCCACCATCCTGCTGGTGGAGCAGAACGCCAGCATGGCGCTGGCGGTGGCGGACCGGGGCTATGTGATGGAAACCGGGCGCATCACCCTGACCGACACGGGCGGGAATCTGATGGGCAACGATCAGGTGAGAAAGCTGTACTTAGGCGAAGAATAGTGCGATGTCTGCGTCTGGCCCGGCTGTTTTCAGCCGGGTCAGACGCGGGAATTTTTCCGCTGTCCGCCGGGGCCGCTGAAATGGACAAAAACGCGCCGGGTCATGTATAATAAATCAGCTGAGTGCGGATGCTTTCTCCGCATGCTGTGTTCAGCGGCGATTCCACCACGGCGGAAGGAAGGACATTACCATGCGGCTTCCAAAATTTTTTAACGGGTCTTTACGAAACCGGCTGATTTTGTATTTTACCCTGCTGATGATGGTTCCACTCAGCGCGGCGGGTTATTTGATCTATATGATATCCGATGTGCGGATATCGGACAGCGCTATGAAATTGGCCACGCAGATTGTGGAAAAGGACAGCAAGAACATTGACGAGGTGCTCTCCGATATGCAGGCGGCGGTGCAGGCGGTTTCAAAAGACGAGGCCATTCAAACCCTGCTTCAAAGCCCCCGGGAGGCAAGGGCGGACCGGGAGGACTGCGCCTACGCCCTGGGAAACCGCCTCAAGCAGATTTCCGGCTTGTACCGGGACATCAACGGCCTTTACATCTGGCTGGACGACGGAATCCTTGGGAAGTCCCGTTACTACTCCCCGCGGGAGAGCCCGCTCCTGACGCGGCCCCAATATATGGGCATCCGCAACCACGCCAGGCCCAGGTGGTTCGCCATGGAGCAGGGGTCTTTGATGGTGGATAATCTGGGCGACGCGGTGCTGAGCATGGCGGCCTCCCTCTCCCGGGAGGATACTGGCCAGCCCTGCGGCGTCGTCATTGTAGAGGTCCGGCGCTCCCTGCTCAACAGCCTGATGGACGCGGACTTCGGGGACAACGGCACCCTGTTCCTCATGGACCCGGACAGCAGCATCGTATTTCACAGGCTGGATTCCAACGGAGAGGTGGTGGCGGAGGCCGCCGGGCGGATCAAGGAAACGACCGTGGGCATGAGCATGGAAATTCTCACGCGGAAAGACTGTCTTTTGCTGTGCCAGCGGATTCCCGCCAACGGCTGGATTGTGGCTGGCGTTGTGTTTAAGGACTTCCTGCGCAACGACAGCCGGGACATTCTCTCCGTATTCATTCTCACGGCCCTGGTGGCATTTCTCCTGAATGTTGTCATTTCCAACTATCTTGCAAATTTTGAGCTCCGTCCCCTAGAGCGCATGCGGGCCTATATTCTGCGCGTGGAGGACGGCACCTTTGGGGAGCCTCTTGCCCCTATGCGTCCGGACGAAATCGGGCATTTGACCGCCAGCGTTCAGGAAATGAGCGAGAAGATTGGAGAGTTGATGGCCGCGGTGAAGACGGAGCAGGAGCGCCTGCGGACGGCGGAGTTCAAATCCCTGCAGGCTCAGATCAACCCGCATTTTCTCTATAACTCCCTGGACTCCATCAACTGGCTGGCCCGGCGGGGCGATGTGCAGAAGATGACGGAGATGATCGCGGCGCTGACCACCTTTTTCCGCATTGGCCTCTCCAAAGGACGGGATATCATCGCCCTGCGGGAAGAGGTGGAGCATATCCGAAACTATTTGGTGATTCAAAAAATCCGGTACAGCGATCAGTTTGAGTACTCCATTTATGTGGACCCCGCTACGGAGCATTGCTTTGTGCCCAAGCTCATGCTTCAGCCATTGGTGGAAAACGCCCTGTACCACGGAATCAAACTCTGTCCGCGGAAATGTATGCTGGTTATTCAGATTTTCTCCCGGGGGGACAAAATCGAGCTGGAGGTTCTGGACAACGGGGTTGGCATGGACCCAGAGACGCTGGAGGCCCTGCGGGAGGCCATGTCCCACACCGGGCAGAACCGGACGAACAGCTATGGGGTTGTCAATGTCAACGACCGGATTCAAATCCTAGCCGGAGCTCAGTACGGGCTGACCTTTACCAGTGAAAAAGGTGTGGGCACTTCCGCGAAGATCGTATTGCCCAACACCTTGAGGAAGGAGAACGCGGATGTATAGCGTATTTCTTGCCGACGACGAACGTTTGATCCGGGAGGGACTTGCCGAGACGCTCCCCTGGGACTCTCTTGGCCTGTCCCTGGTGGGAATGGCGCCGGACGGGAAACAGGCCCTTCAGGATATCCGGGAGCGAAAGCCGGACATCGTGCTGACGGACATCCGGATGCCGTATATGGACGGGCTGGAATTGATCGCGAAAATCCGGGAAATTCAGCCGGAGTGCAGGATTGTCATCCTTACTGGCTACGGAGAGTTTGAGTACGCGCAGACAGCCATCCGCTTTGGCGTATCGGACTTTCTTCTGAAACCGATTGATATTTCCGACCTGTGCCGCATTCTGCGGCACATTGTTCAAGAGCTGAACGGCATCCGGTGCCACAAAAGTGAGCTGGCGGAAATGCGCAGCCGCCTGCAATGCGCGGACGAGTATCAGTTCAAGTGGCGGCTTTTGCGGTGCATAACCGGGCGGGAGCCCCTCCAGCAGCTGTTCCAGTATCTGCCGGAGCATATGCGGCGGGCCAGGGCCTTTTGCTTGGTGTTACTCCAGCTTGACCGCTTTGACAGCTTGACCGCGACCATGGACGAGGAGACGGTGTTCAGCATGACGCAGCAGTTGGAGCAGTCCCTGGAGAAGGCTGGCGAGCGGATGCAGCTGACCGTTGTTGAGGAATTCAGTGGGCGGTATCTGCTCTTTTTCACTGGCTGGGAGGCGGAGGAGCTGCGTTTCTCTGTTCGCTCCTTTATCCGGCGGCTCCGGCTCATTGAGCCGGAGATGGAATTTACCACGGTAACCTCCGCCATATACGGGGGACTTGCCGACTGCCAGACGGCTTACGAATTTGTGCGGCAGGGGAGCAAGTATACCTTTCAGCTGGGAAGCAACCGGGATGTCCAGATGGAAGAGCTGAAGGACGATGCCGTCAATCCGCTGCCGGACGTCCCCAACGTCGGGCGTGTGATCCGCTCCATTTCCACGTTTGACAAAAAGACCATCCTCCAGGATTTTCAAATGCTGGCAAACGACATCCGCCAGACCGGGCATAACTCTTACCTCTATACCCACATGTTGGTCAGTGTGGTATATGGTGAGATTACAAAACTCCTGGTGGACATCAACTGTCCCATTGAAAATATCCTGGAGAACCCTCTGGCGGCTTACCAGAAGATTCTGGTCTGCGCCACGTTGGACGACATGCTGGAAGAGCTGTTCCGGTTTGTGGCGCGGATATGCGATTTTGTAAATAACCATGCAAGCGCCAACAAAAGTGCGGCGGAACGGGCGAAGGTCTATATTGAGACCCATTACGCAGATTCCAGTTTGACGTTGGACCGGGTTGCCGGCGCGGTGGGCATTTCCCCCAATTATTTCAGCGCCCTGTTCAAGCAGAGCACCAACTGCTCCTTCATCAGCTATCTTACCAGCGTCCGCATCGCCCACGCCAAAGAGCTTTTGAAAAGCGGAACCTATAAGACTTATGAGGTCGCTATGCGGTGCGGCTATGAAAACCCGACTTACTTCTCTACCATCTTCAAACGCCAAACAGGCTTTTCACCTTCGGAATACAACCAAAAAGCCTAAAGCAAAACACCGGGCGGGCGTCCGCTTTGCTTCCTGGCGGCGGCTTGGGCAGCCCTGGAAGGGACCGGGGGTTTCCGTTTTCAGGGAAACCAGAGCCGCGCAAGTACAGTGGGGCCTCGTCTATTCAAGCCCGCTGCCGCTCTGTGATATATCCGGCGAAGGTAGTGCCCCGTCCGGTCCGGCCGGAAAGGTTCCGGGCCTTAATGGGGCAGGTGTAGATTCTTTCCTCGTCGTAGGCCAGTACCTCGGTGTTGTGGGGGATGAGAACCTCCTTCGCCCCCACTGGTGGAGGAGCTTGGCCGCCTCCGCCCTTGCCCGGGATGGGCCCAGGCAGCGGATGCCCAGTCCGGGGCAGGCGTTCGGGCAGCGCCTGCCAGAACTCCTCCCAGGAACCACTGGCCTGGCAAGGGCGTCAGCCCATCAGCCGCTCAAGACTGGCCTGGGTGTCGGCCAGACCCTGATCCGCGGTTTTCACGCCGTTACAATGTTGTCCATTTCGGTGCCAAGGGTGGTGTAGAACTGGGGCCACTCGGCGATAACGGGGCGGTACATGCCGCGCTCCAGGGCCTTGCGGACCACTTCATACTGGGGACAGGAAGCGAGGACGTCCCCATCCTGGAGGCTGGAGCAGCGGCAGGGCACGCCGCCGGAGGGAACGGTGGACTTTTGCGCATCGGCGTCCATCAGATAGGCCAGCAGCTTTGCGGCCAGCTCCTTTTTTCTCGTTATTTCTGGGAACTGCTCTAAAACCGGGATTGTCGAAAACCCAACGGAGGATTATAATAAAGCCAGCTTTTCTATAGAGGATCACCCTATGAGCATCTGGCGGGAAAAGAACGCCGCGCTGCCGGCGGCGCTGGCTGAAGCGCCGAATCCGGATATTCGTGACGTTCGGTAAGCCCTTACCACGACGAGCATTACTCCGGTGAGCGGTGCGCCTATGAGGAATTGCTGCTCCACGGGCGGTTTTTCCGGGCGGAGCTGATTTCCAACGAGCTGGGGGAGTACAAGACCGGAAGCGTCGTCAGCGTACTGGAGAACGGAACCGTCCTGGTGGGCGCGGCGGCCAAGGAGCGGCTGGTTACCCACCCGGAGGCCACCGCCGCCCTCTACCACCGCCGCGCCGCCAAAACCGGGGACTGTCAACTGATGCTTGTGGACTTCGGCGGGGGGACCCTGGACGTGAGTATTGTGGAGCGCTTTGAGAACATCATCGAAATTACCGCCATCGCCGGGGACAACCGCCTGGGCGGAGACGGCATCGACTGGGTCATCGCGGCCCGCTTCTGCCGGGATAACGGCCTTTCGGAGGAGGGACTGGCCCCCTCCCTCCGGGCGTCGCTGTAGCGGCAGGCGGAGACGGCCCAAATTGCCCTCTCCAGCGTTCCGGCGGTGTCTATCTCCCTCCAACAGGGGGAGACACGGTACAGCCTCGTTTTGACCAACGACCTGCTTCGCCAGCTCTGCGGCCCGATATTCCAGAAGGTCCGGGCGGTCATCACCCGGGCCATGAAGGACCGGGGCCGGGGCGGCAGGCTCAACGACGTGATTTTAGTGGGCGGCTCCGCCCAGCTGACAGTGTTCGGGGATTTTCTCGAGGAGCTCTTTGGCCGCGGACCCCATGTGGCCGCGTCACCGGACGAGATTGTGGCCCTGGGCGTGGGCCTGCGGTTTGAGATCTATCAGGGGGAGAGCTACTTCGCCTCGGAAAATCTGAAGCTGGGGGAGGTGGAGGTCCAGGTGCCCCCCCGGCTAGGCGGGGGAACAGTCCGCCGTGGTGACGTTTATCTACGACATCGACGGTATTCTCCACGTCAGCGCTCAGAGCAGCGGCGGGGACTTCAGGGAGCGGCTGATTTTGAACCCCAACCCGCACCTGACGGAGGAGGGAAAAGAACGAGCCATGGAGCGCATCCGGCAGATCCAGCTGGCGGCCCAGGGAGACCAGCGAAACCAGCTGCTGCTGGAGCGGGCGCTGCGGCTTTACACCCAGACCATCGGACAGGGGCGTGAGATGGCCGCCGGCCTGATTGACTATTGGAAGAGCCTGATGGACTGCGGTGACCGCATCCAGCGGCGGCGGGCCTATCAGGCGGCGCTGAGCTTCGCCGGGGACGGGGAGGAAGCGCCTGCCCTGCCCCCAGCCCGGAAGAACCGGAGGACCAGGGCTGGTCCCTTACAGACGGTCCCGCCATCATTGACGAGGGACCAAATCCCTTCGCGGACCCTCCGGCGGCAAAGGCATTCCTAGCGCTTTACACTGGGAAGCGGCGGAAGAATCCCCAGGCGTGGATGGACTACTTCACGTCCGGGGACTTCTTGGGGGCGGCCTGGAAACGCCGGTTCGCGGGCTTTCTGCTGGAGCGGACGGCGCGGCTGGAGGGGGAGTATCCGCTTAACAGGGAGTTTATGGGCTGGCTGTACATTGTCTACCAATTTACGGTGAACCGCAGTCGTGAATTCCAGATGATGGAGTGGGCGCGATTCGACGGGCAGGAATTCATTTTTGAAATCGCCAAGAGGGCGCAAGCGCCCAAAGCCCCCAGAGGCAACGAGCTGGCGATTTCTTATAGCTTCCGGGAATACCTCCGCATGGTCTATATGGCGGAGCATGACGCCTGGAGCGAGCAAAAAATCGGACAGCGTAGCGAGATCATCGGCCATTACGCCGCGGGATACATAACGGATAAGTGCCGGCAGCGAGGAGACATGGACTACGAGCGCCACCCCGCCGGGCTGCGTCTGATGACCCATTTTTTCCGGCGGGAGGGCCTGCCGGACGAGCTGTATCGAATTGTCTGGAAAAAGCCGGACTTGAAAACCGCCCTCATGGGCCGGTCAAAGATTCTCTACGGTCCACTGAGGGAGTTGGCCTTGGAGCGTCTGCCGGAGCTGGCGGGGCAGCGGAAGGTGAGCTTTGCGAAGCCGCGGAAAGATTTTTCTGATTACGCGGTCAGCACTTACAAGAGGCGCGGCTAGTACGCCCAGGCGACAGAGGAGGACATCCGAAGGACGGACGATTTCTTCTCCCGGGAGGACTTTCAGCAGGCCCTGCTTGGTTATTTAAACCAGGAGCTGCCCTATCTGTCGGAGTGGAGCCGTTCATTCCTGGGGGTGAAGGGGGAGGAGACCCCGGAGTCGGCCTCCGTGACCCTGAAACTCGGAAAGGATAAGTTTACTGTCCAATTCCACCTGCGCTACCAGAGCTTTTTTAGGAACGGAGAGCCGATACACCGCCTTTGCCTCATTTGGGAGCGGCTGATGGAGTGGGTTCCGAACTCCGACACGTTTCTCCGCCTCCTGCCCGTCACCGCCGCCGTCTGCAACCAGTACGACGAGGCGCGGGAACCGGAATGGGCCCGGTCTCTGCCGCCGGTCAGCTTCCTGCCTTATCAAATCTTCGCCGAAAATACGGAAGTTCTCTATGTCTGTATCTGGTTCCAGCGGGACCGGGTGCTGGCCCTGTTCCAGCAAACGCCCTATGGTCAGAAGTTGATAGAGGGGGGAGAGTTCCACGAGATCGAGGATGCCGAGACCGCCAAGGACCTGGTAAAACGGCTCCTGGACGATCAGCTCCACCCCAAGGGCTTTCCCCTGGAGGCGCTGGAGGTCCTGCCGGAATCGGTCTACGCCAAGTAGGACTACGCCGTCCGCGGCAAGGACGAGGATATCCCACCCCTGTGGAGCACCCCGGTGGAGCTTAACGGAGAGGCCGTAACTCGGGAGAAGCTGGAGGAGCTGCTGACCCTCTTTTCAACAGGCCGGGTGGAGCGGATGGAGTGGTCCTGGAAGTGCGCCTTTCCGGTGGACGAGGCGCTCCCTGGTGCTGATGAAAGGTGGCGGCCGTTATGTCTGCCTCTGCTTTGACGACTTCTGCGCCGAGAGCTTTGCCCTCCTGGAAAAGCCGGAGAACTACGGCAAGGAGAAAAGCGTCCCAATGCTTGCCCCCTTCCGGCAGAGCCGCCTGTTTCCAAACGTACTCCACGGCCACTTCTTCACCATCCGGCGGCACCTGGAGAAGATTTTCTCCCAAATCAGCTGGCCCAATCATGTGAAGTTCATGGCGGGCGGCGGCCATGCGCTCCGCTTTACCTGGGGAAGGACAAGGGGAATGCGGAGGCACATCGTCCTCCGGCGGGATGGCGAACGCTTCCTCATGGCCTGGATACGGGAGGACAAAAAGACGGTGGAGTTTCACGTCGCGGACCGCTGGGCCTACATGGACGTGGATGGGAAGAAGTATCCCAAGGACAGCTTCCTGGGCAGCGTCACCCCCGCCTATCTCATTCACGATCTATCCGGCCCGCGGAATACGTTGGACCTGCTGCTTGCCAACCTGGACCGCCCGGAGCGGGTCACGAGCCCCATGGGAGAATACACCTGGGAGAAGCCCGGGAAGCCCCGGCCCTAAGAGGTGCTGTGGACAGAGCTGGTGGGAGATGCCCCGGTCTGTTGGATGGCATACGCCGCCGGTAATATAACTGCCGAATAGGTATTGAGAAACTTGGAGCTCTATGCTATAATAAATCACTATATTGGGTTTTTGCTCTGTGGAACGAGAGAAAGGAGTTCAGGCTTATAGGCTGAACAAAAAAGTTCCTTAAAGCTGTAAGAAGCGAATATGACGACGAGCCGTAGGCGCTGCTTTGGGAAACTGGGCTTCGCGCCATGGAATGGGTCGCTATGTTTATGTGAGGAATATCTTGCTGGTGAAGGCTGTTCAACAGCGGAGCCTGGTTACGCCAAAGCTCCATGACAAAATGGTACAAATGAATGTGGTGAAACCCTTGAAAATCAGGAGGTAGAAAAGCAATGAAATTAGGCATTGTAGGACTTCCCAACGTGGGAAAGTCCACTCTGTTCAACGCGATTACCAACGCCGGCGCGGAAAGCGCCAACTATCCCTTCTGCACCATCGACCCCAACGTGGGCATGGTGGCCGTTCCTGACGAACGGCTGGATAAACTGGCGGAGATGTACGAGCCGGACAAGAAAACCCCGGCGGTCATTGAGTTCGTGGACATCGCGGGATTGGTGAAGGGCGCCAGCAAGGGAGCGGGCCTGGGGAACAAGTTCCTGGCCAACATCCGGGAGACCGACGCCATCATCCATGTGGTCCGCTGCTTCGATGATGAAAACATCATGCACGTGGTGGCGGACGCCGGAACCAACGTGCCGGTGGACCCCCTGGGAGACATGGAGGCCATTGACCTGGAGCTGATCATGGCGGACCTGGAGATGGTGAACCGCCGGGTGGAGAAGGCCCAGAAGGCCGCCAAGGGAGACAAGAAGTTTTTCCACGAGGTGGAGGTTTTTCAGGCCCTGGCCAAGCATCTGGACGCCGGGAAATCCGCCCGGACCTTTGACTGCTCTGACGAGGACAGGGCGCTGGTGGCGACCTCCGATCTGCTCACCCTCAAGCCCATCATTTACGCCGCCAATACCGACGAGGAGGGCTTTACAAACCTGGAGGGCAACGAATACTTCCAGAAGGTCCGCAAGGTCGCTGAGGCGGAGGGCGCCCAGGTGCTCCCCATCTGCGCCAAGCTGGAGCAGGACGTGGCCGAGCTGGAGGGCGAGGAACGCCAGATGTTTTTGGAGGAGCTGGGGGTGAAGGAGTCCGGCCTGGACCGGCTGATCAAGTGCTCCTATGCCCTGCTGGGCCTGATTTCCTTCCTGACCTACGGCAAGGATGAGTGCCGGGCCTGGACCATCAAAAGGGGCACCAAGGCCCCGCGGGCCGCCGGGAAAATTCACACGGATATTGAGAGGGGCTTCATCCGGGCGGAGGTCATTGCCTACGAGGATATGATGAAATGCGGCAGCGTGGCCGCCGCCAAGGAAAAGGGCTTGCTCCGCAGCGAGGGCAAGGAATACGTGGTTCAGGACGGCGACATGGTGTACTTCCGCTTTAACGTATAAGGCGGCGGGAGCAAGAGAAGAAATGGGAAGGCGGACGCGTTGCGTCCGCCTTTTTCGGTAAAAAATTTTTGCGGGAGTGAACAGAAGGGCTCTGCCAAACGTGTTATCAGTGAAAGGCGCTTTTCAGACGAAGGAAAGGAGGCATTGCCTTGACGGAACAGGAATTGAGCAATGCCATGAAAACTCACGGCGACACGGTGTACCGCCTGGCCCTGTGCCGTCTGCAAAACACCGCCGACGCGGAGGACGTCTATCAGGACGTGTTTCTCCGCCTGCTGGAGCAGCGATCCGGCCACTGGGACGGAGAGCGCTTGAAGGCCTGGCTGATCCGGACGGCGCTGAACCGCTGTGCCGATCTGGGACGGCTCCGGCGGCGGCGGGGTGCGCTGTCCCTGGAGGAGGTGCCGGACATGGCCGGGTCTGCGGACGCGGCGGCGGAAGAGCTGTGGGATGCCGTAGCACGCCTGCCGGAAAAGCTGAGGACGGCGGTCCACCTCTTCTATGGCGAGGGCTATGAAAGCGGTGAGATTGGGACTCTGCTGGGCGTCCCGGCGGCCACGGTGCGAAGCCGCCTCCGCCGGGCCAGGGCGGAGCTGAGAACAGTATTGGGAGGTTTTGACGATGGAGAATCGCTATCAAAAGCTGACAGAAGCAATCCATACCCCCGCCGGGCTGAATGACCGGGTGATTTTTGAGGCCCGCCGCCGGGCGGCGATGGCAGAGCCGGAGGTCGCTTCCCGGCAGAAAAAGCGGGGCTGGGGCCGGCCCTTCCTGCGGACGGCTGTCTGCGCCGTCTGCGCCCTGGCGCTGCTGCTGGGGGGCTTCTCCCTCCGGCCCGCGCCTGCTGTGGAGCCCGGGGTCTCCGGCCCAGCCGGAAACGCGGACCCGGCCGACGCGGGGACCCCAGCCCAGGTACTGGTCCCCACCTTCGGCCTGACGGCCTATGCCGCCGGAACCGATACGACCTACGGTCCCGCGCCGGACGGCAGCATCGCGTTCTCGGTGGGCGAGGGCTGCACCACACCGGAATTCGGCGACTTCACCGGGTGCCTGTTCCAGATTACTGGGGAGAACATCGCCCAGGTGCGCCTCTCCATCGACCGGGGCGGGCTGTACCGCTATCAAATCCGGGATAACCTGACAGAGGAACAGATGGGGGGATACCGTCAGGCTATGGCCGAGGGCAGTTTGGTCCCCGCCGCCATTAGCCAGCGGGACGATGGGACCTGGTATATGCCGGAGATGACCGCCCTGGGACAGAGTGTCCAGGAGGACTATGACCCGGAGACCAGCTATGGCTTCTGGGTTCCGCCGGAGGACATGGCCGTCAACACCGGACTGGGCATGACCACCGAGGCCCAGATGGACGCGGACTATTTTGACGGCGGAACGCTGACGGTGACCGTGATTTCCTCCGACGGGACGGAGAAGGCCCAAAGCTACCGCCTTCACAGCGGCGCGTTGAAGGTGGAGTTTGCGGAGGACAACTCCATGACGGTTTTGCCGGAGCTGGTGAGCCAGGAGGAGTTGGGCAATGGTTACTTTGTCGACAACAACTGCTTTGTCTACGGCATCTACGCCGTACCGGAGGACTGAACCCGAAAGAAGAGCCACGCCGGGAGGCGTGGCTTTTCGTTTAGTCTGTCGTGGTCTCATAGGGCCAGTCCTGAATGCCGCCGAAGTCGGCCACATTGGTACAGCCCATCTCCGCCAGCTTCTCCGCTGCCTCCGCGCTGCGGCGGCCGGAGCGGCAGTACACCAGAATTTCCGTGTCCTTCTCAAAGGGGAGCGGGAACTCCGGCAGGATGTCCTCGTTGGGAAAGCACACCGCGCCGGGGATGTGGCCCCCGTCAAACTCCTCCTGCGTCCGCACGTCCAGGAGAATCACGTCCTCGCTGGCGTCCAGACGTTCCTTGGCCGCTTGGGCGGTGATGGTGGCCCAGGCCTTTTGGGCGGACTGGGACCCGGCGGTGGAGCCGGAGCGGTTCATCCGGGCGGAGTAGAATTTGAGGATGGCCATGCCGAAGCAGATGACGGCGGCCAGAAGAAACAGCTGCTTCATAGAGCGCCTCCTGTTGTCAGAATGTTGGGACTGGTTCAGTTTACAGGAAACAGCTGGGAAAATCAACCTTTTTGCAAAAAAACTCCGGGCATAGCGAGAAAAGCCGGTACGGATTCATTCCGTACCGGCTTTGGGGTCTATGGAAAGGCTTAGAACTCCAGGTTCTTGCCCTCGCTGTCGAAGAGGTGGCACACGTTGCCGTCGAAGCTGAGATGAATGGCGGCGCCGGGGGCGAAGCTGACGCTGGAGAGGTCCAGGGTGGGCACGATGACCACCACGTCCCGGCCCTCGGCGTTGGCGTGGAGATGGACCTCGCTGCCCATCATTTCGCTGACGTCCACCGTGGCGGTCAGGGTGTTGGCCCCGTCGCCCAGGGTGATGTGGCTGGGGCGGACGCCCAGAGTGATGGCCTGAGAGCCCACGTTCTTGGCGGCCAGAGCCTTTTGCTTCACGTCGGAGAGCTCCACCTTCATGCCGCCTACAGAGACGCTGTATTTGCCGTCCTCCTTCAGGAGCTTGGCGTCGAAGAAGTTCATCTGCGGCGTGCCGATGAAGCCGGCCACGAAGAGGTTGGCGGGATGGTCAAAGACCTGCTGGGGAGTGCCGATCTGCTGGATAAAGCCATCCTTCATAATGACAATTCGATCGCCCAGGGTCATGGCCTCGGTCTGGTCGTGGGTGACGTACATGAAGGTGGTGTTGATTTTCTGCCGGAGCTTGATGATCTCCGCCCGCATCTGGTTGCGGAGCTTGGCGTCCAGGTTGGAGAGGGGTTCGTCCATCAGCAGCACCTTGGGCTCCCGGACGATAGCGCGGCCGATGGCCACCCGCTGGCGCTGGCCGCCGGAAAGGGCCTTGGGCTTGCGGTCCAGGTACTGGGTGATGTCCAGGATTTCCGCGGCTTCCTTGACCCGCTTGTCGATCTCATCCTTGGGCACCTTGCGAAGCTTCAGGGGGAAGGCCATGTTCTCATATACCGTCATATGGGGATAGAGGGCGTAGCTCTGGAAGACCATGGCGATGTCCCGGTTTTTGGGCTCCACGTCGTTCATGAGCTGGCCGTCAATGTACAGCTCGCCCTCGCTGATCTCCTCCAGACCGGCGACCATGCGCAGGGTGGTGGACTTGCCGCAGCCGGAGGGGCCGACCAGGACGATGAACTCCTTGTCCGCGATGTCCAGGTTGAACTCCTGCACCGCCACGACGCCCTTGTCCGTCACCTGGAGATTGACCTTCTTTTCCGGGTCCGCCGCCTTTTTCTTGGATTTCTTCTGGTCTCCGCTGTGGGGGTAGATCTTCTTGATGCTCTTGAGGTTCAGAGTTGCCATAGCGTACTCACTTTGACGAAGCGGCCTCCGCCGTCTCCGCCTCGCCCCGGGAAGCGCGTTCCCGCGGGCATTACGGCAGGTCTCCACACTGCCGCACCGCAAGTGAAAGCGGGGGATTCCTCCTTTTTTGTTGGTGCCGGGGACGATGGAAATGGAGTCGCCGCCCGGCCCGTTGATTTTATGGAAAGGCGGGTATCCCGCCAAGTCCAACGTTGAGCCCGGGACTCAGGCCGTGACGGCCTGGCCCTTGAAAAGAATCTTGCGGATGGACAGGTCCTTTTGGTCCAGCAGGACGATGCTGGCCTCCTTGCCCGCGTCCAGGGTGCCCGTCCGGTCCTCGATGCCGATGGAGCGGGCGGGGTTGTAGGTGCAGGCCCGCACCGCGTCCGCCGCCGGAATGCCGAAGGCGATGGCCTGGCGCAGGCAGCCCATGAGGCTGGTGACGGAGCCCGCCAGGGTCTCCGGGTGGTGCAGGATGGTGGCCCGGTTGCCGTGAACCTCGATCATCTGCCCGCCGAAGGGATACTCGCCGTCGGGCATGCCCGTGGCCCGGAGGGAATCGGAGATGATGATCATCCGCTCTTTTCCAAACAGGCCAAAGGTGAGGCGCACCACCGCCGGATGGATGTGGATGCCGTCGCAGATCAATTCCGGCATGACGGAGGGCACCTCGTAGGCCGCGCCGATGACGCCGGGGTCCCGGTGAGCCAGGGGCGGCATGGCGTTATAGAGGTGGGTGGCGTGGTCCGCCCCCGCCTCAAAGGCGGTTTTGGCCGTCTCGTAGTCCGCCACGGTGTGCCCCACGGAGACATGGACCCCCAGGTCCTTTGCCGCCTTGATGAACGCGGTGGAGCCGGGCTGCTCGGGAGCCACGGTGACCAGCTTCACGCAGCCCTCCGCCGCCTCCTGGAGGCGTTTGAGCATGGGGACGTCGGGGTCGTGGAGGAACGCGCCGTTCTGCGCGCCCTTCTTGGCCATGCAGAGGAAGGGACCCTCCAGGTGCGCCCCCACCACCTCCGCGCCGCCGGAATTTTGCTTGCGATGGGCGGCGGTGGTTTTGCAGATGGCGGTCAGCTGGTCCTCCGGCAGGGTCATGCCCGCCGGGCAAATATAGGTGACGCCCTGGGACAGCTCGTAGTCCGCGATTTTTTGCAGACCCTCCGCCGTGGCGTCGCTGAAATCCTCGCCCACCGCGCCGTGGAAATGCACGTCCACCAGACCGGGGATGACATAGCAGCCGGAGGCGTCCAGGACCGTTTCGTCGCCGCTGGCGCTGGAAATCAGGGCGCCGTCGGTGCAGATATCCCGAGCGATAAAGCCCTGTTCCAGGTCAAAGACCTGTCCGCCGGTTATCCGCATACGCTTACCCCGGCGGCTTTCAGCTTGCTTCCGGCGGCCTCGTCCACCACGACCACCACGTTGGGGTGGAGCTGGAGAACAGAACCGGGGCAATGGGGCGTGATGGCTCCGCGGATGGAGCCCAGGATGGCGTCGGCCTTCTCCGCGCCGCTGGCGGCCAGGAGGACCTTTTTGGCCCCCATGATGGCCCCGATGCCCATGCTGATGGCCTGCTTGGGCACGTCGTCCCGGGTGGCGAAGAAGCGGGCGTTGGCGTCGATGGTGCTTTCCGCCAGGTCTACCACGTGGGTCTCCTTGACGAAGCAGTCACCGGGCTCGTTGAAGCCGATGTGGCCGTTCCGGCCGATGCCCAGGAGCTGGAGGTCCACGTAGCCCAGAGAGCGGATATAAGCGTCGTACTCCGCGCAGAAAGCCGCGGGGTCTTTGGTCAACCCGTCGGGCACCCGGGTGTTCTCGGGGACGATGTCCACATGGCCGAAGAGGTTGCTCTGCATGAAGTAGCGATAGCTCTGGTCATGGGTGGGAGCCAGGCCCACGTACTCGTCCAGGTTGACGGAGAGCACATCCTTGAAGCTCAGGCAGCCCTGCTTGTGCCAGTCCACCAGATACTTGTAGGCCCCCTCGGGGGTGGAGCCGGTGGCCAGACCCAGCACACAGGCGGGGTTGTGGGTGATTTCCGCCGCGATGATCTGAGCCATCCGGCGGCTCATGGCGTCGTAGTCCTTCTCGATAAAGATTCTCATAATGGCATTTCTCCTTTCCAGTTTCCGCATAAAGATATCTTCGTTGCCGTCGCTCCGGCCAGGTGGATTGCCAGACTATCAGAGCGTATGAAAGTTCTTTGGATACTTTCTTTCAGGAAATTATCAGCCCTTTACTCCGCCGGAGGCGAGGCCGCTGACCAGGTTCTTCTCAATGCACATGAACAGGATGACCACGGGAATGATGGCGAAGATGGAGGCGGCAAACAGGTATTGCCACTCAATCATATTATACCCGTTGAAGGTGTTAATACCCACCGTCAGGGGCTTGTAGGTGTCGGTGGAGATGAGGCACAGGGCCACGGTGTACTCGTTCCAGGCGTTGATAAAAATGAAGATCAGCGTAGTGACGATGCCCGGGGCCGCCACAGGGAGCAGCACCTTCATCATAGACTGGACCCGGGTGCAGCCGTCGATGGTGGCGGCTTGCTCCATCTCCGCGGAGATGCCCATAAAGGTGCCACGGAGCAGCCAGATGGTGAACGCCTGATTGAAGGCGGCGTTGATGAAGATTAGACCCAGGATGTTGTCCGTCAGGCCCAGGCGCTGCATGACCTGGTAAATGCCGATGAGCAGCACCACCGGGGCAAACATCTGGGAGACGATGACGAAGCCCAGGAAAGCGGTCTGCCCCTTGAACTTCATCCGGGCCAGGGCGTAGGCCGCCGGGATGCCGCAGAGCATGGCGATGATGGTGGACCCGCCGGCGATGAGGACGGAGTTCAGCATGTACTTGGCCATGGGGGCCCGGCTCCAGATGTCGATGAAGTTGGACCACAAGGCAGTCATCGGCAGAATGTTGTCGCCGGAGAAAATCTCCACCCGGTTTTTCAGGGCGGTGCACAGCATGGCGAAGTAGGGGTACAGAGTGATGACGCACACGTCCAGGACGACGAAGTAGAGCAGGACGCGCAGAATCGTTTTCTTCACGGAGATGGACTTTTTCACGGCGTTGGCAGGCTGACTCATAAATCGTCATCTCCTTTCCGCAGGGTGTAGATCATGTAGACGCTGGCGCAGACCAGCAGGATGAGGAAGCCGATGACCGAGACGGCGGAGGCCTCGCCCTGCTTGCCGTTGTAGAAGGCCAACTTGTAGAGGTAGGTGACCAGAGTGTCCGTGTGGTTGGCCGGGTCGCCCTTGGTCATGGTCCAGATGATGGGGAAGGAATTGAACACATAGATGATGTTCAGCACCGTGGCTACCGTCAGGGAGGACTTCACCAGGGGCAGGGTGATGCTGAAGAGCTTCTGGAAATACCCGGCCCCGTCCACGGTGGCGGCCTCGTAGTAGGACGCGTCGATGCTCTGGAGGCCGGAAAGCACACAGAAGGTGACAAAGGGAATGGTGACAAAGATGCCGCAGGCAATCTCCCAAGCGAAGTAGGCCCCCGGAGTAGGCGTCCAGTTCACCGGGGCGCTGATGAAGCCGAGCTTCATCAGCAGGGTGTTCAGAGTACCATAGTCCTTGTTGATGATGAAGTTCCAGGCACTGGCCTGGATGACCAGCGTAGTGGCCCAGGGGAATACCACAATGGCCCGGACCACCTTCCGGCCCCGGAATTTGTTGTTCAGCACCAGAGCCAGCATGAAGCCCAGCACAGTGGAGATGACTACCACGGCGATGGTCCAGACGATGGTGTTTTTCAGTACCAGGGCGAAAGCGGGGCTCTTGAGAACCTTGGAGAAGTTTTCAAAGTTGTTGTAGCCCTTGACCAGGCCCGCCCGGGTCACCTTGCTCATGGAGAGCTGGAAGACCTTGACGATGGGGGTCACGATGAAGATGGCCATGAGGATGATGCTGGGGGCGATCCAGATGTAGGGCTCGACCTTGCGGAAGAGCTTCTTGCTCCCGGAGGGACGGGGGGCCTTCTTGGCCAGCTCCTGGGCCTCCGCGGGGGCGGCAGGGGTCTTTGTACTCACGGGGACACCTCCCTATAGTTCAGAATCAGAGCGTCCTTCCGGCCGCTGTCAAAACCCGGCGGAATCGGCGCGCTTTGAGAACGGCTGGAAGAGAAAGGGGGCCCGGCCGCTACGGCCCGGCCCCCGCGGTGATTAGCTTCAAGCGTTGGAAGGGGAAGGAATCTTAGCCGGCGATGGTGGCCTGGAGATTGTCCAGCAGCTCCTTGACGTTGCCGCCCAGCAGAGCCTGCTGCTCCACGTCGATGACGCCCTGCTTCACATCGGCCCACTCGGCCTTGGCGGTGGGATAGAACTTGCAGGAGCCCACGATCTCGACCCAGGGAGCCATGCTCTCGTCGGCCTTGGCCACGATCTCGCCGCCGGCGGAGGTGGCGGGCAGGAAGCCTTCCATCAGCACCCAGTCGGAGTAGCGGCTGTCCTCATAGAAGAAGTCGAAGAACTCCTTGATGGCCTCGATCTTTTCGTCGGAATCCTCGTTGTCAAAGACCATGAAACGGTCCATGACGCCGGCGGAGACAGAGGCGTTTCCGCCGTTGGTCGGGATGGCCGCGAAGGCGTAGCTGATCTGCTCTTCCTCCGGGGTATCGGCTTTGGCATAGTTGTCGGCGATGTAAGTCGGGATGGAGTTGGGCCCGATCATCATGGCCAGCTTGCCCGCGCCGAACAGGTCCTGCAGGGCATAGCGGGTCTCGTTGGCGGGATCGGTGTTGGTCAGGCCGTCCTTGACCAGCCCGATGGCGTATTCGATGGCTTCCACGTTGGCGTCCGCGTTCAGGGTCCAGTTTCCGGAGGCGTCGGTGAAGTCGCTTCCGTTATTCCAGATGTAGTAGGCAAAGGCGGCCTGACCCTCGTCGGTGGTCATGTCGATGCCCCAGGGATAGATGCTGGAGTCATAGGCCTTGATCTTCTCGCAGGCGGTTTTCAGCTCATCCCAAGTGGTGGGGACTTCCACGCCGGCGGCTTCCAGAATGTCCGTGTTGTAGTACATGGCGCGGGCGGAGGCCAGGTCGGGGATGGCCCAGATGGTGCCATCAATGTTGGACTGCTCCAGGAAGGCGTCATAGAACTTGGCGTAGGTCTCGTCGGAAACGCAGTCCTGAATGGGTAGGAGCAGATCGTCGGCCACATAGTCCGCGAACACGTCGATGTTCAGGATGTCCGGGGCGTCGTTGTTGGCGACCCGGGTGTTGACTACCGTGTAGATGTCGTTCCAGGACACTGTTTCCACGGTTAGCTCAATGTTGTCATGGCTTCCGTTGAACTCGGTCACGAAGTCGGCCCACCACTGTTTGGTGTTCTGGCCGTACTCGGCGGCGATGACCTTGATGGCGGTCTTTTCCCCGGAGCCAGTATCGGCGGGGGGAGCCTCGGTTTCGTTATTAGTGTCGGCGGGCGGGGGAGTGGTCTCGCCGCCATTGCCGCCGCCGCAGGCGGCCAGAGACAGGACCATTACGAGTGTAAGTAACGTGGCAAGAAACTTTTTCATCGTCATTCTCCTCTATGTTGTTTTTTCATGTGTGGAATACACATGTGAGGGTGCGATATGAAAAATTCACAAACGCCGCCCTCATATAAATATTATACTTGTAGAATTTGTAAATAATAGGGGGCTTCGTACAGTTTATAGAAAAATCGTACGAACCACGAAAGCTCGTACGATTTCCGCAAACGATTAACTGAAAGTGGAGGCTGCCGCCGCGGCGTCCAGACGGTTTTTCCGGAAGGCGCTGGGCGTCATGCCGGTGGCGGAGCGAAAGACCTTGGAAAAGTAGTTGTAGTCGCTGATTCCAACCTTTTCGCCCACGGTGGAGATGGGCATGCTGCTCTGAAGCAGCAGCCGCTTGGCGGCCTCAATCCGCCGCTGGGCAATTAAATAGGAGAGGGTGCGGCCCCCGGAGAGCTCCTTAGCTAGCGAGCAGAGCTTTGTCCGGCCGATGTGGAGCTGCTGGGAGATGGATTCCAGGGAGAGCTTTTCCATATAGTGTTGCTCCAAATACAGCTCCAGCTTCTGGAGGTCCGTTTGCTCCGCCGTCAGGATCATGCCCTTGAGCTGGATGTAGGCGGACAGGGCTTCCAGGGTTTCGGTGTAAGCCTGGATTTCCGCCTTGGAGTACCGGCGGAACTGGTAGAAGGCGTCCTTTAGAGCGTCAGGGCCGTCAGGCCACCAGTCTAGAAGGGAGCGGGTGCGCTGCCATTGCTCCTCGATAGGGGTGTCGTCCAGATAGCAGCCCACAGCAAGGTAGGCCACGGGATTTTGCTTGCTGTAAAGGGGCATGACGGCCTCGCAGATGCCGGCGTGGCAGCGGTAGTGCTGAAAGCCGCTTTCTGCCTGATAGTGCTGAATTTTGCACTGGTCGCAAGCTACGCAGCGCTCATGGCCCTCGGGCAGGTCGTTGATGGCCCGGCAGAAGGGCGGGTGACCCCGGAAGAGGTTGATGTCCCGGCCCGATAAATCCAGAATGTTGGCGGGCACGCCGGTGAGAATGTTCAGATTGGCGATCAGCTTGCGCAGCCGCTCCGCGTCGAAGAGTATGTTCATGTTTGATACTGCCGTACAATGGCCTCCAATTCCGCCCAACGGGCCTCCATGTCTGCCACCAGCTTAAACTGGGTGCGGCAGCGGTCCAGGTTCTGGGCTTCTCGGCTGATATGGAAGTAGTGGTCGCCGTCCAGATAGTCCGTGAGGAAGCGGATGCCGCACTCCAAAGTCATCAGCTTGGCGCCCCAGGGGAGGTAGGCGATCTCCTCGTTGGAGAGGGAGCCCCCCGTGCCCTCCAGGAAGGCGGCGGTGTAGACGGAGAAGAGGTCTGTGTCCAGGTTGACCTTGCTGAGGTCCGTCTCGTCCTCGGCGGAGTGGTTGGCCCCGAAGCGGATGGAGTCGCCAAAGTCGTAGATGACCAGTCCCGGCATAACGGTGTCCAGGTCGATGATGCAGATGCCCTCTTGGGTTTCCTCATCCATCAGGACGTTGTTCAGCTTTGTGTCGTTGTGGGTGACCCGGAGGGGGAGCTTCCCCTCCCGCATGGCGTTCAGGGCCACGGAGCAATCCGACTCCCGGTCCAGCACAAATTGAATCTCCGGCCCGCAGTCCTTGGCCCGGCCCAGGGGGTCCGCCGCCAGGGCGGCCTTGAACTTTTGAAGCCGGTCCTCGGTGTTGTGGAAGTTGGGAATGGTCTCGTGAAGGGTCTCCGCTGGATAGCCGCCCAGCAGCCGCTGGAAGCGGCCGAAGGCCCGGCCGGAGGCGGCGAAGAGCTCCGATGATTCCGCCGACTGATAGCAGACGGTGCGCTCCACAAAGGGATAGACCCGCCAGGCGCCGCCGTTTTTGTCGGTATAGAAGGGCTCGCCGTTCCGGGGGCGGAGGACCTCCATGGCCTCCCGGCTCCGGTCACCGCCGTGCTTCGCGATCTCCCGGCCCAGGTACTCGGTGACGCCGATGATGTTCTCCATCAGCTCGTCGGGGTGCTTGAAGGCGGCGGCGCTCATCCGCTGGAGGATGAAGCGGCGGCAGCAGCGGTCCTCCGGCTGGGTGTGGACCACGAAGGTGTCGTTGATATGCCCCTGGCCGTACCGCAGGGCGCCCACCACGGGAGCCCCGAAGTCAAAGGCGGCCAGGACTTCCTGCAATCTCTCTTCCGCGGCGTTCATCTTAACCCTCCCAAAGCCGGTCGGGGTAAAGACCGGATGCTGTCTTTTCGGCGATGGCGCTCACCACGGTGGGCTTATCCTCCCGGTAGGTGACGCCGTACCACTTGTCCTCGCTCCGCAGGACCTTGACCCGGGCCTTGCCCTCGTCGATGAGCTGGCTGACCACGGTGGGCAGGAAGTACTCCGCCTTGGCGGGGTTCTCCGCCAGGGCCTTGTCCAGGAAGGCGGGGAAGCGCTTCCAGGCCTCGTCCAGGAAGCTGTGGGTGAAGCCCCACATGTTCATGGAGACGATGGTGTCTCCCGGCAGCTCCGTCCAGGTCCGCCCGTCGTCCTCGGTATAGCGGGGGGGCTCGCCCTTTTCGATCTTGGTCCGCTCGGTAACTCGGGTGAGGAAGTTGTCCGCCGTCTCCTCGCAAACGCCCCGGGCCACGGTGCCGTTTTCCGTGACGGTGTTTTTCAGAAGGTATCCCACCATGACGTATTCATAGAGCGCCCCGTCCTCATGAGTGGCGAGGTAGCCGTAGATCTCCCGGAAGGCCTCCGGGCCGTAGTAGTCGTCGGCGTTGATGACGGCGAAGGGGCCGTCCACCACGTTCCGGGCGGCCAGGGCGGCGTGGGCGGTGCCCCAGGGCTTCCGGCGCTCCTCCGGAACGGAGTAGCCCTCCGGCAGGTCCTCCTTGAGCTGGTAGGCGTAGCGGACGTCCATGGACTTGGATACCCGGTCGCCGATGCAGCGCTTGAAATCCTCCTCGATCTCGGGCTTGATGACGAAGACCACCGTCTCAAAGCCCGCCCGGCGGGCGTCGTAGATGGAGTAGTCGATGATAAGCTGGCCGTGGTTCCCCACGGGGTCCAGCTGCTTGAGGCCGCCGTACCGGCTGCCCATGCCGGCGGCCATAATGACCAGGACTGGCTTTTTCATGCTCCCTCTCCCTTTTCCTTTTTTATCCTTTGTAGCCGTTGGGATTCATAGACTGCCACTTCCAGGAGGAAGCGCACATCTCCTCGATGCCCAGCTCCGCGGTCCAGCCCAACTCTTCCCGGGCCTTCTTGGGGTCGGCGTAGCAGGTGGCGATGTCGCCGGGGCGGCGGGGGTCGATGACGTGGGGCAGGGTCTTGCCGCAGGCCTTTTCATAGGCGTGGAGCACGTCCAGAACGCTGTAGCCGTTGCCGGTGCCCAGGTTGCAGATGAAGAGGCCGCACTTGGTCTCCAGCTTTTTCAGGGCGGCCACATGGCCCTTGGCCAGGTCGACCACGTGGATATAGTCCCGGACGCCGGTGCCGTCGGGGGTGTTGTAGTCGTTTCCGTAGACGTGGACCTTTTCCAGCTCGCCTACGGCCACCTTGGCGATATAGGGCACCAGGTTGTTGGGGATGCCGTTGGGGTCCT
>CATOKC010000002.1 GCA_951800675.1 uncultured Oscillibacter sp.
TGTCGTTGGGTTTTTCGGTATCCCCGGGCTTTTGCGTGTCGCCAGGTTTCTGGGTATCTCCGGGCTTTTCAACGCCGTCTGTTTTGTCGTCGTCTTTGTCGCCATCCTCGTCCTCTTCCTTGGGAGGCGGCAGCTTGCCGACAGCCATGATTTCGCTGAGGTAGTAATACTCGTCGCCGATGAAGATGACCTGCTGGCCGTTCATGGTGCCCGTGGCGGTCACTTCGCCGTAGATCTCCTTGAGCTTGCCGTCCTCCCCCAGCTTGCCCACGGTGACTCCCTTGCCCACCAGAGAGGCGGCGTAATTCATGGTCGTGGCGTCTGTCATGTTGACCATGGACTGGATCATCTGCATCTGTACCATCTGGTTCAGCATTTCCGAGGTATCCATGGTGTCGTCAATGCCCTGGTTGCTCATTTGGGCAATCATCAAGGTGATGAAGTCCAGCATATCCAGGTCGGAGTTGCTGCCCTTTTTGGCAATGGTGACTTCCTTGTCTCCTACCGTTTTTGTTCCATACAGGCTGCCGATATCAACGCCTAAATCGCTCATCGATTCACTTCCTTTCCGTAAGGATTACTCCCCGTCCAGGGGAATCAGGCCCAGCCGGAGCTGCTGGAGGAAATCCTCGCCGCTCTCCTGCTTCCGGCGCTGCTCCTGCTGATGCCGCCGGTGCTGTTCCTGCTGCTGCTCGTAAAGGTCCTCCCGCTGGCTTTCCTCCTGACGGGGGACTTCCACTCGGACCTCCTGTTGGGTCTCCCGGCCAAGCAGCTGCTCCAGTCCTGCGGTGTTCTTGGTCAGCAGGTTCCGGGTCTCCCGGTTCTCGGCGTGCAGCTGCACCACCAGACCGCCGTCCTTGCTCCAGGTCATCTCCACGGTGACCTTGCCCAGGTTCTCCGGGGTCAGCTGGAGCTCCACCCGGGTCTCGCCGTTGCGCAGGGCCTCCGTCAGTCTGGGTCCGATCTGCTCATCCAGGGGCTTTTCGGTCTCCGGGGCCTTGGGGGCCTCGCCCACCTTCACGGGGACGGCCTTCACATCCTCAAAGACGTGGGTCTCGGTTTCCATGCCCTGGAATTCGGGGGTCTCCTCCGTGCCGTCGCCCTCGGTCTCCTGGACCTCGGCGTTTCCGGTTTCCACCTTGACCTCCACGGTCCGCCCCTCCGTATCCTGAGCGGCCTCCGGGGCCTCAATGGTCTGGGGAAGCTCCTCCACCAGGGTTTGGTCCACCGTCTGGCTCTCGCCGCCCTCCACCAGGGTCTCGGGCGCTTCCGCCTCCGCCTCCGGGGCAAAGCCCTGGGTTTCGGCCTCCGGCGTCAGGATGACTTCCGCCGCTATGGGGGCCAGCTCATCGGCGGCAACCTCCGCCTGAACCTCCGGCGTTAAAACCTGTTCCACCGGCACCACTGGATTTTGCATCATCAGCATGGCCGCCAGGGCCATCTGATCCTCCAGGGTCTTGCCATCCTCCGAGACAACCGGGGTCTCCTGGGTCTCGCCGGACTCCTGGGGCTTTTGCGCGTCCTGGGCGTCCTGGGGCTTTTGGGGAGTGTCCGTTTTCTCCGGCTTGGAAGGCTGTGCGCCGTCGCTTTGCTTTTGCTCCAGCAGCTTTTGGAAGCCATCCTTCTGGGAAGAGGCATCGCCCTTCTTGGCCGCCGTGGGCATCTGGGGAAGCTGCGCGTTTGCCAGCATGTTGTTGATCAACTGTTCCATTTGCTCATTCACCTCCTTGTCATCATAAGATTTCTATTTCCAAACGGTGCATTCCACCATTCAGAACGAATTTACGAGGCCGCGTGGGCCCGGGTGGAGCTGACGAACTCCTCGATGAACAGCTCCTCGCTCTTGGCCTCCTCCTTGTGGTAGGCCTCCAGCTTCTTCTCCTTGAGCTTTTCGATGGAGGAGGTCTCCTTTTTCGCCTCCACCATGGCCTCCCGGCGCTTCTCCGCCTCGGCCTCCAGCTCTTCCAGGTGCTTTGTCTCCCGCTGAATCTCCTGCTCCGCCGCCCGGAGGGCGCTTTGATACATCAGCGCCTCCGTCACCGGCATCCCCTCCAGGGCCCGGTCCCGGTAATCCTCGTTGCAGTCCCGGTATTCCCGCCAGAGCTTTTCCAGCAGCTCCTCCTGGGCCCGGACCCGGGCCACGGCCTCGGCGTGCTCCCCCTGGAGCACCTCCAAGACCTGTTCCTTGTAAGAAAGGACGGTATCCAAAGCGAACTTGAATTTCTTCACGGGGTGGTTCTCCTTTGGTTCGGTTAGTTCAGTATATGCCTCAGCTTTTCAATGCACTGGTCATAGCTAAAGGCCTCGTCGATGTCCTGGGTCAAAAAGGCGTTCACCGCGTCGATTTTGCCGAGGGCGTAGTCCAAGTTCCGGTTGGTCCCCGGCTTGTAGGCGCCGATGGCCACCAGGTCCTGGTTCTTCTCATAAGTGCTGAGAATATCCCGGAGCCGGGAAGCCAGCTGCCGGTGCTCCGGGGAGACGATTTCCACCATCAGACGGGAGATGCTGGCGGACACGTCAATGGCCGGATAGTGGTTGCTGTTGGCCAGGGCCCGGGAGAGGACAATGTGCCCGTCCAGGATGCCCCGGACCGTGTCCGCGATGGGCTCGTTGGTGTCGTCGCCCTCCACCAGCACGGTGTACACACCGGTGATGGAGCCTTTATCAAAATTGCCGCTTCGCTCCAGGAGCTTGGGCATTTCCGCGTACATGGAGGGGGTATAGCCCCGGCTCACCGGCGGCTCGCCGATGGCGAGACCAATTTCCCGCTGGGCCATGGCGAACCGGGTCAGGGAGTCCATCATGAGGAGTACGTCATAGCCCTGGTCCCGGAAGTACTCCGCGATGCCCGTGGCCACGCTGGGACACTTCATCCGCAGCATGGCGGGCTGGTCACTGGTGGCCACTACCAATACGGAGCGGCGCATGCCCTCCTCGCCCAGGTCCTTCTGGACGAATTCCAAAACTTCCCGGCCACGTTCGCCCACCAGGGCGATGACGTTGATGTCCGCCTTGACGTTTTTCGCGATCATGCCCATCAGCGTGGATTTTCCCACGCCGGAGCCCGCGAAGATGCCAATGCGCTGGCCCTTGCCTATGGTAATCATGCTGTCGATGGCTTTGACTCCAAACTCCATCCGCTCCCGGATAGGGGGGCGGCGGAGAGGATTGATGTAAGAACCGCCTACACAGTAGGCGTCGCCGCCCTCGAAGGGGGGCTTGCCGTCTATGGGCTGGCCCATGGCGTTGATGATGCGGCCCCGGAGGAATTCCCCCACCCGCAGCGTCAGCTGCCGCCCGGTGTTTCGGACAAAGTTGCCAGCCGAGATGCCCGCCATGTCGGAATAGGGCATCAGCAGGATGTGGTCGTTCTTAAAGCCCACCACCTCGGCGGTGACCTGCCCGCCGGAATCACCGTTGTAAATCCGGCAGATGTCGCCGACGGCCGCCCGGCCGCCGCTGGCCTCGATGGACATTCCGACAATATTCTCAATTTTCCCGGTCAGGCTGTAGGTCTCCGCGTTGTAGACCTGACGGATCATTTGCCGGAACATACACACTCCTTCTACACGCCGCCGCTGAAATTCAAATTGCCGAAACCAACGCCCTCTTCCACAGGTCCGGCGTCGGACAGCAGCGTCCGGATGTTGTTCATCTGGGTGGCGGCGCTGGCGTCCACAATTTCGTCAGGGGTTTCTATGATACAGGTGCCCGCCTCATCATCCGCCATGGGAATGATGCGCACCCGGTCCGAAAGGGCCGAAAGTGCGTTCATCAAAGAGGCTGGAACCTTGGAAAGGTGCTTGGCGTCACATTCCGCGATGTAGATATGGGCCCACTCCCGGCGCTTGCGCTTGTCGATGGCGGTTTGAATCATCCGGCAGATGACCTCGTTGCTGCTTTTGAGGCTGACGCAGACCACCTTTTCCGCAATGGCGATGGCAAGGTCCCGCAGCTCTTCCACGTGTTCGTCCATTTGCCGGTCCAAGGCAGCTCCGGCCCGCTCCAAAAAGCGGTCGAAGTCCGCGGCCAGTTCTTCCGCCTGCCGCCGCTGGGCCCGCTGGCCCTCCTGGAGGGCTTGGGCGGCCCCCTGGGCCAGACCCTCGGCCCGTCCGGACTCCAGGCCGCTCTGGCGGGAGGTCTCGAACAGCTCCTGGGCCTTGATTTCCGCCTCCAGCCGGGCCTGGTCCAAAATCTCCTCGGCCCGGCGGCGCGCGTCCGCGATGATCTGCTCCGCCTGAATCTGGGCGAAGCTCACCGGGTCCGGCTCGGGCTCCGGTTCCGGTTCGGGCTCCGGGGCCTCCGCCGCCTCGCCCACCCGGATATCCACCGCCGGAGCCTCCTCCCCGGCCTCCTCCTTGGGAGGGGGCGGCGGAGATTCGTCCGGCTTCTCCTCTTCCAGGATCAGCTCCTCCGCCTTGGGGAAGTGATAGGGCTCGGCCTTGGGACGCATAATGGATTTCCAAATACTAGGCAATGATATCGTCCTTTCCGCCCTTTAGGATGATGATTTCACCCTTCTCCTCCAAACCGCGGATGATGCCGACGATGCGCTGCTGGGCTTCCTCCACGTCCTTCATCCGGACGTTGGAGGTAATTTCCAGGTCGTCCTTGATGCTCTGGGCCATACGGGTGGACATGTTGGCAAACAGCTTGTTGGCCACTTCCGTGTTGGCGGCCTTGAGGGCCAGCACCAGGTCTCTGGGGTCGCAGTCCCGGACGAAACGCTGCACGGAGCGGTCGTCCATGGTGATGATGTCCTCGAACACGAACATCCGCTTGCGGATCTCGTCCGCCAGGTCCGGGTCGGACAGGCCGTCGAAGATATTTTTCTCGCTGGTCCGGTCCAGGTTGTTCATGACATCCGCCACATAGTCGATTCCGCCGACCTTGATATTGGTATCCGTCATGATATTCGAGAAGCGGTTGTGCATTTCCGCCTCCACAATCTTGATGGCCGCCGGGGAGACGCTGTCCAGCTTGGCGATGCTCTCCACCACCTGAATCTGCTTCTTTTCCTCCAGCTGGGCTACCACGCCCGCCGCCTTGTCCGCGTCCACATAGCTGAGGACCAGGGCGATGGTCTGGGGCCGCTCGCTGCGCAGGGCGGAGAACAGGGACTTGACGTCCGCCTTGTCCATGAAGGCAAACTCCCGGTTTTTCAGGCTCTTGGTCACCTTGCCCAGGAGCTCCGCCGCCGCCTGCTCGCCATAGGCCTTCTCCAAAACGGCCCGGGCGTATTCCAGGCCGCCCTCGGTGACGGCTTTGTTGGTCAGACACAGCTGGTAAAACTCGTTGAGGATGTCTTCCGTCTGCTGGGTACTCAATACGCCCAGGCGGGCCACCTCCAAGGTGAGCTGTTCGACCTCCTCGTCCTCCATAAACTTATAGAGGAGAGACGCCTTTTCCGCTCCCAGAGCGATGATAACCGCCGCCGCCTTCTGGGCGGTGGAAAGCTCCGCCTGTTTTGATGTCTTGGCCGCCTGGGGGGCGGCTGCCGCTGTCGCTTCAGGCATTGCCGTCGCCCCCTTTCAGCCAAACCTTGATCATTTGCGCCGCGATTTCCGGGTTGTCGCTGGCGAACTGGCGGATATCCTTCCGCAGCTCCATGCTCCGCTCCAGCTCCAGGTCCATCACGTCGGCGCCAGTCTCGGGCGCCTCGCCGCCCTCCAGGCCCAGGCCCGCCACACGCAGCAGAGCCTCCGCCTCCTCGCGCCGGCGCGCTTCCTCTTCCTCCTGCTTCTTCCGCCGCTTCCTGCGCAGCAGGAGAATGACGGTCAGCAGAATGATGAACAGCAGCAGACCAACGCCCGCCGCGATCAGCACCCACAGAGGCAGCGTAGTTCCGCTGCCGCCGATGACGGGCGGCGTACCGATGTTTGGATCGTAGAAGTTCATGGCCAGCACCTTGATTTTGCCGTCCAGAATTTCCTCGTTGGTAACGGGGTCCCGCTCTCCCTGGATGTTGGACGCCCGCGCCACAAGCTGTTGGATTTCCCCGACGTTGAGGTCCTCCTCCGCCGCCCGGGCGTTGATAGAGACGGCCACGGAGCAGTCCGTCATTTTTACCGCTCCGTTGTTATCAATGTTAATGGTGCTGTGGGAGTTGTCGTAGTCAAATTGTTTGCTTACATAGAGCCCGCTGTCGTCGTCCTGGAGGTTCATCCCGGCCTCGACGTTTTCCAGCAAATCACTGTTGGACTCGGTGCCCACCACACCGCCGACGGTGCCGTCGCCGGGGCGGGAGATATAGCCCTCCTCCCGCTTGCTGCCCACGATGCCCTCTCCATTGGTGGAGCCGTCCTGGGCATACTCGGGGAGATAGGTCTCGTTCCGCACCTCGGTGGTCCGGTCCACCTCCACCTCGCAGGTGACGCCCACCCGAACGTTGTCCTCGCCGAAGAAGGGAGTCAGCACGTTCATGACCTGGGTCCGGACGCGGTTTTCCATGGCCTGCTGGAGCTGCATTTTCAGCGCCGAAATCTCGCCGTCCATGACGTCCTCCGTCAGATAGACGTTGCCCATCTTGTCGGAGATGCTGACGGAGTCGATTTTCAGCCCCTGCACACCGTAGGCCAGCAGGTCCCGGATGGCCTGGGCCTGCCCGTCCTCCAGCATTTTCCCTTCAACCATGGTCACGCTGACGGCGGCGGTGGCTTCCACCACGTTGCCGCTGTCCAATATGTAGGCCCGGTTTTCTCCCGGTGAGATAAAGACGTCGGCGTCCACCACATCGGGGAAATTGCGGATCACGGCCTCCATATCGCTCATCAGATCCTGGAGCTGCGCGTAGCTGCGCTCCTCGTTGGTGGAGAAGCTGCTCAGGTTCTGCATGTAGTAGTTGCCGGTCTGGTTCAGGTTTGCCATCAGGATGCGGGCTTTCAGCGCCGCCTCCTGTCCGGCGGGCACCATGATGGTGTTCCCGTCCTCTACCTTATAATTGGTGACGCCCTGATCGCTCAGGAACGTCAGGATGTTGGACGCCTCCGTATCGCTCACCTGAGTGACCAGCACGGCGTACTCCTGCTTGTTCAGCGTCAAAGCGACGGCGGCGGCCACGATGACGACCACCAAAACAGCGGCAATGGCGATCCATACCTTCCGGGAAACCTTTTTCAGGCGCTCCTTCGTCTTTCCAAGGAACGCCTTCGCCTTTTCCTTCACGTCGTTCAACCGCTGTCACCTCCTTCTCTCCGCCGCGCCGCGGCGTCCTGTAGAACATGTATAGACATGATTCGTGCTGCCCTGGTCCGGTGGGCCGGGCAGCACAGGGGATTTCCCCCGTCCGCCGTTCGCGCTTAGAAGTTCATCCTGGTCAGCTCGGAATAGGCGTCCTGGGCCTTGTTCCGCAGCTGAATCAGAAAGTCAACCGCTATCGCGCTCTTCGTGCCGGCAATCATTGCCATGGCGGGGTTATCCAGCTGGCCGGTGGCCAGCAGATATTGTGCTTCTTTTGCCTCCGCGTCCGTCTCCTTCACATAGTCGATGGCGGAGCGGAAAATAGCGCCAAAACCGCTCTCCTCCTCGCGGGAGGTGGTTTCTTTGGCCCGGCTCTCTCCAGCGGCCGTGACCAGCGGCGTCAGCGGCGTCAGCTTTTCCATAGGCGTCAGCATAGCGGCAGCCTCCTTTTCACTCTCAACGCAAGCTCAAATTACTTTCCAATTTGGAGCCCGTCGGTAATCACGGTTTTCATGGTGTTGAACATGGTCACATTGGAGGAAAACGCCTGGGTAGCGGCCATGGCGTCGGCCATTTCCTTTACCATGTCCACGTTGGGCATTTCCACATATCCGTCGTCGTTGGCGTCCGGGTGCGTGGGGTCGTACACCAGCTTCATGGGGGACGGGTCGTCCACAATCTGGGTCACCCGCACACCGCCGGCGGTCTGCCCGGCAGGCACCATGCCCGTAGAGGCCCGGGCCATGGCCCGGCGGAAGGCGTCCCGGCCGGTCTTGGCCTCAAAGACCACCATTTTCCTCCGGTAGGCCCCCTCGCCGTTTTCCACCCGGGTGGTGGTGGAGTTGGTCACGTTCTCCCCCACAATGTCCAGCCGGAGCTGCTGGGCCGTCATGCCGGAGGCCACAATGTTCATGGAACTTAAAAACGCCATAACTCAAAACACTCCATATCCCTGCCGGGTGTGCCCCGACAGTCCTAGACGGGGCCGAAAATCCGGTCCCGCAATCGTTTACTTTGCCTTTCGGCAGCCTTTGATTTAACAATATGAAGCGAGAAAGCGTTTAGAAGACGCTCCCGCCCCGGGCTTCGCCGCCCGTCTTACTGGCCCCGGATGGCGGAGCGCAGCGTGGTCAGCCCCGAATTGATGGAGCTCATGACATACCGCATCTGATAAGCGGTCCGAATCGCTTCCGACATCTGGGCCGTGACGTTCACGCCGTTGTCATCCATCCGGGTCTGGACCGTCTGCTCCGACACAAGGGAGTCACTCCCCTCCAGCACCTGGCGCATGGCCTTTACCGGCGTGTCCTTCCGGGAGGCCCGGAGCAGCCTGCTTCGCAGGCTTTCCTCGAACGTAACGACCTTTTCCTTGTAGCCCGGGGTCTCCGCGTTGGACACGTTGTCCGCAATGGCGGCCTGCTTGGTCCACAGGTAGCTCAGGGATTTTTCCAGCATCAAAGACGAGTTGCTTGACAGCAGATCCATGTGATTCCACCTTCCAAGTCATATCCCGCGTCCCGTCTCAGGGAAAGCGGTCCGCTCCCGCCCGGCAACTCCGGGCAAGACAAACGCGCGAGTTGTCATCCAAGGCGCGCGTTTTCCGATTTCGTATAAGCGGCCCTCCATTCTATTCACCAACGGAGGCTCTCATGCCCCGGGCCGCGGCCAGTTTCTCCGGCGATTGTTTTTTCTTTGACCCCTTGTGCGATTTGCAACAGATTCTGTTTGCTCCGCCTAATGGGTAACCCTCATTATGAACCATTCTCCCAGAAAAATCAAGTACTTTTTTACCGGGCACAACTTCCATTTTTAACAAATTCTCAACACCACCCTCTCATTTTTCCGCTTTCTCCCAAAATCCCCGCCTCAGTTGGTCTCTCCGCCGCGCCCCTTGACAACTATAACAATCTTTCGCCGCGTTTTTGTCGAATTTTGTAAAAACCGCCGGTCAATTCCCAAAATATAGGAATTGTGAAATATAAAATAATAGTGGAAACAGAATACTCCCCGGCGGTTCGTTCTTGCTATTTCCATTTTCCTGTGGTAAAATCAAGATGCTGTAATATGGATATTTCACGCCCCGGTTTTCAGGGGGCCGCCTTTGACGGGCAGGAGCGTCCGTCCCCCCGCCGGAGAGGAACCAGAGGACAAGGAAGTGATCCCTTTGAGTATGGAACAAAAGCAGAAAATTTTAATCGTAGACGACTCGGAGCTAAACCGGGCCATCCTGGCCGACATGCTGGACGATGAATATGAAATCATCGAGGCGGAAAACGGTCTCCAGGGCGTGGGCCTGCTCCAACAGCGGGGAGCCGAGATCTCCCTGGTCCTGCTGGACATCGTGATGCCCCAGATGGACGGCTTCGGCGTTTTGGATGTCATGGCCCAAAACCAGTGGATCGAGGACATCCCCGTCATCATGATCTCCGCCGAAACCGGGTCCAGCCATATCGAGCGGGCCTATGAGCTGGGCGTCACCGACTTCATCTCCCGGCCCTTCGACGCGCTGATCGTCCACCGCCGGGTGGTCAACACCATCATGCTCTATGCCAAGCAAAAGCGGCTGGCCAACATGGTGGCGGACCAGATTTATGAAAACGAGCAGCGCAGCAGCCTGCTGATTGATATTCTCAGCCACATCGTGGAATTCCGAAACGGCGAAAGCGGCCTCCACGTTCTCAACGTCCGCACGCTGACGGAGCTGATGCTCAATCACCTGGTCCAAAAAACGGACCGCTATCAGCTCTCTGGCTCGGACATCTCCATGATCTGCACCGCGTCGGCCCTCCACGACATCGGAAAAATTTCCATTGACGAAAAAATCCTCAACAAGCCCGGCCGCTTTACCGACGAGGAATTCGCCATCATGAAAACCCATTCCATGGCCGGCGCGGAGATGCTGGAAAACCTCCCCATCCACCAGGACGACCCCTTGGTGAAGGTGGCCTACAACATCTGCCGCTGGCACCACGAGCGCTGGGACGGCCGGGGCTATCCCGACGGGCTCCACGGGGACGACATTCCCATTTCCGCCCAGATCGTGGCCCTGGCGGATGTGTACGACGCGCTGACCTCCAAGCGCTGCTACAAGGACTCCTTTTCCCACGACAAGGCGGTGGAGATGATCCTGGCGGGTCAGTGCGGCGCTTTCAACCCCCTGCTGCTGGACTGCCTGCGGGAGCTGGCCCCGGACCTGCCCACCCTGATGAGCGACAGCAACTCCGTGGCCCAGCGGGACCGGCGGGAGATGCAGAAGGTGGCCCAGGAGATGCGCCGCCACGAGGAGCTCACCGCCTCCGAGCGGACCCTCCAGCTTCTGGAGCACGAGCGGATGAAGTACAGCTTCTTCGCCGACATGAGCAAGGAAATCCAGTTCGAGTTCACCGTCTCCCCGCCTATGATCACCCTCTCCAATTGGGGCGCGGAGCACCTGGGACTGGAGGAAATCATCATGGACCCCTACCACCACCCCGAGGCCCAGAGCGTCATGGAGGACGCGGACTTCCAGCACCTGGCCGACGCCCTGCGCAGTACCAGCCCGGAGCTGCCGGTGGTGACCTATGACTGCAAGCTGAACTACAAGGGCGCCTGGCGCTGGACGCAGATCGTGGCGCGGGCCACCTGGTCCAGCGACGAGCCCCCCCGCTATACCGGCGCCATTGGTAAGGCCATCGACATCCACGACTCCCGGATGAAGCTCAACGCCCTGGAGCGCATGGCCTCCCACGACGCCCTCACCGGCCTTTTGAACCACGCCTACGCCAAAAAGCGCATTCTGGAGCGGATTGAGACCCGGCCCACCGCGTCCTACGCTCTGGTCATCTTTGACCTGGACCACTTCAAGTCCGCCAACGACACCTACGGCCACTCCTTCGGAGATCAGGTCCTGGTCCATCTGGCGGAGAAGCTCCGCCAGTGCATCCGGGGAGGCGACATCGCCGCCCGGGCCGGCGGAGATGAGTTCCTGATCTTCTTGGAATACAAGGACGACATCGAGGTGGTCATCTCCCGCATCTTCCAATCCCTCTGCGGGCAGTTCGAGCAGTTCCCCATCTCCATCAGCATGGGCGTAGCCCTGACGGCCACGGTCCCCGGCGGCTATGACGCCCTGTTCCACGCGGCGGACGCGGCCCTCTACACCGTCAAGCGGGGCGGACGGGGCCAATACCGCTTTTACAACGAAACCATGCGCGAGACCCTTTCCGTCATCTCCCCCATTGAGGACGGCGAGGCCCCGCAGGAGGACGCTTAAAGACAAAGGAGGAGCCCCCTATGACTTTACAGGAGTGCTACGCCGCCATGGGCGGCAATTACGACGATGCCCTCGGCCGCCTGCGCAGCGAGCGGCTGGTTCAAAAATTTGTGCTGAAATTCCTGGCCGACGGAAGCTATGACCTTCTCTGCCGGTCCTTGGATGAGAAGAACTACGAGGAGGCTTTCCGGGCCGCCCACACCATCAAGGGCGTGTGCCAGAATCTGAGCATCGACAAGCTCCAGGCGTCCAGCAGCCGCCTCTGCGAATCCCTGCGGAACGGCTACTCACCAGAGGCCGACGCTCTGGCGGAGGAGGTGCGGACGGATTACGGCCAGACCGTAGCCGCCATTGAGGCCTTCCAGAAAGAGAGCGCGGGATGAAGAAGCTTCTCAACAGCGCCACCCGCTTTCTCACCATCAGTCTGGCGCTGATTCTTCTACTGACGGTGTGTATCTTCTCCTTTCTAGCCTTTTTCATGAGTGGGAAAAGCTCCGAGACCATCAGCGCCGTAGGCACCACCTACATGACCGGCATGGGCGAAAAGGTCACCCAGCACTTCGCCACCACCATCGAGCTGCGCTTGTCCCAGGTGGACTCCCTGGTGGGAAGCATTCCCCCGGACAGCGCCTCCGCTTCCTCCCTGCGGGCGGAGCTGGCCCGAAACGCCAAGGCCCGGGATTTTGTGGCCCTGGCCTACTACTCCCCCACCGGCGAATTCGACATGATTTACGGGGAAAAGCCCGTCCTGGCGGACCCGGACTCCTTCCTTGCCTCCATGAACAACGGGGACAAGAAGGTGGCCGTGGCCTCCATCGCCACAGGACAAAAGGATGTACTTCTGGGCGTCTCCGCCGAGTATCTGATGTCGGACGGGACGCTCTCCACCGCCCTGGTGGCCAGCCTCCCCGCCGATTACATCGCCGACACTCTCTCTTTGTACAGCGAGAATTCCCTGGTCTATTCCCACATCATCCGCCGGGACGGCTCCTTTGTCATCCGCAGCGGAGACGCCTTCCGGGAGAACTACTTCGACCGCATCCAGGCCCTCTTTCAAGAGCAGGGGGGAAATGGGGAGCAGTACATCCGGGAGCTGGAGAGCGCCATGGATAAGGGCGAGGATTACTCCGCCCTCCTCACCTTTGGCAGCGAACGGCGGCACCTCCAGTGCAACAAGCTGCCCTACTCCGAGTGGTATCTGGTCACGGTGCTGCCCTATGGCGAGCTGGACCAGGCCGTCAGCGATCTCAGCCACGCCTGGCTGTATCTGGTCTTTTTGGGCTGCGCCGTGGTGCTGCTGGCCCTGCTTCTGGTGTTCTGGCAGTACTTCCGGCTCCTCCGGGAGCAGATGGCGGAGCTGGAGAAGGCCCGGAAGGAAGCCGTCCACGCCAACAAGGCCAAAAGCGAATTCCTCTCCAACATGTCCCACGACATCCGGACCCCCATGAACGCCATTGTGGGCATGACGGCCATCGCCACAGCAAACATCGACGACAAACAGCAGGTACAAAACTGCCTGAAAAAGATCACCCTCTCCAGCCGCCACCTTCTGGGCCTTATCAACGACGTGCTGGACATGAGCAAAATCGAAAGCGGTAAGCTGACGCTGAACATGGACCAGGTCTCCCTCCGGGAGGTGATGGACAGCATCGTCAGCATCGCCCAGCCCCAGGTCCGCTCCAAGCACCAGCAGTTCGACGTGTTCATCCACGACATCTCCACGGAGAACGTCTGCTGCGACAGCGTGCGGCTGAACCAGGTCCTTTTGAACATCCTGGGCAACGCCCTGAAATTCACCCCTGACGGCGGGCTGATTCAGGTCTCCCTCTACGAGGAGGAATCCCCCCAGGGCGAGGACTACGTGCGGACCCATATCATTGTCAAAGACAACGGCATTGGCATGACCCCGGAAATCAAGGAAAAAATCTTCGAGTCCTTCGTCCGGGAGGACAGCGCCCGGGTCCGCCGGACCGAGGGCTCCGGCCTGGGCATGGCCATCACCAAGTACATTGTAGACACCATGGGCGGCACCATCGACGTGGAAAGCGAACAGGGCAAGGGCAGCGAGTTCCACGTCACCCTGGACCTCCAGCGGGCCGAAACTCTGGAGGAGGAGATGATCCTCCCCGAGTGGAACATCCTGGTGGTGGACGACGACCAGCAGCTTTGCGAAAGCACCACCTCCTCTTTGAAATCCATCGGCGTCAAGGCCGACTGGGCTCTGAACGCGGAGAAGGCCCTGGCCATGCTGGACCAGCGGGCCAAGGCCCGGGACAATTACCACATCATCCTCCTGGACTGGAAGCTCCCGGACATGGACGGCATCACCACCGCCAAGGAGATTCGCAGCCGCTTCGGCGACGAGACCCCCATTATGCTGATCTCCGCCTACGACTGGAGCGAAATCGAGGCGGAGGCCAAGGACGCGGGCATCACCGGCTTCATCTCCAAGCCCCTGTTCCGCTCCACCCTCTTTTACGGGCTCAAGCCCTTCGTCAACTCCGGCGACACCCACGAGGAGCTCCAGGAGGTCAAGTGCGCGGATTTCACCGGCCGCCGGGTGCTCCTGGCGGAGGACAACGACCTAAACTGGGAGATTGCCAACGAGCTCCTCTCCGACCTGGGGATGGAACTGGACTGGGCGGAAAACGGCCGCATCTGCGTGGACAAATTCGAGGCGTCTCCCGTGGGCTTCTACGACGCGGTGCTGATGGACCTGCGCATGCCGGTGATGACGGGCTACGAGGCCACAGAGGCTATCCGCGGCCTGGACAGGCCCGACAAGGATATCCCCATCATCGCCATGACCGCCGACGCCTTCTCCGAGGACATCAAAAAGTGCCTGGACGCGGGAATGAACGCCCACGTGGCCAAGCCCATCGACGTCCGGGAGGTCGCCCGGCTTTTGGAAAAGTTTATCAACGAGCGCCAGTATCGAACCTGAAACAAGGCGGCGGGGAAATCCCCGCCGCCTTACTTCATTCAGCGCCTCCGCTCTCCGCCGTTCCCCCGCTGGAATCCGCGGGCTCCGCCGCCTCTTCACCGGCCTCCGCGTCCTTCCGCTCCTCGTCCTTTAGAACGGACTCCCACTCCTTGGGCTTTTCCTTAGGCGTCCGGCAAACCAGGGCCAGCTTATAGCCGTCCAGGTCGTTCTCCATCAGATACATCTCGTCCTGAGGCGGCACCTTGTCGCCTTTCATAATCCGGGACGCGATTCTCCGGCATCGGTCCATAACCTTCAAGGACTCCGAAAGCGCCTCCAGCTCCCCGTCTCCCCGCCGCTTGGCCTCCAGCAGCTTTTGCCGCTTCTCCATGTCCTGCCGGTCGACCTCCCGCAAGAAGGCCAGCGCCGTCTGGGACCAGGCGGTCTTGTCGCTTCTGGGCTTGGCAAAGGCCGTTTTGGCCTTTGCCTCGGCCGATTTCTTCTCCCCCTGGGACGCGGACCTCATAACCTGTCCGGCACGCCGCCGTCCCTTAACTGTAAGTTCCATGGTTCACCCTCCCATACTCTATTATTTACATACGCGCCCCGCCGGGATCTTGCCCCCTTATGCCGGGCATCCTAGAGCAGTTCCCCAAAACACTGAGAAAAGTTCGGCGGTCCAGAGGCCACATGGCCGCGTTGTCGTCCTTGACGGACGTCGGCCCGTCTGCGTCCTTCGCCTTGCTCTGCGGCCTCTGTCCCCGCCTCCTCTTGAAGAGAGCGGTCAACCGCCCCGCCTTTTGTGGCGCTTTATGTATACCATAACATAGAATTCGGTGGAACACAAGGCCCTTTTCCTTGTGAAAACTTCCACTTCCCTTTCCCCCTGGATTGTGATATCATCAAATTGCCAAAAGAAGTCATACCTTTTTATTTCACAAAGGAGGGCCCCACCATGCACGTTCCGTCCGACATTGAGATCGCCCAGTCCTGCCAGATGCGCCCCATCGGGGAGATTGCCGCCGCCGCCGGGGTGGACCCCCAATACCTGGAACTCTATGGAAACTATAAGGCCAAGGTGGACCCCCGCCTCCTCCGGGAGAGCCGGCGGGGCGACGGGAAGCTGATTCTCGTCACCGCCATCAACCCCACCCCCGCCGGGGAGGGGAAAACCACCACCACCGTGGGCCTGGCCGACGCCCTCCGCCGCCTGGGAAAAAGCGTTCTGGTGGCCCTGCGGGAGCCCTCCCTGGGCCCCGTCTTCGGCGTGAAGGGCGGCGCGGCCGGGGGAGGCTACGCCCAGGTGGTGCCCATGGAGGACATCAACCTCCACTTCACCGGGGATTTTCACGCCATCGGCGCGGCCAACAACCTCTGCGCCGCCATGCTGGACAACCACATCCAGCAGGGGAACGCCCTGGGAATCGACGTGAAAAAAATCACCTGGAAGCGCTGCGTGGACATGAACGACCGGCAGCTGCGCAATATTGTGGACGGCCTGGGGGGCCGGATGCAGGGCGTCCCCCGGGAGGACGGCTTTGACATCACGGTAGCCAGCGAGATTATGGCGGTGCTGTGCCTTTCCAGCGACATTCTGGACCTGAAAGAGCGCCTTGGCCGGATGGTGGTGGCCTACACCTACGACGGCAAGCCCGTCACCGCCCACGACCTGAAAGCCGAGGGGGCCATGGCGGCCCTCTTAAAGGACGCCCTCAAGCCCAACCTGGTCCAGACTCTGGAGGGCACCCCCGCCTTTATCCACGGCGGGCCCTTCGCCAACATCGCCCACGGCTGCAACTCCGTCATGGCCACGCGGCTGGCCATGCGCCTGGCGGACTACGCCGTCACCGAGGCGGGCTTTGGCGCGGACCTGGGGGCGGAGAAGTTCCTGGACATCAAGTGCCGCCTGGCGGGCCTCAAGCCCTCCGCCGTCGTTGTGGTCGCCACGGTCCGGGCGCTGAAAAACCACGGCGGCGTTCCCAAGGCCGAGCTGAACGCCGAGAACCTGGAGGCCCTGGAGAAGGGGCTTCCCAATCTGCTCCAGCACGTGGACAACATTAAGAATGTCTACGGCCTGCCCTGTGTCGTGGCTATTAACGCCTTTCCCACCGACACCGCCGCGGAACTGAAGCTGGTGGAGGACAAATGCCGGGCCCTGGGCGTGAACGCGGCCCTCAGCGAGGTCTGGGCCAAGGGCGGCGAGGGCGGCACGCTTCTTGCCGAAGAGGTCCTGCGCCTCTGCGATGGGCCCAATGACTTCCGGTTTGCCTATGATACCGAGGACACGATTGAAAACAAAATCAACGCCATCGCCCAAAAGGTCTACCGCGCCGACGGGGCCGTCCTGACCCCCGCCGCCAAGAAGCAGCTCGCGGAGCTGGAGGCTCTGGGCTTCGGCAAGCTCCCTGTCTGCATGGCGAAAACCCAGTACAGCTTTTCCGACGACCCGGCCCTGCTGGGGGCTCCCAAGGGCTTCACCATTACGGTGCGGAACCTGAAGGTAAGCGCCGGGGCGGGCTTCCTGGTGGCCCTGACCGGGGACATCATGACCATGCCGGGCCTGCCCAAGGTCCCCGCCGCCGAGAAGATCGACGTGGACGAGAACGGCAAGATCACGGGGCTGTTCTAAGTTGCTTTGGAAATGCTCATATAGAAGGAGAATGGCCTGAGCAGGGGCTCAGGCCCCACAACCAAGTCCCTGCTCCTCTTGGAGCGGAAGCATTGCGGGCCTTTGAAAGGAGTAGAACCTTGCATTACCTTGCCCCCAAGGAATTTTTGGGGCGCTACGCCGCCGGAGGGACGGCCAAGACGCAAAAGAGCGCCGGGAAGCTCCTGGCCCTCTCCCTGCTGGCCGGGGCCCTCATCGCCCTGGGCTGCGCCGCCACCAACACCGCCGTCCATGGGCTGGAAAACGTGGGCCTGGCCCGGACGGTCTCCGGTCTCCTCTTCCCCTTCGGCCTGTGCATGGTCATCGTCACCGGGGCGGAGCTCTTCACCGGGAACAGCCTGCTGGTTCTCTCCCTGCTGGAGAGAAAATGCACCCTCTCCGGGCTTTTGCGGAGCTGGGCCCTGGTCTACTTGGGGAACTTCCTGGGGGCCCTTCTGGTGGCGGCGGGCTGCGTGTGGTTCGGGCAGCTGAACTACTCCGCCGGAGGGCTGGCGGTCTACACCGTCCGCCTTGCCGCCGGGAAGTGCGCCCTGCCGTTTCTAAGCGGCTTTGGGCTGGGGATTTTCTGTAATGTCCTGGTGTGCCTGGGGGTGCTGCTGGCCCTCTCCGCCCAAGACGCGGCGGGACGGCTCATGGGAGCCTTTCTCCCGGTGTGCTACTTCGTCCTCTGCGGCTTTGAGCACTGCGTGGCGAATATGTACTACATCGCCGCCGGACTGCTGGCGGCGCGGAATCCCCAGTACCTCCAGCTGGCCCAGGAGGCCGGGGTGGATCTTTCCGCCCTGACCGTTCCCCATTTCCTTCTGGGAAACCTCCTCCCCGTCACCCTGGGGAATATCCTGGGAGGCGCGGGACTGGCGGTCCTGCTCTGGTACGCGCATTTGAAGAAGGACTGAACAAACACCGAGCCGGGAGGCGACGCCTCCCGGCCCGGTTCGTTTAGCTGTAGGAAGAGGACGCGCCCCCGTCCAGCTCCACCTCGGCAATGACGTTTCCCGCCAGGTCCACGCCTGTGACCGTGGTCCTGAGGTTTGATGCGTACTCCCTAAAATCCGCCGGGCGGGTTTTCAACAGGAAGTAATACCTCCCATCCTTCTCCATCAGGTCCTCCCGCTCAAGGCCCCAGGAAAAAGCGTTTCGCCGGACGGCCTTGAAGCCGGCCCAGTCCTCATACCAGACCTGAACCGTCAGGAGGTCGATTCTTGGATCGTCCACCCGGCCGAAGACATAGACGAGGGAGTCCCGGCCCTGGCGGCTCATGGCCCACCAGCCGCCGTGAATAGGGGCCTCCTCCGTGCAGTCCAGCGGCACGCCGAAGTTATTCATCCAGCCCAAATAGGTCAGCCGCGCCCCGCTGAGCATGGTGACATTCTCATTTTCCGTCAGATAGACCAGGCCGGTCTTGTAAATCTCCGGGGTCCACTCCCGGCAGACCACGGCGGTCCACCCGGTGCCCTGCCGCTCCTCGACGTGCCGGATGGCCTGGATGGGGAACAAGAGGCCAATCAAAAAAATCCGGTTTGCCAAAAGCACCGCCGCCGCCGCGATCAGGACCCGGCGGAGGGTCCTCCTTCTCCGGGAGAGCATGTTTGTTTTCTTCATGCCGTCTCCTCCCCTCCCGGCAGGGGGATCTCCAGCCGGACGGTCTCCCCGATGGCCCGGTACTCCCAGACCACGTGAGTGTCCTCCGGCTCCACCGGGGTCCAGCGGACGGCGCACACCGCCCCGTAGTTCCCGCTGCCCCCGCTGCTGTGCCCCGTGTCACCCCGCTGGTTCCACAAGTCGCTCCTGGCGTTTATGCTGTCCACCACGATGCCAAAAGGCCAGCGGTCATACATGCAGGCCCGCACCATGGCCGCCCGCTGGCCGTCCTTCTCCCCCACGGACACCCGGTATATCCTCAGCACGTCGTTCCCCACGTCCGCCCGGATGTCCAGGTCCTCCGCGGCTTCCACGCTCTCCAGCTCACCGATGGAGGTACCTGTAGGCGGGCTGATCCTGACTGTCAGGCTGTCCCAGGCAACGCTCAGCATCCCAACCCCCAGCACCGCCTGGATACATACCACCACCGTCAGCAGCACCGCCGCCCGGCCAACCCACAGCCATCCCCCTCCCCGGTACTGCCTGGCCATTTTCCGGCCGATCTCCGCCGGGTCGCCCATGGCCTCCAGGCACCGGGATTCCGCCAATTCCTTATCCCAGTCCATGTCCAGCATGACCTCCATCCGGTCCTCGATATGCTCCTCCAGCTCCCGGCGGACATTCTCCCGCTCCTCCGCCGTCAGCCGCCCCAGGGGCGAGAGCACCTGGCCCAAAAACTCCTGCCGGGTCATACGGCCTCCGCGCCGCCCCGCAGCACGTCGTTCACCGCCCCGGAATACCGCCTCCAGGCGGCCTCCTCCTCCCGGAGGGCCCCCTGGCCCTTCCGGGTGAGGTGGTAGTATTTCCGTTCCCGGCCTGTGGGGGCCTGCTTCCGGTAGGCCTCCACAAAGCCCTCCTGCTCCAGCCCGTGGAGTACCGGATACAGCGTCCCCTCCTTCATGTCGAAGGTGTGGTTGGACCGCCGGGCCAGCTCCACGATCATCTGATAGCCGTACATATCCTCTCCCGCCAGCAGGGACAGCGCCAGCAGCCTGGTATGCTCAATGGCCTGTTTCTTCATCGGGTCCGCCTCCTGATACCTAGAATTTCTATGCTTATTATACATAGTATTTCTAGGTATGTCAAGCCCCTGGAAAAAACTCTGTCCATCTTTTGAAATCTGTGCTATAATCTCCCCATGAACGAAAACGCTATGACATTATCGCGGCTCCCGCCGCCGCTGCTGGCCTGGTACCGGGCCAACGCCCGGGACCTTCCCTGGCGGAAAACCCGGGACCCCTACCGCATCTGGGTCTCGGAAATCATGCGCCACCAGACCCGGGTGGCGGCGGGGCTGGGCTACTACGCCCGGTTTTTGGAGGCCTTCCCCACGGTGGAGGCCCTGGCCTCCGCGCCGGAGGAGCACCTGATGAAGCTCTGGGAGGGCCTGGGCTACTACAGCCGGGCCCGGAACCTTCAAAAGGCCGCCAAGCTGGCGGTGGACCGGGGGGGCTTCCCCGATACCTATGAAGAACTCCTGACCCTCCCCGGCATAGGGGACTACACCGCCGCCGCCATCGCCTCCGCCTCCTTCGCCCGGCGGGAGGCCGCGGTGGACGGCAACGTCCTCCGGGTTGTCACCCGCCTGACGGATGACCGCAGCGACGTTGCCCTCCCCCAGACGAAAAAAGCCATCCGCTCTCAGGTCCAGAATATTTTCCCGGAAGCCGAGGCGGACATCCGCATCTTCAACCAGTCCCTCATGGAGCTGGGGGCCGTCGTCTGCGTGCCGAACGGCCCGCCGAAATGCCTTCTCTGCCCCGTCCGGGACCTCTGCCTGGGCCGGGCCCGGGGCACGGCGGAGAGCCTGCCGGTAAAGGCCCCGAAAAAGTCCCGCCGGGTGGAGGACAAGACGGTGTTCCTCCTCCTCCGGGAGGGCCGTGCGGCCCTGCGGAAGCGCCCGGCCTCCGGCCTGCTGGCGGGGCTGTGGGAGTTTCCCAACGTGGAAAGCGCCCTGGACGAGCCCGCCGCCGCGGTCGCGGTCCGGGCCTGGGGCCTGGAGCCGCTCGCCTGGAAACGCCGCCTGACGGCGAAGCACATTTTCAGCCACGTGGAATGGCACATGACCGGCTACGCCCTGGAGGTCTCCGGGGAAGGGCCGGAGGATTTCACCTGGGTGGATACCCTGGAGCGTCACGCCGTCCCCTCGGCCTTCTCCCGCTTCACGGAGGAGGTCCGGCGGGATCTGGAGGAATAGGAGGAACCGTATGCCATTCTGGAAGCAGAGCGAGGACCCCTGGGACCAAAAACCGGACAAGCCCCGCCGGGAGCCCAAGGAGCCGCAAGCGAATCCCCTTGACAGCCTGAAGGCATGGAACGAGGAGCGCAAGGCCAAGGCGAAGGAAAAAGAAGAGGCCAGGCGCCTCCCGCCGGAGCCCTGCCCCTGGTGCGGGAAGGACATGGAGCAGGGCTTTCTCCTCGGCGGGCGGGACGGCGTCCGCTGGTATCCCGGCATATACAAAACAGATCCCCTGCGGGGCCTGGACAGCACCGGCAAAATTGATGTGCTGGACGAGGGCGGCCTGTGGCACGGCCTCTATAAAACCACCTGGCTCTGCCGGGACTGCAAAAAAGCGGTCTTTAACATGCCGGACCCGCCGGAGGACTACAACCCCTTCGCCGCCCCGGCGGAAACGGAAGAAACGAAAGAGGAGGAAGAGAGCGAGGAATAATCTGCCGAATTCCATCGCTTTTTGTATATTTATGGCACAATTATACTTTAAGTATGGGGCCATGGGCTCCAGCAAGTCCGCCAACGCCCTGATGGCCCGCTTCAACTACGAGGAGCGGGGCCAGAAGGCCCTGATGGTCAAGCCCCGGCTGGACGCCCGGGACGGGGAGCACATGGTCTATTCCCGCATTGGGCTGAAATACCCCTGCGTGTACTTTGACGAGATGCAAGCACTTACCATCATGGAGCTCCAGCAAAACGCCTGCATCATCGTGGACGAGGCCCAGTTCCTCACCCGGGAGGAGGTCATGTACCTGGTCTATCTGGTAGACGACCTGGACATCCCCGTCATGTGCTACGGCCTCCGGGCGGACTTCAAAGGGGACCTGTTCCCCGGCAGCTACGCGCTGCTGGTCATGGCGGATAAGATCGAGGAGGTCAAAACCATCTGCTGGTGCGGCAAAAAAGCCACCTTCAACGCCCGCTTCGACAAGGACGGCAAGGTTCTGAAAGAGGGAGAGCAGGTGGTCCTGGGGGCCAACGATAAGTACATCGGCCTCTGCCGCCGCCATTGGATGGAAGGCAATTTGGGCCCGGACTTTGACGTGGAGGCCCTATGACCTGCGCCCTCTGCCCTCGAAGCTGCCAGGCGGAGCGAACGCCGGACCGCCCCGGCGGCGTGTGCGGCCAGCCCTCGTCCCCCGTCGTCGCCCGGGCCATGCTCCACCAATGGGAGGAGCCCTGCCTGGTGGGGGAGCGCGGGGCGGGCGCCGTCTTTTTCTCCGGCTGCAATCTCCGCTGCGCCTACTGCCAAAATAAGTCCATCTCCCAGGGCGGCGTGGGGAAGCCCGTTTCCGTCTCCCGCCTCCGGGAAATCTTCCGGGAGCTCATCGCCCAGGGGGCGGCCTGCCTGGACCTGGTGACCCCCACCCACTTCGCCCCCGCCATTTTAGAGGCCCTGGGGGACGAGCCCTGGCCCGTCCCGGTGGTGTGGAACTGCGGGGGCTATGAAAGCGTCCCCACCCTGCGGTCCCTGGCGGGAAAGATCCAGGTCTACCTGCCGGACCTGAAATATGCCCTCCCCGGCCCCGCCGGGAGATACTCCGCCGCCCCCGACTATTTTGCCCACGCCGCCCCGGCCATTTTGGAGATGTTCCGCCAGACGGGGCCTTACCGCATGGAAAACGGCGCGCTCAAATCCGGCGTGCTGATCCGCCACCTGCTGCTCCCTGGGGAGCTGGAGAATACCCGCCGCTGCATCGACTGGGTGTCGGAAGCCTTCCGCCCCGGGGAGGTGCTTTTCTCCCTCATGAGCCAGTACACCCCCCAGCCCGGGGCCTCCGGGAATCTCAGCCGCCATGTGACGAGGGCGGAGTACCGGGCGGCGGCGGAATACATGGAAAACTGCGGCATCGCGGACGGCTACACCCAGGAGCGCACCTCCGCCAGGGAGGAGTACACCCCGGATTTTGACCTGTCGGGAATATAAAACAAAAAGTCCCGTGAGCATTGCTCACGGGACTTTTATGTATCCCTTATGAATTACTCCTCGGGGACGATGGCGCCGTTGGGGCAGGTGTCGCTGCAAGAACCGCAGTCCAGGCAGGCGGCAGCGTCGATGACGTAGGAATCATCGCCCTGGCTGATGGCGCCGGCGGGGCAGGCGTCCGAGCAGGCGCCGCAGCTCACACAGGCAGAAGTGATCTTATAGGCCATGGGTTGCACCTCCATTAGAATTGTATTCCCATTGTAGCATACTCTCGAAAAAAAGCAAGAGCTTTGTGAAACCCCTGACGGAAAAATTTTACTTCCCCCGTTCACACTTTGTTTTCACAAACGTCAAAGAACGTCAAAGATTTCCTCTTGACATTTCTCCGGCAGATGGTATACTAACATCATCCAAAACATCAAAGATAGTCAAAGTCAAACAAGGAGGCGTACCCATGGGGATTTCCGATTTAATTGCCGGCTTCCTTCAAGAATGTTTGGACGAGACGGGAGACGGCGTGCTGGAGGTCCAGCGGGGCGAGCTGGCCCAGCGGTTCAACTGCGTGCCCAGTCAGATCAACTACGTCATGTCCACCCGCTTCTCCCCCGAGCGGGGCTATATCGTGGAGAGCCGCCGGGGCGGCAACGGGTATATCCGCATCACCCGGGTCCAGGTGGACCGGGAGACCCTTTTGATGCACGTCATCAACTCCCTGGGGGAGCGGGTGGACCTGCCCTCCGCCCGGGCCATCCTGGGGAACCTGGCGGAGGCCGGGGCCCTGCCGGAGGGCCTGGCCCGGACGCTGCTGGCCGCCGTGGGAGACAAGGCCCTGGGGGCCGTCCCCCGGGACCTCCGGGACCAGGTCCGGGCGGACGTTTTGAAAAACGTCCTGATTCTCCAGGTCTAGCGGGGCATACGCCGGAGCGGCCCCACCTTTCCATCCGTCACCAAAACATTTTCCGTATACAGGAGGTTTTTATTATGAAATGCGAAAATTGTGGCAAGAATGAAGTCACCTTTGTTTACCAGAGCAACGTCAACGGCCAGGTTACCGAGAAGCACCTGTGCGCCGAATGCGCCGAACGGCTGGGCTACACCCAGCGCCTGGCCGCCCAGAGCCAGCGGATGATGCGGGGCCTCTTCGGCGGCGGCCTGTTCGACGACTTCTTCACCCCCGTCCCCTCCCTGCTGAGCCGGATGAACCGTATGCTGGAGGACCCCTTTGACGACTTCTTCGCCGACATGCCCGCCCTGGGTGCCCCGGCGGAGGCGAAGCCGGAGGCCCCCAAGGCCCAGGAGACCCTGCTGGAGCAGGAGGAGCAAAACGAGATCTCCAAAAAGCGGCAGCTCAACGCCCTGCGGATGGAGATGCAAAAGGCCGTCCAGGAGGAGAACTTCGAGCGGGCGGCGGAGCTCCGGGACCAGATTCACAGCCTGGAACAGAACTGAACCACCCGACTGCACGAAAGGAAGTGTCTTGCACATGAATGAGAAAAAATTCAGCCCCGGCGCGGAGGAGTCCCTCCGCCTCAGCCAGGAGGCCGCGGGAGAGCTGGGCCACGGCTACGTCGGCACGGAGCACCTGCTCCTAGGGCTCATCCGGGAGGACCAGGGCACCGCCCACGACGTCCTCCTGGAATCCGGGCTCACCGACGACATGATCGTCCAAATCATCAAGCGCAGCGTGGGAGCGGGCCTCCCCGGCGGGAACCCCGCCCAGGGCCTGACCCCCCGGGCCCGCCGGGTGGTGGAGATTGCCGTGGAGGACGCCGTCCGGGGCGGCAGCCTCTATGTGGGCACGGAGCACCTGCTGGCGGGTCTCCTCCGGGAGGGGAACAACATGGCGGTCCGCATTCTCCGCACCGCGGGGGTGGACGCCCGGCCCCTCTACGCCGCCCTGATGCAGAAGCTGAACCAGCGGCCCCAGAGCCGCCAGCCCGCCGCCCCCCGGGACGACCGGGGCCCCTCCTCCGGCGGCGGGGCCGGCGGGAGCGGGGGGAAGACCCTCCGGGAGTTCACCCGGGACCTGACCGCCGACGCCCGCGGCGGCAAGCTGGACCCGGTGGTAGGCCGGGATGACGAAATCCAGCGGGTGATCCAGATTCTCTCCCGCCGGACCAAGAACAACCCCTGCCTCATCGGGGAGCCCGGCGTGGGCAAAACCGCCATCGCCGAGGGCCTGGCCCGGAAAATTGTGCTGGGGGACGTACCCGAGGACTTGCTGGATAAGCGCATTCTCTCCCTGGACCTCTCCGGCATGGTGGCGGGGACCAAGTACCGGGGCGAGTTTGAGGAGCGCATCAAAAAGGCTCTGGACGAGGTGAAGAAGTCCGGGGACGTGATCCTCTTCATCGACGAGCTCCATACCATCGTGGGGGCGGGCTCCGCCGAGGGGGCCGTGGACGCGGCCAACATCATCAAGCCCGCCCTGGGCCGGGGAGAAATCCGGGTCATTGGGGCCACCACCCTGAACGAGTACCGGAAGTATATCGAGAAGGACGCCGCCCTGGAGCGCCGCTTCCAGCCCGTCCAGGTGGGCGAGCCCAGCCAGGAGGCCAGCCTGGAGATCTTAAAGGGCCTCCGGGAGAAGTACGAGCAGCACCACAAGCTCCAGCTCACCGACGAGGCCCTGGAGGCCGCCGTCTCCCTCTCCGCCCGGTATATCTCCGACCGCTTCCTGCCTGACAAGGCCATCGACCTGATGGACGAGGCCGCGTCCCGGGTCCGCATGGAGGAGGAGGAAATTTCCCCGGAGCTGAAATCCCTGGAGGAGAAAATCGCCGCCCTGGCCAAGGACAAGGAGGCCGCCATCCAGCGCCAGGACTATGAGACCGCCGCCCAGCTCCGGGACATTGAGAGCAACTACCGGGATCAGGTGGAGCAGGAGCGGGAGAAGCGGCGCTCCAGCCCCCGGCAGCACCGCCCCGTCACGGCGGAGGACATCGCCGCCGTGGTGGCGGGCTGGACGGGCATCCCCGTCACCCGCCTGACGGAGGACGAGGGCAGCCGCCTTCTTCGGATGGAGGAGATCCTCCACAAGCGGGTGGTGGGCCAGGACGAGGCCGTCCAGGCCGTGGCCCGGGCCATCCGCCGGGGCCGGGTGGGGCTGAAGGACCCCAAGCGCCCCACAGGCTCCTTCCTGTTCCTGGGCCCCACGGGCGTGGGCAAGACGGAGCTGTGCAAATCCCTGGCGGAGGCCATGTTCGGCGACGAGAGCGCCATCATCCGCATCGACATGTCGGAGTATATGGAGCGCCACACCGTCTCCCGCCTCATCGGCTCCCCCCCGGGCTACGTTGGCCATGAGGAGGGCGGCCAGCTCACCGAGCGGGTCCGCCGGAAGCCCTATTCCGTGGTCCTCTTCGACGAGATTGAGAAGGCCCACGAGGACGTGTGGAACATCCTCCTCCAGATCCTGGACGACGGCCGCATCACCGACTCCCAGGGCCGGACGGTGGACTTTAAAAACGCCGTCATCGTCATGACCAGCAACATCGGGGCCAAGAGCCTCACCACCGCCGGGACCCGCCTGGGCTTCAACCACGAGGAGACCCCCGCCGATGACGCGGAGAAGAAGTTCCTCCAGGCCAAGGAGACCGTCATGGCGGAGCTCCGCCAGACCTTCCGGCCGGAGTTTTTGAACCGCATCGACGACATCATCGTCTTTCGCGCCCTGACGGAGGCGGACATCCACGAGGTGGCCCGCCGGATGCTGGACACCGTGTCCGCCCGGATGGAGTCCATGGGCCTGCACCTCAGCGCCTCCGACGAGGCGGTGGCGGAGCTGGTCCGGGAGGGCTACGACCCGAAATACGGCGCCCGGCCCCTGCGCCGCTGCATCCAGAGCAAGGTGGAGGACGCCGTGGCGGAGCGGATGCTGGACGGCACCCTCAAGGAGGGGGACACCGCCGCCCTCACCGTGGAGGACAGCCGTCTGCTGGTGACCAAGGAAGAGCTTCCCGCCTGAGAAAACACGAAGGCCCCGCCGTTCCGGCGGGGCCTTGCGCTGTCCTCAATACTTTTTCACAAACCGGGAGATCAGCGCCCGGCAGGTCACCATGCGGATGCAGGCGTAGAAGGCCTCCGCCTCCGCCGTGCCCTGTCCCACCGTGGTGGCGTTCTGGGCATCCTCCTCCGTCTCCCAGAGGACAAAGTCCGTCCAGGTCTCGTCCTGTACATAGTGCTCCCAGGAGAGAAAGCCCTTGGCCTTGGAAATCACCGCGTCGTGGAGCGCCTGGGTCCGCTCCATGAACGCCTCCGGGGTCACGGTCTTTTTAAGCTTGTAGGAAAAAATCCATGCCGTTTTCGCCATATGTACCTCCTTTGGTCAATCAATCACTAGCCCAATGAAACGCCCCGCTCTTCCGCCAGACCTTGATATCTTTGCTTGAAGAGATTTCCCTGTTTGTTGAACTCATCTAAGCACTTCTCCTGGTTATCGTTCCAAGTTTGATCCTGGTTATCAATCGCGGAGATCGTAGAGGTTACGCTATCCAAAAGCAGCTTGGCCCCATCTTGATAGATTTTGTGAAGTTCCGCAATCTCCGGATCGTCGGAGCTGATTGCCGAGGTTTTCTCAACCAACTGCTGGCAAAGTGAAAGCGTGCGCCCGGTAAATTCAGCGTATACAGCGGCGTCGTCCGTATAATTCTCTTCGACGACGCTGTTGTGGCTTGCCAGCACCTCGGTTTCCAGGTCGGCGATTTTGGCCATCTCCCGGATATACGCCTCCAGCGCCTCCCGTTTCGCCTCATCGTCCGAGGACGCGTCACTGCCGGAGCCGCCCCGCGCCGGTACCCCGCCGCTCGAGGTGCTTTGCGCCGCTGCCCCACCAGTGCCGATCTGGACATTCTTCTGGAGCAGGTAATAGCCCGCCACGCCCCACAGCATCGCGTCAATGATGCCCACCAGAATTAAAAGCACCGTCAAAAACACCAGCAGCGGACTGCTCTTTTGCTTCGTATCGGGGGTCGCCGGAGGCGCCGACAACGCCGCCGTCAGAACTGCTTCCGGGACCGTCGCCGGAGGGGCCGCCGGGGCCGCCTGTTCGGGCTCCGCCTCAGCGGGAACCGCCTCTACGGAATTCGTCATTTCCTCAGCCATAAAAGGTTCTCCCCTCTTCGCCCAACGCGGGCGTCTGTCTTTTCGATCATCTCCGGAAGCCCTCGCCTCCGCGGTCTGGCAAGGAGCCTGTCCCGGCGCGGGCCTTCCCAGACCTGATTTCCGGTATCATCATATCATAAAATCCCCCCTCTTTCAAGAGCCTTTCCAAGGCCGGCGCGCCCCTTTCCGCAATTCCCCAGGAGGCGGGACGCGCAGAGGGCGGGCGCTGCCCCGGCCCCTACGGCCGGACAGCGCCGAACGGGGCACGCCCTCAAACGCCGCCCTTGCCTTTTCCCGCAAAAGCGTGTAAACTGTCAGGGAATCCATTTCCCCCAAAGGAGGCCCCCTTATGCCCTTTACCGCCCTTTCCGCCCTGCTGGGTCTGGCCCTGCTGGCCCTGGACCAGTGGGTCAAGCGCTATATCGCCCTCACCCTTCCCCTGGGGGAGTCCCGTCCCCTCCTGCCGGGCTTTGTGGAGCTGAAAACCATCCACAATTACGGCGCGGCCTGGTCCAGCTTCTCCGGTATGCGGTGGCTGCTGGTGGTCGCCACCAGCTGCATCGTCCTGGCCCTGCTGGCCCTGCTGGTCCGGCGGATGGTCCGGCATCCCCTGGGGGTACTGGCCTGCTGTCTCATCGTCTCCGGCGGCCTGGGAAACATCCTGGACCGGGTGCGCCTGGGCTATGTGGTGGACATGTTCAACTTTCAGTTTATCGACTATCCCGTCTTTAACGTGGCGGACATGTGCATTGTCTCCGGCTGTATCCTGGGGCTGATTTACTACCAGTGGTTCTATGAAAAATACGACAAGAGGGGGAAGTCCGATGGAAACGCTGACGCTCCGTCCAAAGGAGACTGACGCCGGGAAGCGGGTGGACGCCTGGCTGGCGGGCCAGATCGAGGGTCTCACCCGCTCCGCCGCCCAGCGCCTTTTGGAGGAGGGCCAGGTCCTCCGGGAGGGGAAGCCCCTGGCGAAAAACGGCAGGCTCACTGGGGCGGAGACCCTGACGGTCTCCCTGCCGGACCCGGAGCCCATCGACGCCCAGCCCCAGAACATCCCCCTGGACGTGGTGTTTGAGGACGCCGACGTCATCGTGGTGAACAAGCCCAAGGGGCTGGTGGTCCACCCCGCCCCGGGCCACCCCGACGGGACGCTGGTCAACGCCCTGCTGTACCACTGCGGCGGCGGCCTCTCTGGCATAGGCGGGGCCCTGCGCCCCGGCATCGTCCACCGCATCGACCGGGACACCTCCGGCCTGATCATCGCCGCCAAGAACGATTTCGCCCACCAGGCCCTGGCCGCCCAGCTCCAGGACCACAGCCTCTCCCGGACTTACCAGTGCGTGGCCGTGGGAGGCTTCCGGGAGGACGCGGGAACGGTGGACGCCCCCATCGGGCGGCACCCGGTGGAGCGGAAGCGGATGGCCGTGGTTCCCAGTGGCCGCCCCGCCGTCACCCACTGGGAGGTGCTGGATCGTTTCCCCGGCTTTACCCACCTCCGCTGCCGCCTGGAGACCGGGCGGACCCACCAGATTCGGGTCCACCTGGCCCACCTGGGCCATCCCATTCTGGGGGACACGGTATATGGGGCGAAAAAACCCGTCCCCGGACTCCAGGGCCAGTGCCTCCACGCCGTGGGGCTGCGCTTTCTCCATCCCCGCACCGGGGAGTTGGTGGAGCTGAGCTGCCCCCTGCCGGAGGCATTCCAGCTTCAATTGGACAAGCTGTCCCGGCGGAGCGGAGTTTTTTGATGGAGGACGCCTGGACGCCTGGATGTCATGGATTCACGGTTTCCGACTCAGCCCCGCGGCCGGGGCGTTCATGACGGCGCCGCCCTCCGCCATGGAGATCATCACCCAGGCGGAAGCCCTGCCGCTTGCCTGGAACCTTCCCCTCGCGCGGGTAGAAAACCCGGAGCTTTTAAGCGATTTTCCGGCAGATTCCTCCTGACAACGCCGGGGCAAATCGGGGCTTTTGGCGTTGCTGGGAAAAAAGGAAAAAAAGATAGAAAAATTTTAAAAAGCTCTTGACAAAACCGAAATCTTTTCGTATACTAGGCAATGCCGTTTGACGTGGACGGTGACTTGGGAGCATAGCTCAGCTGGTTAGAGCATCTGCCTTACAAGCAGGGGGTCACTGGTTCGAGTCCAGTTGTTCCCACCAGGGTTTTCTCTTGAGCCCCTTTCCACGCGAGGTTACGGCCCGGTAGTTCAGTTGGTTAGAACGCTAGCCTGTCACGCTAGAGGTCGACGGTTCGAGCCCGTTCCGGGTCGCCACTTGCCCAGATAGCTCAGTTGGTAGAGCAGTGGACTGAAAATCCACGTGTCGCTGGTTCGATTCCGGCTCTGGGCACCAGCGGGCGTCACGCAGACGCCCCTTATGCGGGCATAGCTCATCTGGTAGAGCGCCACCTTGCCAAGGTGGAGGTAGCGAGTTCGAGCCTCGTTGCCCGCTCCAGCTCAGAAATTCCCACCACCGTTTTGTTTTCGGCTCTGCCGAAAACTACACTCTGGTGGGAATTTCCTCGCTTTCAGCCGCGATTCGCTCCGCTGGATTCACGGCTGATTTTTACGGGGGACCGTTTTACGGTAAGCCGTTGTACCTTTTATGCCCGGCGAAAAATTTTTGAATTTTTTTCAAAAAGGGGTGGACTTTTTCAGAAAGTTCGCATATAATACACTATAGATGGTGACATAGCCAAGTGGTAAGGCAAGGGTCTGCAAAACCCTGATTCCCCGGTTCAAATCCGGGTGTCACCTCCAAAACAAAACGACGGGCTTTGCCCGTCGTTTTGTTTTAGAAACGCCGCTCTTTCTTCAACACTTTATTCTTTCCGGACATAGTCCGGTTCCCCATTCAACAGCTTGAGCATGCCCACAACTCTGAAGGCGTGTGTCTGGAACCAGCTCTGATATTTGTACCACACATATGGTTGATTCAGCGATTTGCTGTACCAGTCCCATTCATATCGCTTCATATATACAACGTCCCTGACGTTGGTCGCTCCCGAGTAGAGGCACATTTTGTTATATGGAAGCCGCTCAAACACCGACAGGTATTCTTCCCTTCTGGGCTCCCTGCCGTCAATCACCGCTTTTACAAAAACTCGATTTTTGTTACCCCTCCCCCTCCGCTTATTTCATGTTTCCTCTGCCACCCGCAACATTTCCCTCTCCTTTGGCTATCCTTTGAGAGAAATACTCCATGTCCAAGAGGCGATCGCACCATTCAAATACCGCCTTGCCATTTTTGTCTTTACTAGTACTTGATACCCCCCCCGCAAAAATTCGACAGTCTTTTACCATTTCAGGGTCTTGCGACTGATTTCCCATCGCAATGGTCAGTAAATCACTTTGATCCACCATAAACTCTGGTGAGTACGCGCCATCTTCATAGCTTTGTATGAAATTCACCGTCCACTTGCCATCTTCATTTTCATGAATATAGGCAACCACCCGCCCCTCAAACTTGTTGGTAATTTGAGCCATTTCGGCAGTTGGCGCAAAAAGCCCCTGCTCTATGTATCCCCTCATTTCCTCGGAAACACCTCCAATTTCAGCCCGAGCATCCTCTGACGCCACTGAAGTAAGAGGGGTTACAATCTTTGTTAAAGCCTGCTCCGAAATCGAAGCGGCGCTCTGTTCCTGTACCACATCAGGCAAACTGTTGTTATCCATCCTGTTGCCCCCCCCTTTCTGGATACCGCTATTGACGTGCGAGATGTGATACTGTACGGGTCTGAATCCCCAAAATTGGGGAGTTTGTAGGGGCCAAACAGGTTGTAGCTGCCAACCGCTCCATTCTGGTAAATATTTCAGCCTTTTTACGCTTCCCCCAAAGGAGCGTCCAACAACAACTTGCCAGACGCTCTCCATTCATTATTTTGATTTCCTACCCTTCTTTGCTCGATTTAATCCGAACATATTATTCAGCATTAGGGTAGCGGCTACCCCGCAAGGGACGGTTCCGCCAGTCCTCGATGTGGACAGTGGCTGGGGACACCTTGCCGCCCCACAGTGCCTCCGTGATATCCTCTACCCGACGCACTGAGACACCAGCCAGGTACATCTCGATGAGCGCCTCCTCGACGCTGCCCCGAACCAGTTCTTTGATTTGCCCCTTGAGTACTTCCTCGTTCAATTGTACAATCTTCTCGGACATGGTTTATAGACTCCTTTCAGAATGGTGTATCGCAACTTCATTCTATCAAAGATCCGCAAACCATGTCTCCTTTTTCGCCTATTTCAATCTGCGCAGCTTATCTTACCTTATCTAAAAAATTGCAACATTCGCAGCAAGAGCACAAAAAAAGAGGTACTGCCCGGGATTTCTCCCAAGCAGTACCATCTTTCACTTTTTAGGCCCATCGCAGAAGCGGTAAAAGCGCGGTATGACTACCCCTTAAACCTCCGCCGGGGCCTCCTCTGAGCCGCCGAAGGCCTTGAGCGCCCGCTCATCGGCTTCCCGCTTCTCCTCGATGGCCTCTTTGAGAATCATATCCTTGACCTTCATAAGCCGGATGGTGGTCGCGCGGTCGTTTTCATCCAGCTTCATGTTGATATACCGGATCGCCTCCTGGGTATTGGGAATCATCACATACTCCAGCGCGTTGACCCTCCGCCGGGTCTTTTCGATCTCCTCCGCCATCAGCTGGGCGGACTTCTCGATCTCCGCCAGCTTCAAGAGCTTACGGAACACCTTCCCCAACGCGTCCACCGCCGTGTCCAGCTCGCCGGACGTGGCCGCGAAGCCATAGGGATAGATGTCGGAATCCGCCCGGGTCTGGGTCTGGAAATCATACACCGGCACGTTGACGGACATGATGTTTTGGAAGGTCATGGTCAGCTCCACACTCTGCTTCGGGTACAGCAGGGCCTGCTCCATGGCCTCGGAGCTCATCAGGGCGGAGGCCACCGTGAAGGCCCCGTGGACCGTCATCAGCTCCTCCTCCACCTCCGCCCGGAGGGCCCGGACCTCCCGGACCGTCTCCAGGAACTGCTTCATCAGCTCATCCCGCTTGTCTTTGAGCAGCTTGTGGCCCCGCTGGGCGGTGCGCAGCTTGCCCTTCAGGCGGGTGAGCTCCATTCGGGTGGGGCTTACCGTGATATTCGCCATGGCTCACCCCTCCTTACTGCTCGTCTTTTTTCGGCCAGTATCTCTCAATCAGCTCGGGCTTGATACGCTTCAGCTCCGCCTTGGGCAGGATGCTGAGGAGCTCCCAGCCCAGGTTCAGCGTCTCCTCGATGGACCGGTTCTCCTCATAGCCCTGGTTCACGTAGCGCCGCTCGAACTCGTCGGCGAACTTGGCGTACAGCAGGTCCGTGGGCGTCAGGGCCGCCTCGCCCAGGATGGACATCAATTCCTTGTTGTCCTTGCCGGTGGAGTAGGCCGCGAAGAGCTGGTTCATGGTGTCGGCATGGTCCTCCCGGGTCTTGCCCTTGCCCACGCCCTTGTCCTTCAAGCGGCTCAGGGAGGGCAGCACGTCCACGGGGGGATGGATGCCCTGGCGGTACAGGGACCGGGCCAGGATAATCTGGCCCTCGGTGATATAGCCCGTCAGGTCGGGGATGGGGTGGGTCTTGTCGTCCTCGGGCATGGTCAGAATGGGAATCAGGGTAATGGAGCCCTTCTTCCCCAGCTGGCGGCCGGCCCGCTCGTACAGCGTCGCCAGGTTCGTATAGAGATAGCCGGGGAAGCCGCGGCGGCCCGGGACCTCCTTCTTGGCGGCGGAGACCTCGCGGAGGGCCTCGGCGTAGTTGGTGATGTCGGTCATGATGACCAGGACGTGCATGTCTTTCTCAAAGGCCAGGTATTCCGCGGCGGTCAGGGCCATGCGGGGGGTGGCGATACGCTCGACCGCCGGGTCGTTGGCCAGGTTCGAGAACAGCACGGTACGGTCAATGGCGCCGGTGCGCTTGAACTCGTTGACGAAGAACTCCGACTCCTCGAAGGTGATGCCGATGGCGGCGAAGACCACGGCGAAGTTGGCGCTCTCGTCTCCCAGCACCTTGGCCTGCCGGGCGATCTGAGCCGCCAGGTTGGCGTGGGGCAGGCCGGAGCCGGAGAAGATGGGCAGCTTCTGCCCGCGGACCAGGGTATTCAGACCGTCGATAGTGGAAACGCCGGTCTGGATGAACTCGTTGGGGTAGTCCCGGGCGGCGGGGTTCATGGGCAGACCGTCGATGTCCCGGTATTCCTCCGCCAGGATGTCGGGGCCGCCGTCAATGGGGCGGCCCATGCCGTTGAACACCCGGCCCAGCATGTCGCCGGACACGCCCAGCTGGAGGGGGTGGCCCAGGAAACGGACCTTGGCGTCGGCCATGTTGATGCCCGCGGCGGACTCGAAGAGCTGGACCACGGCGGTGTCGCCGTTGACCTCCAGCACCTGGCCCCGGCGGGTGGTGCCGTCGTGGAGCTCCACCTCCACCAGCTCGTTGTAGGTGACGTTCTCCACCATGCGGACCATCATCAGCGGGCTGACGATTTCCTCTACGGTTTTGTATTCACGAATCATCAGTTGTCACCTCCCTGGGCGGCGATCCCGGCAATCTGGGCTTCCATCTCAGTTCCGATTTCCTCGTAGACCTTGACGTACTCCTCGGCGGGAACGCTCTTGGCCCGGCCGATCTTCTCCCGGACGGGGATATCAAAGAGCTTCATCACGTCCGCCCCCTTGGCGATGGCGTCCCGGCACAGAGTCTCGTAGCGGAGGATCAGCGCCAGGAGCTTGCCCTGGCGGTCGTAGCTGGAATAGCCGTCGATGTCGGTAAAGGCGTTTTGCTGGAGGAAGTCCTCCCGGACCATCCGGGCCACTTCCAGGGTCAGCTGGTCGGCGGGGGACAGGGCGTCCTTACCGACGAGCTGGACGATTTCGTTCAGGCTGGCCTCCTGCTGGAGGATGCTCATGGCCTGGCCCCGGTCCTTCATGAAGTTCTCGCCGAAGTTCTCGTCGAACCAGGGCTTGAGGGTGTCCAGATACAGGGAATAGGAGTTCAGCCAGTTGATGGCGGGGAAGTGGCGCTTATAGGCCAGGGACGCGTCCAGGGCCCAGAAGACCTTGACAATGCGCATGGTGGCCTGGGACACGGGCTCGGAGAGGTCGCCGCCCGGAGGCGACACGGCGCCCACGGCGGTCAGGCTGCCCCGGCGCTCGTCGGAGCCGACGCACTCCACGCTGCCCGCCCGCTCGTAGAACTGGGCCAGACGGGAGGAGAGGTAGGCGGGGTAGCCCTCTTCGCCGGGCATCTCCTCCAGACGGCCGGACATCTCGCGGAGGGCCTCGGCCCAGCGGGAGGTGGAGTCGGCGATGACGGCCACGTCATAGCCCATATCCCGGAAGTACTCCGCGATGGTGATGCCGGTGTAGACGGACGCCTCACGGGCCGCCACGGGCATATCGGAGGTGTTGGCGATCAGCACCGTCCGCTTCATCAGCGACTCGCCGGTGCGGGGGTCCTTCAGCTCGGGGAACTCCCGCAGAACGTCGGTCATCTCGTTGCCCCGCTCGCCGCAGCCGATGTAGACCACGATGTCCACGTCGGACCACTTGGCCAGCTGGTGCTGGACCACGGTCTTGCCGGAGCCGAAGGGGCCGGGAACGGCGGCGGTGCCGCCCTTGGCGATGGGAAACATGGTGTCGATGATCCGCTGGCCGGAGCACAGGGGACGCTCGGGGGAGTATTTCTTCTCATAGGGGCGGCCGATACGCACGGGCCACTTCTGGACCATGGTCAGGGGCACGTCCTTGCCGTCCTCGGTGGTGAGGGTGGCCACGGTGTCCGTAACCTTGTAGCTGCCGCTCTGGACGGACTTGATGGTGCCTTTCAGGTTGGGGGGCACCATGATTTTGTGGAGCACCACGGCCGTCTCGGGGACGGTGCCGATGACGTCGCCGCCAATCACCTTGTCCCCGGCTTTCACCGTGGCGGTGAAGTCCCACTTTTTCTCGTGGTCCAGGGCGGAGACCTCCACGCCTCTTGTGATGTTGGCGCCCACCTTCTCCACGATTTTCTCCAGGGGGCGCTGGATGCCGTCATAGATGCCCTCGATCATGCCGGGGCCCAGCTCCACGCTCATGGGCGCGCCGGTGGTTTCGACGACGGCGCCGGGGCCCAGGCCGGAGGTTTCCTCGTAGACCTGGATGGAGGCGGCGTCGCCCTTCATGGTCAGGATCTCGCCGATCAGGCGCTGGGGGCCGACGCGGACCACGTCGCTCATGTTGGCGTTGGACAGGCCCGTGGCAACCACCAGCGGCCCGGAAACTTTAACAACTTTGCCGCTCAAACTCTAAAACCTTCTTTCAGGATAGATTTGCGGGAATCCCCTCTCCCGTTGCCGCATGCCCGGAAAGGGGTCCAGGGGAAAACGCCGTTTTCCCTTGGTTTCCCCGCCAAAGCGGGGAAAGAAATTGAAATCATTTTTGTGACGACATGCGCGTCACAAAAATTCCGATACTCCAGCCGCCTTGGGCGGCGGCTCCAGTGACCGACGTCACTGGAGGGGGGGATCTAAAGGGGGGACGAAGTCCCCTCTTTAAAGGACTAAAGGATATCCGCGCCGACCGCGCGCTCAATCGCTCTTTGAATGTTATTCTTGCCGATGCCCAGGGACCCCTGGCGGCCGGGAATGAGGATGATGGCGGGCCGCAGCTCGTCCTTATAGCGGGAGATCACGTCCTCCATATCCTTCGCCAGCTGCTCCGTGAGGTAAATCACGGCGCAGTTTCCCTTAGCCAGCTCCTTGATCTTCTCCTTGGCCTCCGCCGCGTCCGCGACGGGGTAGGTGTCCAGCCCCAGAGCCCGGAAGCCCATGACGGACTCCCAATCGCCGATGGCGGCGATCTGATAGGTCATTGCCATACGTCCACCGCCTTACACATACCCGTTCCGCAGACGGGAACGGATCACCTCGGCGGGCAGGCCCGCCCCGCGGCCCATCAGCAGGATGCGGATATTCGTATACTCCGTCTCCCGGGCCGCCAGATACCCCAGCAGCGGGGCCTCGCCGAAGGGCACGAACTGCGCCCCGGCCAGGTACTCCCCCACCGCGTCGTCACAGAGCTTCTCAAAAGCCGTCAGCGGCCCGCCCCGCAGGGCCTCCGCTCCCGCCTCCGCCGCCGCCTGGAGGGGCGTGGGGCCGTAGAGCTCCTGGAGCGCGCCGGAGTTTCCGGCGGCGGCCACGGCGTCCTCGCCGATGTCCCCGCCCTCCAGCAGCACGGTTTTCAGGAACTCCCCGCTCTTGCCCATCCGCAGGGTGCGAACCAGGCTGCGGAGGTTTGCCGCGTCGATCTGGATTTTGACGTAGCCCGCCAAAAAGGCGCTGCCCGTCTCCTCCGCCACCCGCGCCATCTCCTGATAGCACCGGCGGTCCAGGGCAATGTCGGAGAGCTGGGGGTCCCGGGTGGAATCCAGAATCTCCCGGCCCTCCGCCGCCGCGGCGGCCAGACCCTCCGGCAGCTCCTCCAGCCGCCCGGTCAAAACCGCCTCTTTCAGCACGGAGGCCGGAACCCGGCCCATATCCATCAGCATGGAGTCGGGGCTTACGTTCATGGCTGCGGCTTTCAGCACGGCCTTGATGTTGTGATAGTCGTATTTCAGCTTGAAAATGTCGATATACCTGGGGTCCGGCGCGCCGTCCAGCACGTCGGAGAGGGTGGCCTCCCGGGCCGCCGAGAGGGCGGCGTCCATGGCCTCGGGACTGCGGGCGTCCAGCTCAGGATACCCGCACTCCTGGAGGATTTTCACCGCCTCCTCGTCGCTGCGGGCCTCCAGCACCTGTTCCATCCGTTCCCGTGTCAGGAGCCCGGTCTCCATGGCCTTGATGCGGGCCGAGATCGCCAGGTAATCGGTGTCTTTGATTTTGTTAGCCAAGACACTTCCTCCTTCATGAGAACAGCTTCTTCACCACTTCTCCCGCAGTTTCCGCCTTTTGCAGGCGCACCAGGGTGTCGAACGCGCAGTTGACCTCCACGTTCTCCGAGCGGAGGATGAAGCCGCCGGGTATGGAACGGGTCTCGCCGGAGAGGGTCAGCTTCTTGCCGCCGGCCTGGTTGGCCTTTTCCACGGCGGCCTTGCCCACCTTGCGGCGGTCCTTGTCGGAGAAGATGACCTCCTCCTTGCCGGTGGAGGACGCCTGGACCAGCAGCTGTGCCAGCACGGCGGTATACTTCTCCTCCGGCAGGGAGCAGAGCTTTTGGAGGGCCAGGTCATAGGCCTTCTCCACCATCTCCTGCTTGGCGGCCAGGGCGGCCTTCCGGGCCTCCATCTGGGCGGTGCCAGCCAGGCGCTCCTCCCGCTCCGCAGCGGCCTTTTTGTTCTTGGCGTCCAGGTCCGCCGCCTCGGCGTCCGCCTGGGCCTGATACCGGGCGGCAATCTTCTCCGCCTCGGCCCGGGCCTCGCCTAGAACCCGGTCGATCTCCGCCTGGGCGTCGGCGCTGATGCGCTGGGTGATTTTTTCAATTCCGTTCATGGTTCAATCCCCTTTCTGCGGGGCCGATTAAGAAATGTTAATGATCATCAGCATGGAAGCCAGCAGAGACAAGATGGCGTAGAACTCCACGGTGATGCAGAGCACCATGCCCTTGGACCAGTCGTCGGGCTTCTTGGCCAGGATGTTGATGGAGCCGGCAGCCACGCGGCCCTGGGCGATGGCGGAGAACAGGCCGCCAAGCGCCATGGGAAGGCACGCGCAGAAATACTGGAGGCCCTGGGCCACCGTCATGCCGCTGGCGTCACCGCCAAGCAGGCCCATGGAGAAGATGGCGAAGAACCAGACCACCAGGCCGTACAGGCCCTGGGTGCCGGGGATAACCTGGAGAATCATGACCTTACCGAATTTGCTGGGGTCCTGGCAGAGGAGGCCGGTGCCCGCCTCGCCGGCGATGCCGGTGCCCTTGGCGGAGCCGATGCCGGGGAGAACCGCCGCCAGGCCCGCGCCCAGAAGAGCCAGGGCCAGGCCGCCAAAAGCGCCCAGGAAGGATTGTGCCGCCGCGTTCTGCTCGATCGCCTGAATGAGTTCCATATCCACCATAATGTTGTTCCTCCTAAAATAAATTTACTTTGTAATGTCCACGTATTTGGTCTCCATGGCCAGGGGCCGGAAGGGCTTGCCGCCGTCCTCATAGAACTTCCCGAAGTACTCCAGGCACTGGAGACGCAGGTCGTGGACGTAGCAGCCCAGCAGGTTCAGCGCGAAGTTCAGCGCGTTGCCCGCCAGGGAGATCACAAGGAAAATGACGATGTTGCCGGGAATCGCGCCCAGGGTGTTGAACACCTGGGCAATGACGCTGCCCGCCAGCATCAGGGCCATGAGACGGGCGTAAGAGAGGATGTCGCCGAAGTAGCCCGTCACATGGTTGTAGAGGGAGCCAAAGATGCCCATGATCTTGCCAAAGCCTTGGCCGGTGACCAGGGGCCCAATGACGATCAGGGCCAGGCCCGCGTAAAGCACCAGGTTCGTGACGCCCGCCGCCATCAGTCCGATGCCGGCAAAGACGATCCACCACGTGACCTCCTCGAACACGGCGTCCAGCACCTGTCCGGCCTTGAGCTTGCGGATGAAGCTGACGGCCATGCCGGTGATGATCTGGACCAATCCCAGGGCCATGGCCCCCACCAGGATCATCAGCGTGTCGTTCAGCGGGGTGAAGAGGGCCGGGAGGGCGAAGTCCCCGCCGGTGGTGATCTTCACCACCTGGGTGAGGAAGTCTCCGAAGAAGCCGCCGGTAATCGCGCCCATCAAAAAGGTGGACACACCGCACAGCTGCATCAGGCCCATCATGTGGCCCATGGTGCCCTTGGGCCGGTACTTTTTCGAGATGAGCATACCAGCCAGGAACATCAAAATCCCGTAGCCCATGTCCGCCATCATGATGCCATAGAACAAAATGAAGAAGGGCGCCATGAGGGGGTTGGGGTCCACGTTGTTGTAGGCGGGGAGAGAGTACATCTCCGTCACCATGTTCAGCGGCCGGGTGAGCCAGTTGTTTTTCAGGCGCACCGGCACGTCGGGGATATCCTCCTCCGTGGGGTCGCTGGCCTCCCAGGCGCAGCCCTTGCCGTCCAGCAGGGCTTGAACCTCGCCCAGGTTCTCCGCCGGGGCCCAGGCCTCGAAAAAGACGATGGTCCCGTCGGTGAGGAGGCGCTCGGCGTTCTGGTCCTCCGCCGCCTCGGCGTGAAGGCGGTCGGCATAGAGCCGAAGCCCGTCCCGCTCTGGGGCCAGGGCAGCGATGGCGGCCTCGGCCTCCTGCCGCTGCTTCTGGTTCTCCGACAAGGCCGCGTCCAGAGCCTGGACGTTCTGGGCCGCCGTGCCCGTCACCCCCTGGAAGGCGGTGACGCTGAACCCATGGGGCCGCAGGACCTCCAGGGCCTTCTCCTCCTCCGCCCGGTGGGCGATGAGGAGGCAGCAGCGCTGCTGCTTGTCGGCGCTGATCTCATAGAGCTCCGCCAGGTTCTCCCCCAGCTCATTGCGGATGGCGGCGGTGTCCGCCGCCCCGGGGAGCACACCCAGGCGGAACACCGCATGCTCGGTGCCCCCCAGCTCCAAAGGCATGTCCAGGGGGACCCAGGGCTCCAGCCCCGCCCTCCGGCTGAGGAGGCGGCCCTCCTCGCCCTGGAGACGGGCAATGTCCTGCAACCGCCCGTTGATCTGCTGGCTGACGGCCCGGGCCTTTTCCAGGGTCCCGTCGCTGAGGAATTCCGCCTCGCTCACTTCCCGGCGCTGGATGAAGAGGCCGTCCTTGGTTCCGCCGTAGCGCTTCAGGGCGTCCAGGGCGGCGGCGGCCTCCCCCTGTTCGTTCTTGGTCTGCGCCAGCGTGGAGGCGTCCCGCCGCAGCAGCGCCGCCCAAGCGGGGTCCGAGAGCTTCCCGGTGGGCTCGCTGATCTCCACACAGCCCAGGCGCAGCAGCTCCCGCAGGAGAGCGTCCCGGCTGTCGGCCATGGCCATGACGCGGAGCTTTTTCATTTTTACAATGGCCATCTCAGTTGCTCACAACCCTTCCGACAATAAACTCCGCCGCGGCCTCCAGGTGTTTTTCCGCCGCCGCCCGCAGCTTAGCGGCGTCCTCCTCTGCGGCCTGAGCGGTTTTCGCGGCGACCGCTGCCGCCCGCTCCTCCGCCTGGCGCAGAAGCTCCCGGCCGGCCTCCGCTCCGGCGCTCCGCCGTTTCTGCAAGAGCGCCTGACCTTCCTTTTCCGCGTCTGCCACGATCTGCTTTGCCTCTGCCTCCGCAGCGGCGCGGCGCTCCCGGGCCTCGGTTTCCACCTGCGTTACCTTTTCGATCGCTTCCAAAGACATTCGTTCTCACCTTCTCTCCATGGTGCCACGCCTCCCGGCCTTGGTCTCTCCGGGGATATGGCCATACTAGCATACAGTATAGGCGAAGTTGTTCGGTTTTGCAAGGGAATTTTTGTTACAGCGCAGAAAAGAAACGCGGTCCTCCCTAAAGGGAGGACCGCGCATAGGACTGGAATCTGTACGCCGCGCTCAATTTGCCTGCGCCAGCCGCTCCAGGGCTTCCTCCCTGGAGGCGGTGAAGAAAAAGTGCTTTCCGTTGTTGGACTCGTAGATAAAGTCCCGGAGGGGCTTGCTGGTATAGTGGGAATAGTCGCCGAAAAAGGCGGCCTGGACCGTGGTGACCTCCGCCGCATCGCCGGAGACGGCCGCGATATCCGTTTCGTGTTCCTTTACATATTCGATGTTCATAAAACCGCCTCCTTACGTCAAAATCGCGGTACAAATCCCAGCTGGGGGGGAGAACATACCACAAGACGGACCGTTTGTCAAATCAGGGCAGCCTCTTCCCTCAGTCCACGATGGGTCTCCTCGTCTCATAGGGGTAGTAAAACGCGCGGCCCTCCACCGAGAGGAACGCCCCCGGAGACCCTGGGTATTCCGCCGCGCGGATTCGCCTTTCTACTTCCGCCAAATCGTGCCGCGCCGGGTCTATCCGAAACAGCTCCAGCATTTCCTTCCGCGTAAACGGCTTGCGCTTCCAGGTCTCCTCCGATACCGGCAGAGGCTGTCCCTTTGAAATCAGGCCGATGATTTTCTCAAAGCAGTACAGCAGGTGATTCATGGACTTTAATTTCAGCGTCTCAACCGATTCAAAGGGCGCGATGGCGAAGGAAGAGGTCATGACAATCGCGCCGCTGTCGACCGTTTCCTTCATATGGTGAACCGTGACGCCATACTCCTGGGCCCCCTCGTAGAGCGCAAAATTATAGCACCCGGTTCCGGGATAGGCGGGTGAGCCCGGATGAAAATTGACCGCGGCCTTTTGGGCGGAATCCAGCATACTTTTGGGAATAATCCAGGGAGACACAAACGACAGGATATATTCCGGACGCCGCCAGCGCAATTCTTCGTCAAGATGGTCCCCCACAGCGCCGCGTATAGACAAAAACTCCTTATCCGCAAAGCCGCTCTTCAAAAGCGCCTCCGCATAATCACAAAAGACGTTTCTTTTTTTGGAAAACATCAATACCTTCAAATCGCCCATATCTTCCCCCAGCCCTTGCAGGCTCTTTGCTTTCAATGATCTTTTTGTTTTACTTCGTAAAACAAAGCGGTGTACACCGCTGAAAATTTTTCCATTTTGGAAGCCGCCGCCTGTGCCTCGTCAGCCTTTTGCCGCACCTTTATGGTGTGGTCAGATATCGTCAACATATCATAATCCGTTCCCCCTGTCAACGGTTTCTCCTTCTTAGGAGCTTCTCCTGGGGCCCGGCGCTTCCGAGAGAAAGGCGGACACGCGGGTCCGCCCCTACGCCGTATGCCTCCTAGTAAAATACGTAATCGAATACCCCCTCGATTCTCCCAGCCCTTTTCTTTTCCCCCAAATTGTGGTATACTGCTGTGCAAATCCAATACGTTCCACAACAAGGAGGGATTTCTATGCAGGCCGAAAAACGGCGGCAGGCCATTTTAAAATACCTGCGGCAGGCCAGCCGCCCCGTCAGCGCGGGGTTCCTGGCGGAGCGCTTTTCCGTCAGCCGCCAGGCGGTGGTGGGGGACGTGGCCCTGCTCCGGGCCTCCGGGGCGGACATCTCCGCCACCCCCAGGGGCTATGTCATTCTGAAGCCCAGCCAGGACCTGGTCCGCCGGGTGGCCTGCCGCCACGACGCCGCGGGGATGGAGGCGGAGCTCTGCGCCGTGGTGGACCAGGGCTGCTCCGTGCTGGACGTGATTGTGGAGCACCCCGTCTACGGCCAGCTCACCGGCCCCCTCCAGCTCGCCAGCCGGTACGATGTGGGCCAGTTCCTCTCCCGCTGCGCCGGGGCCCGGCCCCTGTCGGACCTCACCGGCGGCATCCACCTCCACACCCTCTCCTGCCCGGACGAGGACGCCTTTTGCCGGGCGCGGGAGGCCCTGGGGACCCTGGGAATCTTATGGGAGGGCGAAGAATGAAGCGGCATAACGGCCTCCGGGACATGACCGCGGGCAGCCCCGCCGGGCATATCCTCTATTTCGCCCTGCCCCTTTTGGCGGGGAGCCTCCTCCAGCAGCTCTACAACATGGTGGACAGCTGGGTGGTGGGGCGCTATGTGGGGGACGGGGCCCTGGCCGCCGTGGGGGTGGGCTTCCCGGTTCTGACTATGTTCTCCTCCCTGTTCATCGGCCTTTCCAGCGGCGGCACGGTGGTCATCGCCCAGTTCTTCGGCGCGGGGAAAATGGACCGGGTCCGGGACGCGGTGGACACCATCTACGCCGCCTTCCTCACCTCCATCGTCCCCCTGACGGCCCTGGCCCTGCTGGCGGTGGGGCCCATCCTCCGCCTGCTCCAGGTGGAGGAGGCCGCCTATGGCGAGGCGTACCTCTATTTAATGGTGGTCTGCGCCGGGCTCATCGGCAGCATCGGCTACAACCTCAACGCCGGAATTTTAGGGGGCCTGGGGAACAGCCGGAGCACCCTTTTGTTCCTGGCGGTGGCCTCGGTGATGAACATCCTCCTGGACCTGGCGCTGGTGCTGGCCTTCGGCCTGGGGGTTTTCGGCGTGGCCCTGGGCACGATCCTCGCCCAGGCCTTCTCCTGGCTTTTCGGCGTGTTCTATATCAACCGCCGCTACCCGGAGATTTCCCTCCGCCTCCTGCCCCGGAGGTTCGACCGGGCCCTCTTCCGGCAGATCATGGGCATCGGCCTTCCGGCGGGAATCCAGATGTCCCTGGTTGCCCTGGGGGCCATGGTGGTGATGGGGAAGATCAACTCCTACGGCAAGGAGTTCACCGCCGGGTACAACGTGGGCTTCCGGCTGGACCAGCTGGCCTTCCTGCCCATTCAGAGCCTGTCCAGCGCCGTCATCTCCTTCGTGGGCCAGAACACCGGCGCCAGAAAGCCGGACCGGGCCCGGCGGGGCATCCGGGTCGCCGTTGCCCTCTCCGCCGCCTGGGCCCTTTTGATGACGGCGGTTCTCCTGCCCCTCCGGGAGCCTTTGGTGGCCTTCTTCTCCCCCACGCCGGCGGTGATTCACGCCGGGGCCGTCTACCTCCAGTGCATCATGCCCTTCTACTTTATGTTCGCCGTCATGTTCTGTCTGAACAACGCCATGCGGGGCGCGGGGGACAGCGTGTTTCCCATGGTGGACGTAATTTTGTCCCTGATCCTGGTCCGGGTCCCGGCGGTGTACTATCTGGCGGACCACTACGGGCCGGATTATATGTACTACGGCTGCGCCGTGGGCTGGACCGTGGGCCTGGCCCTGTCCCTGGTCTGGTACTTTTCCGGCCGGTGGAAGCGGCACGGAAGCCTGGCGGACCGGGAGGAACCCGAAATTTCCGGCCCGGAACCGTGAAAGCCGCTTGTAATTTTCCGGCAAACTCAGTATAATAAACCAATTGAGCCCGTCACTACCGGCGCCCTTCCATTCGGGGCCGCCGCTTTAAAGGAGAAAGAGCATGGAAAAGAAAAAATTCTATATCACCACGCCCATCTACTACCCCTCGGACAAGCTTCACATCGGCCACACCTACTGCACCGTGGCCACGGACACCCTGGCCCGCTATCACCGCCTGCTGGGCGAGGACGTCATGTTCCTCACCGGCACCGACGAGCACGGACAGAAGATCGAGGAAAAGGCCAAGGAGGCCGGCATCTCCCCCCAGGAATTTGTGGACCGCATTGTGGACGGTCCCCGGGGCGTGCGGGATCTGTGGAAGCTGATGAACATTTCCAACGACCGCTTCATCCGCACCACCGACGACTACCATGTGAAATCCATTCAATATATCTTCCGCAAAATGCACGACAACGGCGATATTTACAAGGGGACCTACAAGGGCAAATACTGCACCCCCTGCGAGTCCTTCTGGACGGAGAGCCAGCTTAAGGACGGCTGCTGCCCCGACTGCGGCCGCCCCGTCAAGGACGCGGAGGAGGAGGCCTATTTCTTCCGCCTGAGCAAGTACGCGGACAAAATCCGGGACCTGCTGGAAAACACGGACTTCCTGGAGCCCCGCTCCCGGGTTCACGAGATGGTGCGCAACTTCATCGACCCGGGCCTTGAGGACCTGTGCGTCTCCCGGACCAGCTTCAGCTGGGGCGTGCCCGTGGACTTCGACCCCGGTCATGTGGTCTATGTCTGGATCGACGCCCTCTCCAACTATATTACCGCTCTGGGCTACGGCAACGACCGCTACAGCGATTACGAAAAGGGCTGGTGGCCCGGCGTGAACATCGTGGGCAAGGAGATCGTCCGCTTCCACTCCATCATCTGGCCCGCCATGCTCATGAGCCTGGGCGAGCCGGTGCCTAAGAAGTGCTTCGGCCACGGCTGGCTCCTTCTGGACGGCGGCAAGATGTCCAAGTCCAAGGGCAACGTGGTGGACCCCTATATCCTGGCGGAGCAGTTCGGCGTGGACGCCCTGCGCTTCTTCCTGATGCGCACCTTCCCCTTCGGCTCCGACGGCAACTTCTCCAACGAGCTTTTGATCCAGACCATCAACACGGACCTGGCCAACGACCTGGGCAACCTGGTCAGCCGCACCACCGCCATGGTGGGCAAGTACTTCGGCGGGACCCTGCCCGAAGGCTGCGGGACCTGGGCGGAAGCGGTCTCCTTTGACACGGAGCTCAAGGACCTGGCCGGGGGCCTCCGGGAGCGCTACGCCGCCGAGATGGACCACTTCGCCCCCCACAAGGCCCTGGAGGAGATTTTCAAGGTCATCCAGCGGGCAAACAAATATATTGACGAGAACACTCCCTGGACCCTGGCCAAGGACATGGAGGCCAACGGAGCCCGGCTGGCCCACGTGCTGTATAACCTGCTGGAGGCGGCCCGCATCTGCGGCATTTTGCTGATTCCCTTCATGCCGGAGAGCATGGACAAGCTCTTCTCCCAGATTGGCGCGGACGCTTCCGCCCGGAGCTGGGCCTCCGCCGCCCAATGGGGCGGGTTGTCAGAGACTGCCGTGGTCTCCAAGGGGGAGAACCTGTTCCCCCGGGTGGACATGGACAAGGCGCTTCAGGAGCTGGAGGCCGCCGTGGAGGCGGCGAAGCAGGCGGAGTCCGGCGTGGAGCTGGAGCCCCAGCTTGTGGAGAAGGTGGACTTCGACACCTTCTGCAAGTCGGACTTCCGGGTGGTGAAGGTAAAGGCCTGCGAGGCGGTGAAAAAGAGCGAGAAGCTCTTGAAGTTCACCCTGGACGACGGCACCGGCGTAGACCGGCAGATTCTCTCCGGGATTCACAAGTGGTATGAGCCGGAGACGTTAGTGGGCAAGACCCTGGTGGCGATTGTAAATCTCCCGCCCCGGAAGATGATGGGCCAGGAGAGCAACGGCATGCTGATTTCCGCCGTCCACAAGGAGAAGGGGGAGGAAATGCTCCACCTCCTCATGGTGGATGACGCCATCCCCGCGGGGGCGAAGCTCTGCTAAATCCCCCCCTCGCCCTTCCGATAAGTATAATCCCCCCACAATGGGAAATACTGCCTCCATACTTCAAAAGTAAGGAGGCAGTATTTTTCATGTCCAAAAACCTGAAAGAGAGCGAAACGCTCAAAAACCTCATGCGCGCCTTTGCCGGGGAGAGCCAGGCCCGGAACCGCTATACCTTCGCCGCGGGCCTGTGCAAGCAGCAGCAGCTCCACGTCCTGGAGGCCATCTTCACCTTCACCGCCAACCAGGAGAAGGAGCACGCCGAAATCTTCTACAACCACATGAAGGAGGTCGCCGGGGAAACCGTCCACATCGACGGCGGCTACCCCGTGGACCTGACCAACGACGTGGCCCAGCTCCTCCGGCAGGCTCAACACAACGAGTTCGAGGAGTTCGATCCCGTCTATCCCAGCTTTGCCCAGACCGCCCGGCAGGAGGGCTTCCCCCAGGTGGCCTCCTCCTTCGAGCAGATTTCCAAAATCGAGAAGGCCCACGGAAACCGCTTCGCCCACTTCGCCCAGCTCTTAGAGTCCGGCAAGCTCTTCGTCTCCGACGCCAAGTGCGGCTGGCTCTGCCTGAACTGCGGCCACATTCAAGAGGGCCTCCAGGCCCCCAAGTCCTGCCCCGTCTGCTCCCATGACCAGGGCTTTTTCATCCGCCTGGAAATGGCCCCCTACGGCGGTGAGATTTTAAAGGGCTGACCCCTTATCCGGCCTCCTCCGGCTCCGCCCAGGCGTAGTCATGGGGGCCGAATACCGGCTGGTCCTCCCGGAGGGCGTTCACCGCCGCCGCCAGGGCCTGGGCAAACCGCTCTGCGGACAGCGTCCCGTCCGGGCGGACCATGGCGGCTCCCTCCCCGTCCCCGGCGGTCAGGAGGAGCTGGGGCGGGTGTTCCAGGGCGGCGTAGTCCTCCGTCGGGAGGAATGCCACATCCACGCCTCCCTCCCGCACCGCCTGGGCCATGGCCTCCGGAGAAGAGCCCACGGAGACGCTGATGATCTCCGCCTCCACCCCCTGGTCCGCCAGGGCCGCTTTCAACGCTTCCGGCAGCTCACGGACCGCCCGGGTCAGTTCCTCCGTGGACAGCGCCCCCCGGGAGACCTCCACGGCTAGAGTGTCTAGCTCCAGGGGCCCTGCCTCCGGCGGTTCCGGGGATTTCTCCCCCTCCGCCGGGCCGCAGGCGGAGAGAAGCAGCAAAAACAGGACCCCCAGCAGGGGCAGATATCGTCTCATAAAAACTCCTTTTCCCTTTCGGCGGAAAACCGCCGTTTTTTTGTGGACATTCCGCCCAACCTTTGGTATAGTATTAGCAACAGCACCGGCGGGCGGCGTCTCCATTCTACCACGTCCCCGCCCGGCGCGCAAGGGCGGAGGCCCCTGGGTCTACCGGGACAGCCCCGTCACGCGCTTCGGCGAGGAGGCCGCCGCCGCTTTGACGACACGCTGTCCCCCATGGAGAAGCGGGTCCTCCCCTGTCAGGAGGAATTTTATATCCTCAGCCATTCTGTTTTGCGCTGACCCAACCAAATCACGACAAAGGAGAATCACCATGGAAGAATCTGGAATCGTCTCCATCTGGCTCGGCAATTTTGAGAGTGAGGAAGCCCTGACGTTTTACGCCGAAAACCGCTTCAAGCGAAACGAGAACGGCGAAAAGGTCCCATCCTTTACCCAGGACTTTTTCAACGGTGATCTCTGGCCCTTCGAGCCGGAGGTGTTCGACTACGAATTTAACGCCGCCCCCTCCCAGGACCCGGCCGTGGTTGCGGAGCCCCTGGGCGAGGAGCTGTCCAAGGCTCTGGCGGAGATCTATTCCAGGGGATTTGACCAGCCCTACAACGCCGTTCTCGCGGTCTATGACTACCAGTTTGAGGGCAGCCGCTATGTCCCCGGCGCGCCGGTGCGGTTCGTGGGGTCCTTTTCCTACATAGAGCGTTGAGCCATTTCGAAAGCCGCCCCGTTTGGGGCGGCTTTTTTGCAAGAGCGCGAGCCGGGTCAGCCGGCGCGTTGGTTCCCTGGCAAACGCGGCGATACGAGACGACAAAAAATTTTTCCCAGGACTGAAAGTTTCCGCCCCGCTAAATCGTATCCATAACGAGAGCGCTCCAAAGGAGTTGATACCATGAGCATAAACCACCAGGCGGAGCGGCTGGCGAACGCCTACGCCGACGCGATTCTCCGCCTCAGCTACACTTATTTGAAAAACACCTACGACGCCCAGGACGTCTGCCAGACGGTTTTCGTCAAGCTCCTGACGGAGCCCCGGGAATTCGACAGCGCCGAGCACGAGCGGGCCTATGTCCTGCGCATGGCGGCCAACGCCTGCAAGGACCTTTTGAAAAGCCCCTGGCGGAAGCGGACCTGCGGCCTGGAAACCGTGCTGGAGGTCCCCGCCCCGGAGACGGGGGACGGCTCCGTCCTGGCGGCGGTGAACGAGCTGCCCGCCAACTACCGCACGGTGATTTACCTCTTTTACTACGAAGGCTACCAGGCGGCGGAGATCGGGAAAATTCTCGGCGTGCCCACCGCCACGGTTCACACCCGCCTGGCCCGGGGCCGGGCAAGGCTCAAGGATATCTTAGGAGGTATGGACTATGAGCGATCTGTTTGATTACAAAAAGGAGATGAGCGAATTGCGCTTTACGGAGATTCAGAAGAAAGCCCTGGCGGAGGCCGCCGCCTCTGCCGCCCGGACCCCGGCAAAACGCCGCCGCCCCGTGTTCCGCACGGCCCTGATTGCCGCCGCCATGGCCGCCGTGCTGGCGGTGGGGTCCAGCGCGGCGGGGATTCTGCCCAGCCCCGCGGAGATTTTCACCCCTCTGTTCGGCGGGGCCGCGGCCCAGACGGAGGTCATTGACAAGATCGGGCGTCCTATTGGGGCATCGGACACGGACAATGGAATTACCATCACAGCGGAAGCCATCATGGGCGATCAATACAACGCCGTCATTGTCTACACCCTCACCCGGGACGACGGGGAGCGGTTCCTGCCCGAGGGCAAGAGCCTGGACGAAACCCATCTGATGATGGGCGGTTACGGCGGGGCCAGCTGGGTCAGGGGCGGCACCCACGGCGGGTCCTGGTTTGTGGACGAGGACCCGGAGGACAACCAAATCCAGCTGGTGGAGACCGCCAGCTCTAACGTAGCCATGACCAAAGGAACCGCCAACGCGAGTTTTGAGGACCTGCAATACTGGAACGCGGAGACGGAACAGGCCGAGCTCCTCTATCCCGGCAAGTGGAAGCTCCGCTTCGAGGTGGACTACGAGGACTGCTCCGTCCGCCTGGGCGGTGGCGAGACCTTCTCCCAGGACGGCTTGACCTTCACCATTGACGAGGTCACCGTCTCCCCCATCGCCGTCCGGGCGGCCTACACGGCGGACGAGGCTGTGGTCTGGAGCGACAGCCCCAGCGGGCGGCAGGACCCCCAGGACGCCCGCCAATCCCAGCGGTACTTTGAGAACGTTGAAGTTCTCTTAACCAAAACCGACGGCACGGTGCTTGATCTCAGTAATGCCGGCGGCAGCATTTCCCCGGACTATGACACAGGTATCTCCCTCTGTGCCAAGGGCCAGGTCCTGGAGGAAATCATCCCCCTGGCGGAGTTGCAAAGCATTTCCGTGGGCGGCGTGACCTACGAGATTCCCCACGATTAACCCCCAGGTTCCCGAGGAACGGGCCGCCGGGGCGGCGGCCCCTACGGGCGGTTTCCCGGAGGCGGTCCCGTCACGGATATTCCTTCATTCGGCGCATTCGTAGGGGCCGCCCCCCTGGGCGGCCCGTTCCCCCTGAAACCGCCAAGCCCCCGGGCGGCCCGTTCCCCCAACCAACAAGGCCGGGACAATTGTCCCGGCCTTCGCCTTACTCAATCTCCATATGTACCGACTCGTGGAACTGGGGCTCAACAAGCCCGGGAATCTCCACCGCGTCGGTGAAATGCAGCTCCTCCGCGTACTCCTTCAAAAGCGACACAATGTAGGGATGGGGCCGCTCGTCGGGCCGCCCCGCCGCCACGCTGACCACTATGGTCTTGGGGGCCAGGCGGCTGATGGCCTTGCGGTTGCAGGAGGACAGCGACGCATGGTGGGGAACCTTCAAAATATCGCAGGGGGTCAGGGTGTCGTTGTCCCAGACGGCGCAGTACATGTCGCCTCCCAGGACGATCTCCTTCCCGTGGTAGTACAGCCGCTGGCGGAGGCTGGAGATGTTCATGGCCTTGGTCCAGCGCATGAGGTCATAGCGGTTCCGCTCCCCCCGGAAGGCCGCGTCGTACACGGCCTTCTGCCGGGGGTACAGGGAGGGCTCGCCGGGGAGAATCTCCATGGTCAGGTTCTCCGTCAGTTGCAGCGTCTCCACCTTGTCCCCGGGGATCTCCATAAACTCCCCCACCCGCCCCGGGTGGTCCCGGAGGGCCGTGGCGTAGAAATCCAGGCACCGGAGCAGGTTCCGGGCCGCGCCGGGGAGCTCGTTGTCCCCGTCGGGGTCCAGGGGGCCGTGGCCCTCCGGCGGGACATAGGCGGAAATGAACCGGTCCACCGCCGCCGCGTCTAAAACCCGGCCCAGGCCGCCGATGTGGTCCCGGTGGAAGTGGGTGGCCAGGAGGACATCCAGTTTGTCAATCCCCTGCTTTTTCAGGAAGTCCCCGGCGTAAATCCGCCGGGACCTTGGATCCAGCTCCCCCGGGTGGTCGTCCCGGACGAGACAGTCGTGTCCGCAGTCCACCAGCATGGCGAAGCGCCGCGCGCCTCCCTCCAGCTCTTGAATCAGGATGGAATCCCCGTTGCCGACGTTGATAAAATCCAATACCAGCATAAGCCGTTCCCCCTCACTTCTTTATTTTAGATAGGATACCATAGCCCCGGAGGCGGCGCAAGGAAAATTCCCCCACCCCGGCCTCCAAAATTTCACCCGGATTTTTGACATCCTGGCAAAAGGCCGCTCCTCCGCCGCAGGCAGGGGGTGAGAGCAGCCGCGGCCTCGGGGGAGGAAAATTTTCCCTCCCGATTATATGATATATAATTGTAACAAACCGTGCCTTCGCAAGCGGCCTCCCGGACCTCGCCTTCTCTTTTTCCCCGCAGCTTCTGGACAGGCGGGGAATCCGGTGCTATAATAAACTTGTTAGGGTATCGTTTATCTTAGAGGGAGGAAGCAATCGACTTTATGAACAATATGACAATGGGTTTGTGGACCACGCTGCTGGTCACCGCCGCCGCCGGCATCGGCGGCACCGGCCTGGGGGGCGCTTTGGCCACGTTGTTTCGCCGGGACTCCGGCCGGGAGGCCAGCCTGCTTTTGAGCTTTGCCGCCGGGGTGATGGTGTCCGTGTCCTGCTTCGGCCTTTTGACGGAGGCCGCCGCCCCGGGGGCCATGGAGCTGGTGGCCCTGGGGGTGCTGCTGGGCTGCGGCGCCACGTCGGGGTTCAACGCCCTGCTGGACCGGGGGAAGCCCACCGGCGGGCTGGTGCTGGCGGGGCTGGTGATGGCCGCCGCCATCGCCCTGCACAACGTGCCGGAAGGCATGGTCATCGGCGCGTCCTTCATCGGCGGCACCATGCGCCAGGGCTGGACCCTGGCGGCGGTCATCGGCTTACACAACATCCCGGAGGGCATGGCCATCTCCGCTCCCATGGTGGCGGGAGGCGAGCGCCGCTGGCGGGCGGCGGGTCTGGCGGCCCTCTCCGGGGCCCCCACGGTGCTGGGGGCCGCCCTGGGCTACTGCCTGGGCACCCTGGGCCCCACGGCCCTGACCCTGACGCTGAGCTTTGCCGCCGGGGCCATGCTGTACGTGGTTTTTGGCGAGCTGCTCCCCGAGGCGGCGGGTCTCTGGAAGAGCAAGCTCCCCGCCCTGACGGCGGTGCTGGGAGTTTTGGTCGGCATGCTGATTGTCTAAGAGCCGGTTTTTCCTCCCCGGTTGTATGGGGGCGTGCAACGCCGCCCCGCCGGGAGCCGTTGTTGACGGCGCTGTTCTTGACGGCGCGCGAATTACGATCAGGAGGAACCTTCCATGCACAAAGCAACGCAGCAAAAGCGGCCCCTGCGGAATCAGGATATTCGGGCGGCCATCGCGCGGGCGGGCCTGCGCTACTGGTGGGTGGCCGAGGAGCTGGGCGTGGCCTGCGGCACCCTGTCCAACCGGCTGCGCAAAGAGCTCTCTCAGGAGGAAAAGCAGGAGGTCCTGTCCGCCGTCCAGCGGCTGGCGGACCGCCAAGGTATTCCGGAATGTCCCTGCCCCGGAATGACGCTGGAGGCCCGAGCCACCATCCCGGGACGGGGCTGGTGAACAACAAAAAGCGAGGCGGCGTGGCCAAACAGCCATGCCGCCTCCTTTTTCTTTATTTGTAGTACGCCACCAGCAAATCCACCACCATCCCGTAGGACTGAATCCCCCGCTCATCACCATAGCTTTTCAGCAGCCTGTCATAGACCTTGTTGCTGGCCTTTTGGACCGGCGTGTCCTGAAACTGGGCCCAGTAGGCGTTGTTATAGGCCAGGTCCAGCTGGACCTCCTCCGGCAGCATCTCCCGGATGGCCCAATAGCCCTCCGGGTCCTGGGAGTACAGGGCGTTGCCCAGGTACACGTAGCCGATGAGCCAGCCGGAGTACCGATAGGCCGGGTCGGAGCAGGTGGTGGAGGCCAGCACCGCCAGGAAGTTGCACTCCTGCTCCGAGGCGAAGCCCCGCTGATGGGCCAGCTCATGGGCGATGGTGGAGGGCAGCATGCAGGCGGGGCTGTCCACATTGACGTTGGACTCCCCGGTGAAGGAGCTGTAAAACCCGGTGAAATCCAGGGCGCTCATGAGCCGGGAGAAGGCCATGGGCTTCACGCCGGGGTCCTCGAAGGCCAGGAAGGGAAACGCCTCCGTGATTCCCTCATAGGCCCGGACGCTGTTTGCCAGAATCTCCTCCCGGGGGACAGCGAAGAGGCCATGCTCATCCCGGGCCACGTTCCCCGCCGTCTCCGCCGTCCTTTCGGCAAAGTAGGCCGTCACCGCCCGCAAATCCTCCAGGGCCACGGGCTGGGCGTAAATCCCGGACTGATCCTGAAAGCCGTCCGTCCAGTAGTTCACCCCCCACAAGAGGCAGAACCCAGCCCAGATGGACAGCACGACGCACACCGCCCCCAGGGCTCCGCGATAGGCCCGGCTGCCCCGCCGGTCTCCGGCCCGGATCACGGCAATCACATTCCAGACAAGATATCCCGCGCCGAAGAGGACCGCCAGCACCTCCACCAGCTCCATGACGGAGAAGGGGACCAGATAGCAAAGCCGCCCCAGCCCCCGCCGGAGGGGAGTGGTGAAGCGATCCGCTATGGCGTTCATCAGCCATCTCTGCCCCCGAAGGGTGAAGAAGGCCAGCAGAAGAACGCCGTCCGCCAGCAGCCAGATATGCAGTTTTCGGTACTTGTGGAAAAATGCTTTCATTGTCACTCCGCAGCCGCCAACAGTTGTTTTGTATACGCCTCTTTCGGGTGGTCGAATATCTCCTCTACCGTCCCCCGCTCCACGATGCGTCCGCGCTTCATCACCAGCACCCGGTCGCAGAGCTGGTATACCACGTTCAAATCGTGGGAGATAAACAGGTAGCTCAAATCCAGCTCCCGCCGGAGGGAGCGGAGCAGGTCCAGAATCTGGGCCTGAATGGTCACGTCCAGGGCGGACACCGGCTCGTCGGCAATCAGGAATTTGGGCCGCCGGATCAGCGCCGCGGCGATGCTGACCCGCTGGCGCTGGCCGCCGGAGAGCTCCGAGGGCTTCGCCCCCAGGCACTCCCCCGGCAGCTCCACCCGCTCCAGCATCTCCCGGACCCGGCGCTTCCGCTCCGCTTTATTGTACTTCCCGTAGACCCGCAGGGGCTCCTCCAGGGTCCACTCCACGCTGTAAAAGGGGTTCAGGGAGCTATAGGGGTCCTGGAAAATCATCTGGGGCCGCTTCGTGTAGTGGGTCACGGTCCCCCGGTCCGGCCTCACCATCCCCAGGATGGTTTTCGCCAGGGTGGACTTTCCCGTCCCCGACTCGCCCACCAGGCCCAGAATCTCCCCGTGGCGCACGTCGAAGGTCACGTCGTGGAGCACCTCCTGGCGCTCCCGCCGCCCAAACGGCCCCGCGCCGTCGTTATAGCCGCTGTCTACATGGCGCAAAGACAGCACCAGCTCCTCGCTCATGGCTCCGCCTCCTTCCGCTTCCGGGTGGGAATGGCGGCGATGAGCCGCTGGGTATAGGGGCGCCGGGGGTGATGGAACACCTCCTGGGCCTCCCCCTCCTCCACCAAAAGCCCTCTTTGCATCACCGCCACCCGGCCGCAGAGCTTCCGCACCACGTTCAAATCGTGGGAGATGAAGAGCATGGACACGCCGGACTCCCGGTTCAGCTTTTTCAAAAGCTCCAGAATCTGGGCCTGCACCGTCACGTCCAGGGCCGTCGTCGGCTCGTCCAGCAGCAGCAGCTTCGGGCTCGCGATCACCGCCGCCGCGATCATAGCCCGCTGGAGCATGCCCCCGGAGAGCTGGTGAGGGTACTTTTCATACACCGCCTCCGCCTCCGGCAGCTCCACCGCCGCCATGGCCTCCACCGCCCGGCGGCGGCGCTCCTCCCGGCTTAAGCTTGTGTGGACCCGGAGGACCTCCTCCACCTGGGGGCCGATTTTCATCAGGGGGTCCAGGGCGCTCTGGGGCTCCTGGAACACCACGCCGATCTCCCGGCCCTGGACGCTCCGCAGCTCCGCCCGGTCCGCGTGGAGCAGCTCCTTCCCGTCCAGGAGAATCTCCCCGGAATAATCGCACCGCTTCCGGGGCAGGAGGCCCGCCACGCTCATGGCGGTAACCGTTTTCCCGGACCCGGACTCCCCCACCAGGCCCAGGATTTCCCCCGCCCGGATGGAGAGGGATACCCCGGCCACGGCCTCCCGGTCCCGATTGTGGAATTTCACATGAAGATCCCGTATCTCCAGCATCACAGCACCTCCCTGTCCCGCCGCCGCAGACCCTCGCCGATGAGGCCCACGCCAAACACCATCCACACGATGACCAGGCCCGTCCCGGCGGCGTACCAGGGAGCGGCGAAGAGCATCCCCTGGGCCTCGGAGAGCATATAGCCAAGAGACGCGTCCGGCGGCGTCACGCCGATGCCAAGAAAGCTCATGGACGCTTCCGCCAAAACCGCGTTATTAAAGCCGATGGTCAGGGCGGGCAGCAGCACCGGCAGGGTATTGGGCAGCATGTGGACCGCCAGAATCCGGGGGCTCGACGCCCCCATCAGCCGGGCGCTTTTGATATAGTTCACCTCCCGGAGGGAGGCGAAGGCCGTCCGGCTCACCCGGGCGAAGCTGGGGATAAACACCAGCCCCAGGGCGAGGATGACATTGCGTTTCTTTCCCGGCTCCAGAATGGAGATCACCACCAGGGCCAGGAGGATGCTGGGAAAGGCCGTCAGCGCGTCGTTGAGGCGCATCAACAGCTCGTCCACCCGCCCGCCGAAATAGCCGGTGAGGGCCCCCGCCAGGCACCCGCAGACCGCCCCGATGGCCAGGGTGGCCAGGGCGATGGAGGCCGTGGTCCCGGCGCCCTTGAGGACCCGGCTGAAAATGTCCCGGCCGAAGTTGTCCGTGCCCATCCAGTGGGCCAGGGAGGGCCCGTCAAATTTTGGCCCCGCCGTCATGGCGTTGGGGTCATAGGGCGTCCAGAAGAAGCCCAAGAGAATCAGGGCCGCCAGCAGGCCGGTCAGCGCCAGCCCGGCGATGAAAAAGCCGTTTCCTCTTTTCATGCCGCGCCTCCCAACCGGAGCCGGGGATCCAGGCGCTGATTGATCAAATCCGCCGCCGTCCCCGCCAGCACCACCCAGAAGGCCAGGATCACCACAATGGCCTGAACCACCGGATAGTCCCGGCCCCCGATGGAGGTCACCAGCATCCGCCCCAGACCGGGGATGACAAAGACCTGCTCCACCACAATGCTCCCCGCCACGATCTCCGCCAGGGTCTGAGCCAGGAAGGTGACCACCGGGGGCAGAGCGTTTTTCAGCACGTGCCGCCGCAGGACCTGCCCCCGGCCGTTCCCCCGGGAGATGGCGGTGCGCACATAGTCCTTCCCCAATTCCTCCCGCACCGTGCTGCGGAGCATCCGCACCGTCATGGCAACGCGGGGAATGGAGAGGGCCATGGCGGCGAAGAGCAGGTACACCGCCGCCCCGGCGAAGTCCTGCCTCGCGTCGGGGAACTGTCCGGGCACAAACCATTTCAGCCCCACGCCAAAGACCCAGGACAGCAAAATCCCGGTGAAAAAGGGCGGCACCGCCATGCCCAGCTGGTTCAGGGCCGTCCGCCCCCCCTCGAACCGCCGCCGCCCGGCGGACCAGAGCCCCAGGGGAATGGAAACCGCCGTAATCAGGGCAAAGCTCACCAGGCTCAGCCACAGGGTCAGCCGGATTTTTGGGGCCAGAAGCTCCCACACCGGCTGCTTATAGCTGGTGGAGACTCCCAGGTCTCCGGAGAAGAAGCCCAGCAGCCACTCCCCATAGCGCGCCAGCAGGGGCCGGTCCAGCCCCAGCTCCGCCCGGAGGGCCGCCAGCCGCTCCGGCGTGGCGGCGGTGCCCAGCATGGCGGTGGCCGTGTCGCCGGAGATGAGGGAAAAGGCCGCGAAGGTCAAAAAGGAAACCAGCAGCATGGTCGCCAGTCCCGCCAAGACCCGCCTGCATACATATTTCATAGGCAATCTCCCTTCGGGAAAGCAGGGAGAGCGGGGCGCGGAGAACGCTGTCCCCGAATCTCCACACTCCGCTCTCCCAAGCCCTCCAATGGTTACGCCTCGTAGCGGATGCCGCTGAGGTCCAGCACGTAGATGGGATAGAACCGCACGCCCGTGAGGCCCTTGCGGATCGCCACCAGGTCGGCCAGATCCTGGATGTAAACGTTGGCGGCGTTCTCCGTCAAATTGGCCTCCGCCTGCTTGTAGGCCGCCGTCTGGGCGGCGTCATCCGCCGCGGCGATGGCCGCCTGGAAGATGGCGTCATACTCCGCGTTGTTATAATTGATAAAGTTATTACCCGCCGTAGAGGTAAACCGCTCCAGCAGGGCCCGGGCCGTCATGGTGGAGGCGTCCACGCCCACCACGGTGGCCTGGAACTGCCGGCCCATGTAGGTGTCGTTGAGCCAGCTCTCCCAGGTGACGGGGAGAATCTCGGCGGTGATGCCCACCTGCTTCAGCTGCTCCACGATAACCTGGGCGGTGTCCAGGTGGGGCTGGTAGTTGGAGGGCACGGTGATGGTCATGGCAAAGCCGTCGGGATAGCCCGCGTCGGCCAGGAGGGCCTTGGCCTTCTCCACGTCGTAGGTATAGTAATTGGTCAGGGAGTCGTCGAAGTACTTCCCGAAGGCGGGGTACATGCTGGAGCCGATGAGGCTTCCGTAGCCGTCGAAGGCCAGGTCCAGAATCTGCTGGCGGTCGATGGCGTAGCACAGGGCCTGGCGGACCCGCACGTCGTCGAAGGGCTTTTCCGCGTGGTTGAGGTACATGGCCTGGACCAGGTTCATGGTGCCTTCCTCAATGTTGAACTCGTCTCCCAGCTGGGCCACCTGGGTGCTGGTTAGATGGGCGAACAGGTCCACCGCCCCGCTCTGGAGGCTCATGAGGATGCTGTCCGCGTTTTCGATGATCTTGTAGGTGACTTTATCCAGACACGCCTTCTCGCCCCAGTAATCGTCAAAGCGCTCCAAGACAATGTTGTCCTGCGCGGCCCGGGAGACGAATTTGAACGGCCCGGTGCCCACGGGGGCGGTATCCTGCCCGTCATAGCCCGCGGGGAGAACCGCCGTGGTCAGATAGGACAAAAACTCGCTGTCGGGCTCTCCCAGGGTGATGGAGATGCTCCGGCTGTCCGCCGTCTCTATGTGTTGAATATTGGAAAACGCCTCCACCTCAAAAATGCCGTCGCCGCCATTTTTGCAGCGGGCCAGGGACTCGCCCACGTCCTCCGCCGTCACGGGGTCGCCGTTGTGGAACTTGATCCCGTCCCGGATGGTAAAGGTATAGGTCAATTGGTCGTCGGAAATCTCATACTTCTCCGCCACGGCGGGGATCAAGTCCCCCTCCGGGGTGGGCTTCATCAGCCCCTCGAATACATTGAACATGACCTCCTTGGTCCCTGCCGCCACCGCTTTGTGGGGGTCAAGGCTCTCGTCCAGGTCCTGGGCGATGCCCACGGTAATCTCGTTCGCCCGAGTTTCCGAAGGCTGCGCCGCCGGTTCGTTGGAGCCGCTTTCGTCCTCCGGCGTCTCGGCCGCGCTGCCGTCTTCGCATCCGCAAAGTACGGCGCACAAAAGCCCCAGCAGGAGGAGAATCTCCCAAAGTTTCCGCTTCATGTCTGCTTCCTTTCGTCGCTGCCCGTCTCCGGGTCAGCGCTGGACGGGGAATGTCCCGCCCGGACAAAATGATTCGGCTCTATTCACTTTTGCGGGCTCTTCATGAATAAAGCCCCGGGATCCTCCGGTCTCCCGGAGGCCCCAAGGCCGTATTGTACACGACGGGAAAAACGATTGCAATAGTTTTCACAAACTTTCCCCTATTTTTTTTGCCTCAGTTCCCCCAGGGGAGAGAACGCCCCAAGGCCGCGCCCGCTCCCCATGGAACACAGCCGGAAAGGCTGAAGCGCGAGGGCCGCCCGGCAAAGCCGGAGGAAACGGCGTTTATTCCGTCCGGGGCCCGTAAGCCCCCCCGTCGGCGTACTCCCCGGAGTCCGGGGAGAGGCCCTTTTTCCGCAGCCGGGCCTCCACAAAGAAGTTCACCAGGCTGTTGAGGCAGGCGCACACCGGCACGCCGAAGAACATCCCCGCGATGCCAAAGAAGCCGCCCCCCACCAAAATGGCGATGATGACCCACAAACTGGAAAGGCCGGTGGTGTTCCCCAGAATCTTGGGGCCGATGACGTTGCCGTCCAGCTGTTGGAGGGCCAGGACGAAAATGACGAAGTACAGCGCCTGCCGGGGGGAGACCAGGAGAATCAGGAAGGTGCTGGGGATGGCCCCCAGGAAGGGGCCGAAGAAGGGAATGATGTTGGTCACGCCCACAAAGACGGACACCAGGGGCGTGTAGGGGAACTTCAAAACGGAGCAGCCGATGAAGCACAAAATGCCGATGATGATGGAGTCCAGCAGCTTCCCCCGGACAAAGCCGGAGAAAATGGTATCCGCCCGCTTGGTCCCCCGAAGGACCAGGCCCACCCGCTCCCGGGGGAAGAGGCTGTAAACCAGCTTCCGCCCGTAGGCGGCGCAGCGCTCCTTGGTGGCCAGGAGATAGACGGAGGCGATGACCCCCACCAGCAGGTCCTTGGCGAAGTTCACCAGGCTCAACACCCCGCCGGACACGGTGACCATCACCGCCTGAAGCTGGGGCAAAACGCCGCTGGTCAGCCACTTGTCCAGGTCCTGGAAATAGGCCGCCATCTGCTGGCTGACCCAGTCGGCCACCGCGGGGTTGGTCTCCAGCAAATGAATCACCCAGCCGCTGATGGTCCGGTAGTAGTTGTCCGCGTTGTCGATGAGCTGGAGGACGCTCTTATATAGCTCCGGCATCAGCACGGAGGCCAGCAGATAGAAGAAAAACGCGATGACCACCCAGGCAAACCCGATGCCCGCCGTGCGAACCAGCAGGACCTGGGGCCGCTTCCGGGGCCGGCCGGGCCGGAGGGGGAAGAGGTTCCGCTCAAAGAAATTCACCATGGGGGCCAGCAGATAGGCGATGAAGGCCCCGTAGAGAATGGGCTGTACCGTTTTCAGCAGGGCCAGCACGGCCTTCCCGCCGAAGAAGGTATCGTAAAACAGCAAAATGGCGGCGGCGGATAAGAACGCCGTCACCCCCATGCTGATGTAATGGTTTTTCCGTTCCATGGCCCGCGCCTCCTTTTTTCTCTCCCCCCATTCTACACGGGGCCCGGGGGAAATGCAATCCTCTTTTTCCCGCCCCATGGGAAACCCAGCCAATTTTAACAGTAATTTCACAACCGCCGTGCTATACTGTAGGTAACACACGCTCCAGGAGGTGGCCTGTACCCATGAAACCCCGCAAGCTCTTACTGATTCTCAACCCCCGGGCCGGAAAGAACAAGTCCCGGGGGCCCCTGTTTGACGCCGCCGCCGCCCTCTCCCAGGCGGGGTATCTCCTCTCCATCCACGTGACCTCCGCCCCCGGCGACGCCGCCGAGACCGCCAAGCGGGAGGGCGGGCGGTACGATCTGGTGGTAGCCGTGGGCGGCGACGGAACGCTGAACGAGGTGGTCTCCGGCCTGGTCCAGCTCCGCCGTCCCCCGCTGCTGGGCTATCTGCCCCAGGGCAGCACCAACGACTTCGCCGCCAGCCTCCGCATCTCCGGCGATCCGGCGGAGGCCGCCGCCGCCATCGCCCGGAACGTCCCCCGGCTTTTGGACGTGGGCTTTTGGAACGGGCGGAGCTTTCTCTACGTGGCCTCCTTCGGGGCCTTCACCCGCTCCAGCTACGCCGCCCCCCAGAACGCCAAGAACGCCCTGGGCCACTTCGCCTATATCCTGGAGGGCATGAAGGACCTGAGCACCCTCCGGCCCTATCACGTCCGCCTCACCGCCGACGGGGAGGTGCTGGACGGGGAATACCTCTTCGGCGCGGTGTGCAATTCCACCTCCATCGGGGGGCTGATGAAGCTGAACCCGGAGCGGGTGGTGCTGGACGACGGCCTGTTTGAAATGCTGCTCATCCCCAGCCCCAAGACGGCGGCGGACCTCCAGAGCCTGGTCCACGCCCTTTTGAATCAGCAGTATGACAGCCAGGGCCTGGTTTTCCGCCACGTCTCCTCCATCCACTTTGAAACGGAGGAGGAGCTTCCCTGGTCCCTGGACGGGGAGTACGCCCCCAGCGCCCCGGCGGTGGACATTGAAAACCGCCGCCAGGCGCTGACCATGCTGCTGTGACGGGGGAGCTGGAGCGGCTGGCCCGCCGCTTTCAGGGCCACGAGCCGGGCCTCTTGGGAGCCGCCCGGAGCTGCGCCGTCCTCTGCCCCCTCCTGGAGGGGGAGGGCGGCCTCCACCTTCTCTTCGAGGTCCGATCCTCCCAGGTCTCCCAAGGGGGGGAGGTCTGCTTTCCCGGCGGGCGGATGGAGCCCGGGGAGACGCCCCAGGACTGCGCCCTCCGGGAGACGGAGGAGGAGCTGTCCATCCCCCGGGAGGCGGTCACCCTCCTGGGCACGCCGGATTTTATCTGTAACCAGCGGGGCTTCCTCCTCCGGCCGGTGCTGGGGCTGGTGTCTCCCGCCGGGCTCGCCGCCCTGCGCCCCTCCCCGGCGGAGGTGGCGGAGGCCTTCACCGTCCCCCTGGCCTTCTTCCGGGAGACGCCGCCGGATCTCCGGCGCTACGAGCTGGTTCCCCAGGTGCCGGAGGACTTCCCCTATGGCCCCGTGGGCATCCCCCGAACCTACCCCTGGAGCCACGGACAGGTGGAAATTCCCATCTGGCACTACAAAGGCCACGCCATCTGGGGTATGACGGCACGGCTCGTCCGGGAAATCATCCGTTAGCCGCTCCAACGGGGCCCCGCAAAATCCGCGGATTTTGTGGGGAGAGGAGGAAGGAATGGAGCGGGTGCAGTCCTCGCCCCCAGGCGGGGACGGAACGGAGCGGAGTTTCTTCCGACGAGGGGCATGACGGCAAGGTTCGTCCGGGAAATCATCCGCTAAAACAGCAGGAGACGGGGGCTCCCCGTCTCCTTGTCATCAAGCGCCGGCCTCCTCGGATTCCTCCGCGCCCTCCAGCCGGGCGGCGATATAATCCTCCACCTCGTCATAGGGAATTTCCAGCGCCGTGGCCAGCTCCCCATAGAGCAGCCGCTCCGCCTGCTTCATATACCGCTCGTCTACCAGCCCTAAGCGGCGGTTTTTGGACTCCGCCAGCCCCTGCTTGCGGCGAAGGGCCTTCATCATTTTAATCAGCGCCTCGTGGCCCCCGTCCCGGACGACGGACTGGTACTGCTGGGCCTGGGCCTGGGCCGTGCCGCCCCGGCAGACCGCCGCCGGTATATCCGGCATCTGGTCAATGATGGTCTCCGCCTCCGCTCGGCTGATCACCGGGCGCATGGGCACCTTCGCGCTGTCCACCGGGGCGTAAATCACCCCGTCCTGCCACAGGGGCTTGAGCTGGTAATACCGCTTCCCCCGATATTCCCCCGGCTGGTCCAGTCCGGCGAAGCCCTCCACCCGGCAGACGCCGGTGGCCCCATAGACAACCAGCTCTCCCAACTGAAACATAATAATCTCCTTCCCGCCGGGCTCCCGCCCCGGCAATTTTTATGTTCCTTCCTGGTTAGTTTACCACAATTTCGGGAAAGCATGTAAGGGAAATTTTAAAATCTTTACATTTTCTCTATTTTTACCCAAACATGATTGACAAATATCCCCAAACTTTTTATGATGGACCTGCCGCCGGGTTCTCCGGCATATCGAACACGAAAAGGAGCGTACCTATGAGCATCGACATCAAAGCCAAAATCGAGGAGCTGGCCGCCAAGCTCCAAAAGGACCCCGCCCTTCTAAAGAGCTTTCAGCAGGACCCCGTAAAGGCCCTGGAGGAGCTCACCGGCGTAAATTTGCCGGAGGAGCAGCTCCAGCCCCTGGTGACGGGCGTCAAGGCCAAGCTGGCCGCCGCCGGCCTGGGAGACGCGCTGGACGGGCTGAAAAGGCTGTTCTGAGCCTACAAAGGGAAACGCTCCGGGAATCTCCCGGAGCGTTTCCCTGTCCTCCCTCAGGCAATGGCCTCGTACACCGCCTGGCTGATCTCGCCGCAGACGGCGTAAATCCCGTACGCGTCCTTCCTGCCGTCGGCTCCTATGGTCAGCACCACCACGCCGTCCCCGGTGTCCGGGTCATAGCTGAGGAGGTTATAGACCCCATAGGCGCTGCCGGTGTGGTAATACAGCCGCTCCCGGCCGTAAACCCCGAACCGCAGCCGCATGGGCAGGGCCTGGTAGGTCCCGCCGGGGAGGGCCTGGTCCCCGTGGCTCTCCATCAGCTCCACAGAGGCGGCGTCCATCAGCCGCACGCCCTCAAAGCAGCCGTCCCCCGCCAGCAGAGCCGTCAGCTTCCCGCAGTCCCGCGCGCTGGCGGTGAAGCCCCCGGCAAACTGCCGCCCGGTGGCCCCCGGCGCGCTCCACCGGCGGACGCTCCGCACCGAGGCGGCGGAGCGCCCTAGCGCGGCCCCCCGGTACAGCGGCGTCACCAGCTCCGGCTCCTCCAGCTCCCCGGCGGCAAAGGAGCCCTCCGCGCCCAGGGGCCCCAGGACCCGCTCGTCCAGCACGTCGTCTAAGTACTTCCCCGCCGCCAGCTCCAGGGTTTGTCCCAGGATGCCGAAGGCGTGGTTGTTGTAGCTCCAGCTCCCCAGGTCCCCCGGCACGCCTCCGTCATAGCCGGAGGCGCCGCTCAGCTGAGCCTTGACCCCCGCGTAGTCCCAGGCGACGCTCTCGCTGTTCACCAGGGTGGAGGTATGGGTCAGCATGGAGCGGATGGTGACGGGCTTCCGGGTTTTCACACCCCAATAGGCCCCAATGTCCGCGTCGTAGTCCACGGTCCCCTCCTCCCGCAGCAGCGCGGCGGAGAGGCCCACCGCCACCTTGGAGAGGGAGGCGGTCCGCAGCTTGTGGGCGTCGGTCATGGGGACGCTCCCCTTCACCGCCCAGCCGTAATGGTAGGCGTCGGTCAGCGCCCCGGCCTCGATGACGGCCACCTGGACCCCCACCGCCCCGTGGCGGCGGGCAGCGGCGGCAATGCTCTCGTTCAGCGCCTCGTGCTTTTGCCGGGAGAGGCTGTCCGCCCCGCTTTCCGGCAGGGACAGCTCTCCCGCCAGGGGGTCACGGTCTTTTTGCAGCCGGGCCAGAATCTCCGCCAATTGCAGCCGGGACACCGGCAGGTCCGGGTAGAGCCCATGGTCCGTCATGCCCTCATAGAGCCCCCGGTCCATCACCCAATTCAGGGCCTCCTCCGCGTAAGCGGGAACCGTCTCCTCCCAGGAAACCGCGGTCCGGCTCTCCACGTCCTCCCCCCGCCAGGCGGCAAAGCGGTGAAGCATCGCCGCCAGCTGGCTCCGGGTCACCGGGGAGAAGGGGGCGAAGCGCCCCTCGGAAACGCCGCCGCTGACCCCCACGCTCTCCGCCCAGGCCACGGCGTCCCGCGCCGCCTCCGGCACGTCGGCGTAAGGGCAGGCATCCACGGGGATCAGGATGCCGCTAAGACGGTAGAGGGCCTGAACGGCCTCTGCCCGGCTTGCCGGCTCCTCGCTGTCAAAGCGCCCGGTTTCCCCCGGAGGCAGCAGCCCCCGGTACAACGCCCAGCAGGCAGCGTCCCGGCCCTCCGCCGGAACCTCCCCCGGGTCCATGGCCCGCAGCTGCGCCAGACTTCCCGGGGTCTCCGCAATCTCCACGATGGCAAGGCGCTCCCCGGCTTCACTCGTGCTCTCCGCCGCTTCCACCACAACCGCCTCCGCTGGAATCTCCGCCAAACGGGCCCCCTCACTTTCCGTCGTCCGCCCTCTGGCGTCTGCCAGCGGGGACGCCGAAGCCACCCACAAAAGAGACAGCGCCAGAAGCGCTCCCACCGCCCAACGTTTTCCCATAGTCCCCCCGTTCTCCCATCTCCGGGCGCCGCCGCCCGGTTCTTTTTCCCTGATTCGACATTATACCGTTTGTTTCGTCGGCTGTCAATCTCCCCCAAAATCCGGCGGTTTTGTCCGGGGAATTCGGCGGTTTCCTCCTATCCCCGCCGGCCTCCTTCTGCTATAATCAAGGCGTTTTCAACATTCAGGAGGTCTCCCCTATGGTCCACTTGCTTCTCACCGTGATTTACCTCTCTTTCATCAGCCTGGGTCTGCCCGACGCCTTGTTAGGCGCGGCCTGGCCCTCTATGTACGGCCCCTTCGGCGTGCCGGTGTCCTTCGCTGGCTGCGTGTCCATGATCATCGCCCTGGGCACCGTGGTCTCCAGCCTCCAGTCCAGCCGCCTCACCCGCCGTTTCGGGGCGGGGCGGGTCACCGCCGCCAGCGTGGGACTGACGGCCCTGGCCCTCCTGGGCTTCTCCCTCAGCGGCTCCTTTTGGCAGCTGTGCCTCTGGGCGGTGCCCTACGGCTTAGGAGCCGGGGCCGTGGACGCGGCGCTGAACAACTACGTGGCCCTCCACTACGCCAGCCGCCACATGAGCTGGCTTCACTGCATGTGGGGCCTGGGGGCCTCGCTGGGGCCCTATTTCATGGGCCATGCCCTCACCACCGGCCGGGGCTGGCCCATGGGCTACCGCTGGATTGCCTTTTTGCAGATCAGCCTCACCGCCATCCTGTTCCTGACGCTTCCCCTCTGGCGAATTCACGGCGGCAGCCGGGAGGCGGGGCCTTCCGACCCGGCGCTGACCCTGCCCCAGGTCCTCCGCCTTTCCGGGGCGAAATCCATGGTAACCGCCTTCTTCTGCTACTGCGGTCTGGAGCAGACCGCCGGTCTTTGGGCCAGCAGCTACCTGACGCTGGAAAAGGGTCTCCCGGCGGAGACGGCGGCGGGCTTTGCCAGCTTGTTTTTCCTGGGGGTCACGGCGGGACGGGGCCTCAGCGGCTTTTTAACCCTGGTTCTGAACGACCGGCAGATGGTCCGCCTGGGCCAGGGGATCACCGCCCTGGGAATCCTGCTTCTGCTGCTGCCGGTGGGCGGGGAGACTGCCGCCCTGGCAGGACTGGTGCTGGCGGGCCTGGGCTGCGCCCCGATCTATCCCTGCTTCATCCACGCCACGCCGGACCATTTTGGGGCGGAGAATTCCCAGTCCGTCATCGGTGTGCAGATGGCCGGGGCCTACGTGGGCACTTGCCTGACGCCGATGGTGTTCGGTCTTTTGGCCTCTCGTCTTACCCCGGCGCTGTTCCCGGCCTATCTGCTGGCGGTGCTATTGGTGATGACGCTCGCCCACGAGGGGCTTCTCCGGGCCCGGCGGACCGCCGCTTGAGTCGACGCCGGAGGAAGCGCGCCGGCGCTGACGCCCGTTCCCGTTACGCAAAAAAGCGGCCCCTGCCGTTGGCGAAAACGGCGGGGCGTCCACACTGGAGGGCGTCTCCAAATTAAAGCGGTTCCCAGAAATAATGAGAAAAAAGGAGGCGGGGACAGAAGGCATAAGTCCAGCTCTTCTCGCCGTGCGCTTTATCTTGTTCTTCAAGCACCGATCCTGACTTTGTTCGGCGAACGGGTCAACGAAGAAACCTTCCGCCACGCAAAGGAATATTTTTTCTGGATCACCCTGGGTGTCCCGTTTTATATGTTCGGTCAGGCACTCAATCCCATCATCCGCTCCGATGGAAGCCCCAAGTTCGCCATGGCCTCTACCCTGGCGGGAGCTGCCGCCAATATCATTCTGGACCCCATCTTCATCTTTGTTTTTCGCTGGGGAATGATGGGCGCGGCGGCTACGGTGCTGGGGCAAATCATCACGGCTGTTCTGGCGGTCCGGTATCTGTGCCACATGAAAGCCGTTCGGCCGGAACAGAGCGGCTTCCGTTTCCATGGTACGGGAGGTGCTGTTTGGCGTAGGATTTGCCCTTCTGCTTCCCCGGTGGTTCGGACTGGACGGAGTTCTGTACTCCATGCCGGTTTCTGATATGCTGACATTCGTGATTTGTGTGATTGTCATTCGATATACCTACAAGACTTTAGACCGCGGAGAAAAAAGGAAGCCCGAACATGAATAACCGAATCATTACCATCAGCCGGGAATTTGGCGGCGGCGGCAGGACTATCGGCAGAAGGACCGCCACAAAGCTGGGACTTCCCCGCTTTGAGGCGGAACTGATCGAAAAGCTGGAATAAGCAACCGGATTGTCCAGAGATTATATTGCCGAGCGGGGTGAATACGCCGCCCATGGCAGTTGGCTGTCCAGCGCTTTCTCAGACCGGGCTCTCAACGGGCATGAAATGGGGCGTTGTCCAGAATTATCATATTGCGCTCAACAGCGGAGTGCTGGGGATTGACACCTGTGTAGAGATGATCGCCAGATTATGCGACCGAAAATTTTGTGAAAGCTGACCTTTGATTTTTTCGGTTTTCTTTGCTAAACTGAACCCGTCAATTCAATACGGACATTCAACGACACACGCAGTGCATTGCACGTAAGCCTGATCACGGTACGGCAATGCTCGGCGTGTGTCTTTTCGCGTCTGAAGGCACACGGTGACGCGTGTGCCTTTCTTTGTCCGCATACCATTGAAGGAGGAACTATTATGGATATGGAATCATCCGCTTGCCTTGGGACGGAAAAAACCGGCAGGCTTCTGCTGAAATTTGCCGTCCCCCGCATCTTCTCGCTTATCATTTCCTGCCTGTACAACATCGTTGACCAGATTTTTGTGGGCAATGGTGTGGGCTACCTGGGCAATGCCGCTACCGGGGTCATCTTTCCCATCACGGTAATCGGCTGGGGCGTGTCCCTGTTCTTCGGAGACGGCGCGGCGGCGTCACTCAGCGTATCCCTGGGCAAAAACGAAACGGAGAATATTCACCGAAGCGTAGGCGGCAGCATCCTTTTCTCATTTCTCGGCGGACTGGTCATTATTCTGATCAGCTATTGCTGGGGAGACGGACTGCCGCGGCTCATCGGCGCCACCGGCGCCAATCTTTCCCTGGCTCATGACTACGGTTTTATCATCTATGCCATGATGCCGCTGGCCCTGGTGCAGAATACCCTGGCCTCCATTATCCGGGCAGATGGAAGTCCCAAGTATGCCATGGGTGCCATGCTGGCGGGAGCGGTGCTGAACATCATTGGCGACCCGGTGGCCATCTTCGTCCTGGGCTTGGGCATCAAGGGCGCAGCCTACGCCACCATCCTGGGGCAGTTTGTCAGCTTCCTGATCTGTGCGGCCTATCTGATCCGGAGTAAGTCCTTCCGCGTTTCCCCCGCCAGCTTCCGGCCCGACCCGGTCCTGTTGAAACAGGTCATGGCCCTTGGCGCGTCCAGCTTTTTGACACAGCTTTCTATTGTAATCATCACGGTTATCAATAACGTTCTTCTGGTGAAATATGGCGCGGCTTCAGCCTATGGGGCGGACATTCCTCTGGCGGCATTCGTAGTCATTATGAAGCTGTTCCAGATCGTATTGAATATCGCTATTGGGATTGCCGCGGGGGCACAGCCCATCGTTGGCTATAACTACGGGGCAAGGAAGTATGACCGGGTGCGGGAGCTGTTAGGGCTGATTATCAAGTGGACAGCCATCATCTGCCTGATTTGCACGGTTTTGTTTGAGGTGTTCCCGCTGTTCTTTATCCAGATGTTCGGCGCGGACGGGGAACTCTATACGCAATTCGCGGTACAATGCCTGCGTATTTATTTGTCCCTCATTCTGTTCACCTGTGTCCAGAAGGTGTGCGCCATCCAGCGAGTTCAGCACAGCCGAAAGTGACAGGTGACCGATATCAGAAAATTCAGAGGGGAAACCGCCATGTTTCTCCATTTTGCAAAGTGGCTGTCGCGGGTGGTTTTCAGAGATTCCGCAGAAGTCAGCGCGGGGGGCCGTTTTCACCCCCTGGAGTCAAGTCGGGGCCGTTTTCC
>CATOKC010000003.1 GCA_951800675.1 uncultured Oscillibacter sp.
CGTAAAGGACACTAGAACCTGAATCTAGCGAGTCTGCCAATTCCACCACTCGCGCGCATCGTTATGAACTTGTCCGTCCCTTTCACCGGGAATGGAGCGGGGTCCCGTCCCGGCTGAGACGGGACCCTTTTCCTTTGGTGCGCGAGGCGGGACTTGAACCCGCACGTCCGTAAAGGACACTAGAACCTGAATCTAGCGAGTCTGCCAATTCCACCACTCGCGCATGGCGTATGGTCTCCGGAAGGGGAACCGTGGTGCGGCTGACGGGACTTGAACCCACACGTCGAATCGACACCAGCACCTCAAGCTGGCCTGTCTACCAGTTCCAGCACAGCCGCATACCGTTATGTCCCCTAAAAAAGACTGCTTGCTTATTATAGCCAGAACCGCTCCGGTTGTCAACACCCATTTTCCGTTTTTCCCGATTTTTTTCCTCCGGGAATTCTTCGGTGAATGTCAAGAGGAATTTAGGCCCTTAGAGCAGTTCCCAGAAATAATGAGAAAAAAGGAGGCGGGGACGTAGGGAACTTAGAAGAACACTCTGTGAGGTCTGGCCGCCAGGTCAGGCTTTTTTCCGTTTTCCACAAAAAGTAATACCTTTCGCCGCCAAACTTCGCCGCCCGGAATGTAATCCAGGATTGACGCTGGGGACGAAAACCCTCATAATAGAGGGGATAAAGCGTCAATAAGCGTGAGGGAGGCACCCATGAAGAAAGGCTATTTGGTATTGGCGGACGGCCAGGTGTTCCAGGGCTTCCGGTTCGGCGGCGAGGCCGGGGCCATGGGGGAGCTGGTCTTTACCACCGGCATGTGCGGCTATGTGGAGACCCTGACGGACCCCAGCTACGCGGGGCAGATCGTCCTGCAAACCTATCCTCTGATCGGCAACTACGGCGTCATCCCTGAGGACTTCGAGGGGGCGTGCCATGTCAAGGGCTACGTCGTCCGGGAGCGGTGCGAGCACCCCTCCAACTTCCGAAGTCAGGGAGACCTGGAGGGCTTTTTGAAGGAGCGGAACATCCCCGGCCTCTATGGCGTGGACACCCGGCAGCTCACCCGCGTTCTCCGGGAATCCGGGGTGATGAACGCTATGATCTGCGACGAGGTTCCATCGGACCTCGGCCCCCTTCAAGACTACGCCGTCACCGGCGTGGTGGAGGCCGTCACCTGCAAGCAGCCTGCCGTTTTTCCGGCGGAGGGGGGGCCTTCCCGGTTTCGCGTGGCCCTGCTGGACTACGGCGCGAAGCGCAACATCGTCCACGAGCTTCAAGCGCGGGGCTGCGAGGTGACGGTGTTCCCCGCCTCCACGGCGGCGGAGGAGCTGCTGGCCCAAAAGCCCGACGGGATCATGCTCTCCAACGGCCCCGGGGACCCGGCGGAAAACGTCTACCAGATTGAACAAATTCAGGCTCTTCTGGGGAAGGTCCCCCTCTTTGGCATCTGCCTGGGGCACCAGCTCACCGCCCTGGCGGCGGGGGGCAGAACCTATAAGCTGAAATACGGCCACCGGGGGGTCAACCAGCCCGTCCGGGACCTGGGCGGCCCCCGGACCTATATCACCAGCCAGAACCACGGCTACGCCGTGGACGCCGACTCCGTGAAACGGGGCCGCGTCTCCTTTGTCAACGCCAACGACGGAACCTGCGAGGGATTGGACTACCCGGAGCTCCGGGCCTTTACCGTCCAGTTCCATCCGGAGGCCCGGGGCGGCCCCCAGGACACCGCCTTTTTGTTTGACCGGTTTGTGGAATGGATGAAGGGAGGAGAGCGGTAATGCCTCTGGATACCAGTATCAAAAAAGTCCTGGTCATCGGCTCCGGCCCCATTGTCATCGGCCAGGCCGCCGAATTCGACTACGCCGGGGCCCAGGCCTGCCGGGTTTTGAAGGAGGCCGGGGTGGACGTGGTGCTTTGCAACTCCAACCCCGCCACCATCATGACGGACCAGGCCATGGCGGATGAAATTTACTTAGAGCCCCTGACCGTGGAGACCATGAAGCGCATCATCCGCAAGGAGAAGCCCGACTCCCTCCTGGCGGGCCTGGGGGGACAGACGGGACTGACCCTGGCCATGCAGCTTAGCAAGGAGGGCTTCCTCCAGGAGCAAAACGTCCGGCTTCTGGGCACCGACGCCGCCGCCATCTCCCGGGCGGAGGACCGGGAGCTCTTCAAGGAGGCCATGGCGGAGATCGGACAGCCGGTCATTGCCTCCGACATCGCGGAGACGGTGGAGGGCGCCTTAGAGGTGGCCGCCCGGATTGGCTATCCCGTCATCGTCCGCCCCGCCTTTACCTTAGGCGGCGCAGGGGGCGGCGCGGCGGCCAGCGAGGCGGAGCTTCGCGTCATCGCCCAGACGGGTCTGGACGCCTCTCCCATCACCCAGGTGCTGATTGAAAAGGCCATTTTCGGCTGGAAGGAAATCGAGTTTGAGACCATGCGGGACGCCGTGGGCAACGTCATCGCCGTGTGCTCCATGGAGAACCTGGACCCCGTGGGGGTCCATACCGGGGATTCCATCGTGGTGGCCCCCACCCAGACCCTGGCGGACCGGGAGTTTCAGATGCTCCGCTCCGCCTCCCTGGACATCATCACCCATTTGGGCATTGTGGGCGGCTGCAACGTCCAGCTGGCCCTGAACCCCGTGAGCTTTGAATACGCCGTCATTGAGGTCAATCCCCGGGTCTCCCGGTCCTCCGCCCTGGCCTCCAAGGCCACGGGCTATCCCATCGCCAAGCTCACGGCGAAAATCGCCCTGGGGTACACCCTGGACGAAATCAAAAACGACATCACCGGCAAGACCTGTGCCTGTTTCGAGCCCACCCTGGATTACATCGTGGTGAAGCTGCCGAAATGGCCCTTCGACAAGTTTGCCGACGCCTCTCGTTCCTTGGGTACCCAGATGAAGGCCACCGGCGAGGTCATGTCCATCGCCCCCAGCTTCGAGATGGCGTTGATGAAGGCCGTCCGGGGGGCGGAGATCGGCCAGGACAGCCTGAACCGGAAGAACACGGATGGCGCCCCCATTTGGGAGCGGCTCCGCCGGGTGGACGACCGGTGGCTCTTCACCGTGTTCGAGGCTTTGAAATCCGGCGTCAGCGTGGAGGAAATCTTCTCCATCACGAAAATTGACCGCTGGTTCCTCTGGAAGCTGCGGGGCCTCGCGGACTTTGAGAAGGCCCTGGAGGGGGAGGGGCTGACGGCGGAGCGCTATGCCCAGGGCAAGCGCCTGGGCTACCCGGACGAGACCCTGCTCCGCCTCTCCGGGGCGGACCGCCTCCCGGAGGAGGGCCGGAAGGCCGTATACAAGATGGTGGACACCTGCGGCGCGGAGTTCGACGCGGAGACCCCCTATTTTTACTCCAGCTTCGACCAGTTCTGCGAATCCCGGGCCTTCCCCCGGTCCGGGCGGCCTGTCATTATGGTGCTGGGCTCCGGGCCCATCCGGATTGGGCAGGGCATCGAGTTTGACTACTCCTCCGTCCACTGCGTCTGGACGCTGAAGGAACTGGGTTACGACGTGGTCATCGTCAACAACAACCCGGAAACCGTCTCCACGGACTACGACACCGCCGACCGGCTGTACTTCGAGCCCCTGTACCCCGAGGACGTTTGCCACATCATCGCCGTGGAAAAGCCGGTGGGGGTGGTGGTGGCCTTCGGCGGGCAGACCGCCATTAAGCTCACCAAATTCCTGGACCAGCAGGGCATCCCCATTCTGGGAACCTCCGCCGAATCCATCGACATGGCGGAGGACCGGGAGCGGTTCGACGCGCTTTTGGAGCGCTTCCACATCAAGCGCCCCCAGGGCCGGGGAGTCCTGGGCATGGAGGAGGCCCTGGCGGCGGCAAACGAGCTGGGCTATCCCGTCCTGCTCCGGCCCAGCTACGTCATCGGCGGGCAGAACATGGTGATTGCCCACAACGACGAGGACGTGCGGACCTATATGAACGTCATCCTCTCGGGGAAGGTGGAAAACCCGGTCCTGGTGGACCAGTATTTAATGGGCAAGGAGCTGGAGGTGGACGTGATCTCCGACGGCGTGGACGTGCTCATCCCCGGCGTCATGCAGCACATCGAGCGCACCGGCGTCCACTCCGGGGATTCCATCGCCGTGTATCCCCCCTTCTCCATCGGGGACCGGATGCTCAAAACCATTGTGGACTGCTCGGAGAAGCTGGCGTTGTCCCTGGGGACCCGGGGCCTTATCAACATTCAATACCTCATCTACCAGGGGGAGCTGTACGTCATCGAGGTCAACCCCCGGGCCAGCCGGACGGTGCCCTATATCTCCAAGGTCACCGGGGTGCCCATGGTGGACCTGGCTACCCGGGTCATGGTGGGACAGCCCCTCCGCTCCCTGGGCTACGGCACGGGCCTTTATCCCCAGCCCCCCTACGTGGCCGTGAAGGTCCCCGTGTTCTCCTTTGAGAAGCTCACCGACGCCAACGCCGCCCTCTCCCCGGAGATGAAATCCACCGGCGAGGTGCTGGGCCTGGGGAAAAATATGCGGGAGGCCCTTTTCAAGGGCCTGGTCTCCGCCGGGTACAAGGTGGAAAGCGAGGAGAAAAAGGGCGTCCTCATCTCCGTCAACCGCCGGGACCAGCCGGAGATTCTGGACACCGCCCGGAAGCTGGACGAGCTGGGCTTCCGGCTCTACGCCACCGACGGCACCGCCCGGGAGATTGAGCGCCTGGGGACCAGCGTGGAAATCGTGGGCAAGCTGGGCCGGGACAACCGGGTGTTCCAGCTTCTGGAGGACGGGAGGATCGACTATGTGATTCTCACCGGGTCCACGGAGCCGGAGTATATCCGGGACTTCATCCGCCTGAACCACCGCTGCGTCCAGCTGGGCATTCCCTGCCTGACCAGCCTGGACACCGCCGGAGCCCTGGCGGACATCCTGGAGTCCCGGTACAACCAGGGGAACACGGAGCTGGTGGACATCTGCCACCTGCGGGAGCGGCGGGAGAAGCTGCCCTTCACCAAGATGCAGACCTGCGGCAACGACTATATCTTCCTGGAGAACTTCGACGGGCAAATTACCTGCCCGGAATCCCTGTGCGTCACCTTCTGCCACCGGCACTACGGCGTGGGGGCCGACGGCATCATCCTGATGGAGCGCTCGGAAACCGCGGACGTGAAAATGCGGATGTTCAACAGCGACGGCAGCGAGGGAAAAATGGCGGGCAACGCCCTTCGCTGCCTTGGGAAGTACCTCTATGACAACGGCTTTTCCACAAAGGAGACCCTCACAGTGGAAACCGGCAGCGGCCTGCGGACCGTCACGCTGTACACCACCAACGGGAAGGTCACCTCCGCCAGCGTGGACATGGGGAAGGCCGCCCTGGATACCTCGGCGCTGAAATTCCCCATCGCGGAAAAGCAGGTGGTGGACTATCCCGTCCGCGTCGCCGGGCGGCCCTACCGCATCACCTGCGTGAACATGGGGAATCCCCACTGCGTGGTGTTCTGCGACCGGGTGGACGACGTGGACATCGACTTCATCGGCCCCCGGTTCGAGCACGCGCCCTATTTCCCGGAGCGCGTCAACACGGAGTTTATCCGGGTGGTGAACCCCAGCACCATCAAAATGCGGGTCTGGGAACGGGGCAGCGGGGAGACCATGGCCTGCGGCACGGGAGCGTGCGCGGCGGTGGTGGCCGCCGTGGCAAACGGTCTTTGCGAGAAGGGCCGGGACATCACCGTCCGGGTGAAGGGCGGGGAACTGATTGTCCACTACACCGACGAGGGCGTCACCCTGACGGGGGACGCGAAGCTGGTGTATACGGGGGAGATTGAATACTAACTGAATACTATCGACAAAATATTACAAAAAGGACCGCCCTTCCGGGCGGTCCTTCTTTTACGGTTACGGTTTGACAACGGTGACGGTGGTCCCGCTGGTCCCGATGAACATAATCTCCAGCAGCGTCACCAGGCGCTGGTACTCCAGGGGGCTCTCCGCGTACTCCTTGATGCTCTCATGGACGGGCCAGCTTGTGGCGTGCTCGGCGTTGTACTCCTCCGTCACCCGGGCCAGGGCGGCGGAGGCCAGCTCCGCCGTAAAGACCCCGCTGGAGGACGGGAAGCGGAAGCTCACCTCGTCCAGGTTCTCCACCAGCGCCAGCATTTGGTAGCCCAGGAACCGGGACATCCCCCAGGTGGCGGACGTGGTTTCCTCCGCCGTCTCAAACTCCAACGTCCAGCGGTAGGGCCGCTCGCTGGTCTGGAGGGAGATGTTATACCGTCCAATCCGGCTCCCCACCTGCAAGAGCTTGGCGATGTTCCCCAGGGCCGGGGCGTCGCCGCAGTAGGGGGTCTTGGCGTCCAGCAGCAGCAGCGTATCCCGGTCAATCACCACGCCGTCCTGCCACACCAGCCGCCCGCAGATCCACACCTCCGTCAGGCCCTCCAGGGGGATGGACAGGGAAATCTGCTTCTGGTATCCCTCCATACCTCCGATTTTATCCCGCATAAACAGGGCCTGGAAGAGGTTCACCCGGACCTCCCGGGCGGTGTAGGTGAGAACCCTGTCTTTTGTGACGGATTTCAGCCCCCGGAGCTCATAGGCCCCCCAATAGGTGTCCACCAGCAGGGTGAGGTTGTTGTGCTCGTCCACCTGGGCGAGCTCAATGCTGATATGCTCCGCGTCCGGCGTCCGGCCGATGACGAACTCCTTGAGCAGGTATCCGCCCGCCACCGCCAGCACGGTACAGAGTACCGCCAGGACGATTTTATGAACCGTCCCCTTCTTCACCCGCTTGAGATAGTCCACCTCTTTCTCCGGCTCCGCCGCTTCCTCCGCCGGGGCGGCCATGGCCTCCTTCCGCTCCCGGCACTCCGGGCAGGTCTCCAGGTGCCGGTCCACCGCTTCCTTCGCTTCCTCCCCCAGGAGGTTTTCCACATAGCTGGGCAGCAAATCCCGCACTACGCCGCAGGTCAAATCATTCTTCATCGTCCGCGCCTCCATTCTTGAGTTTTTCCTTGCTCCGGTAAAAGGTCACCCGGGCCCAGGTCTCCGTCCTGCCGCACACGTCCCCGATCTCCCGGAAGGTGAGGCCCCCAAAGGCCCGGAGGTACACCACCTCCCGCGCTGGCTCCGGCAGATCGTGGACCAGCCGGAGCAGGGCCATCCGGCCCTCCTTCTCCAACAATCCCTCCTCCGCCGAGGGGCCCGGGGCCTCCGGCAGGTCCTCCGGCGAAATCGGGGCCTCCCGCTTGCGCTTTCGAAGGTGCTGGAACCACAGGTGCTTGGCAATCTGGCACAGCCAGACGGAGACCTTGCAGCCACCGTCAAAGCGGTCCACGGATTTGACGGCCTGGTAAAAGGTCTCCTGGGTCAGCTCCTCGGCAAGGCCGGGGTCGCGGCACTGGGCAAGGAGAAACTTATAGACCGTCTGGGCGTGCTGCTGGTAAACCTTCCGCATGTCCTCCATGGGTCCCAGCCTCCTTTCACCGGCCCCGCCGGGCCTTTGTTTCTGTTGATATATCCCCGGGAAGGGGAAAACGTTACGGAATCCGCCACGGATTTTTTTGCAATTTTTTCCCAAGGAACCGCGGGGAACGCTCCTCTTAAAACGCGGTTTTGAAAGCCCGCTTTGAAAAAAGGCCCCCGCGCGGTCCCGCGCGGAGGCCTTTTCTTATGCGCTTCTTTTATGGCAAGCAGTCCTTACTGCTCCGCCATGGCCTTCGCCTCGGCGATGGCCTTCTCCTGGGCGGCGGGGGGGCAGTCCTGATAGCGGACAAAGTGGAAGGTGAAGCTGCCCCGGCTCTGGGTCATGGCCCGGAGGTCGATGGCGTAAGTACCCATCTCCGCCATGGGAACCTCGGCGGTGATGACCTGGGTGCCGTCGCCCACGGGGTCCATGCCCATGGGGGTACCCCGGCGCTTGGAGATGTCGCCCATGACATCGCCGGTGTAGCTCTCCGGCACCGTCACCTTCAACTCGCCGATGGGCTCCAGCAGCACGGGGTTGGCCTCCGGCATGGCGGCCTTATAGGCAAGCTGGGCCGCCGTCTTAAAGGCGATTTCCGAGGAGTCCACCGGGTGATAGGACCCGTCGTACAGCACGGCCTTGAGATTCACCAGGGGATAGCCCGCCAGGGGGCCGTGGACGCAGGCCTCCCGAAGGCCTTTCTCAACCGCCGGGAAGAAGTTCCGGGGCACGGAGCCGCCGAACACCTCCTCGGCGAAGACCATCTCCTCCTCGTCGGGGTTGTACTCGAACCGGACCCACACGTCGCCGAACTGGCCGGAGCCGCCGGTCTGCTTCTTGTGCCGCCCCTGCTTCTGGACGGTCTTGCGAATCTTTTCCCGGTAGGGCACCCGGGTGGGCTTCAGCTCCGCCTCCACGTTAAAGCGGCTTTTCAGCTTGCTGACCAGCACGTCCATCTGCATGTCGCCCGCGCCGGAGACCACCATCTGGTGGGTCTCGGCGTTGTTCACCACGGTGAAGGTGGGGTCCTCCTCGTTCAGCCGGGTGAGGCCCTGGGCGATCTTATCCTCCTGGCCCCGGGTCTTGGGCTGGATGGCCACGGAGTAGCAGGGCTCGGCGAAGGGGATGTTTTTGAGGCTGACCACCTTCCGCTCGTCGCAGAGGGTGTCCCCGGTCTTGATGTCCATTTTGGCGATGGCGCCGATGTCGCCGCAGACCAGCTCCTTGACCTCGGTGTTTTTCTTGCCCCGGATGCTGTACAGGCGGCCCAGCTTCACCTTCTCGCCGGTGCGGGCGTTCACCATGGGCATATCCGGCGTGATGGCCCCGGAGAGGACCTTGACGAAGGAGTACTTGCCGTACTGGTCGGAGATGGTCTTAAACACGAAGGCGGTGGGCACGCCGCCGGGGGAGACCACGAATTCCTCCGTCTCGCCGTCGGCCTTGGTGGCCTTGTGATAGTTGCCCTCCACGGGATTGGGCAGCAGGTCCACGATGTTGTCCATCAGCATCAAGGAGCCAAGGCACCCCACGGCGGAGCCGCAGAGAACGGGGAAGAGGCTCAGCTCCCGGACGCCCTGCCGCAGACCCTGAATCATCTCGGCGTAGGTGAAGTCCTCGCCGTCGAAGAATTTATTCATCAGGTCCTCGCTGGTCTCGGCCACGGACTCCTTGAGGGCGTCGTTGAACTCGGCGATGACGCCTTCTTTGTCGGCGGGGACCTCGATTTCCACCCGCTTGAGGTTTTGCATCTCATAGGCCCGCTTATTCAAAACATCGATGATGCCGGTGACCTTTTTGGCGCCGTCCCAGATGGGGACCACCACGGGGGCGATCTTCTTGCCGAAGCGCTCCCGAAGGGCCTCGAAGGTGGCGTTGTAGTCGGAGTTGTCCTCGTCGGTTTTGGAGATGTAGATGAAGCGGGGCATGTTCCGCTCCTCGCAGTATTTCCACGCCTTCTCCAGGCCCACGGACACGCCGTCCTTGGCGGAGCAGACGATAATGGCGGCGTCGGCGGCCCGGAGGGCGGCCATGGCCTCTCCGGCGAAGTCAAAGGCGCCGGGGGTGTCCATGAGGTTGATGCGGCTTCCCTTGTAATCCAGGGGCGCCATGGCCAGGGAGAGGGAAATCTGGCGCTTGGTCTCCTCCGGGTCGTAATCGCAGACAGTGTTTCCGTCGGCGGCCCGGCCCATTCTATCAATGACGCCGGTCATGTAGAGCAGGCTCTCGGCCAGGGCGGTCTTGCCGCTGCCGCTGTGCCCCAGCAGACAGACGTTGCGGATGTTCTGTACAGAATAGCTCATGATTCGTTCCACTCCTTATCTTTGCTGTCCATGCGGCCGGGGCCGCAAGCGTCCAATATATGAATTATACAACAGCTACCGGCGGATTACAACAGAAATTTTGGGCAAAATCACATTTATGCTTCCCCTCCAAAATGTTGGTTAAAAATTCGTCAATTTACATATGGAAAAAGAAGGAAGGGTCCGGCGGACAGCCGCCGGGCCCTTCCAGATAAACCGCCCAAGGGGACTCATGTCATTCCGCCGGTAAACGTACCGTAGGGGCGGACCTGCGTGTCCGCCCGTTTTCCGCAATCCCGGCACTCCCTGGAGGAGGGCGGACACATAGGTCCGCCCCTACAGGCATCCTCTTATTTTTGCAGGCCCTTCACCCAACCGCCGTATTTATCCACATTGGCCTGGGCGTCCGCCGCGTCCTTGCCCTGGGTGAGGATGTAGACCTTGATCTTGGGCTCCGTGCCGGAGGGCCGGACAATGACGCTGGTGCCGTCCTCCATCTCGAAGCGCAGCACGTTGGACCCGGAGAGCTCCATGGTACTCTTCGCTCCGGTGGCGCGGTCGGTGACGGACCCGTCGGAGTAGTCCTTGAATTGGACCGCCTTCACGCCGGAGATCTCCGCCGGGGGATTCTCCCGGAGGCCCTTCATCAGGTTCGCCATGTCCTTGAGGCCGTCCAGGCCCGGCATGACCAGGTTATAGGTGTGCTCGGCATAGTAGCCGTACTTCTCGTACAGGGCCTCCAGGGCGTCCGCCAGGGTCATGCCCTGGTCCGCGTACCAGGCGGCCATCTCCGTCAGCAGCAGGGCCGCCGTAACGGCGTCCTTGTCCCGGACATAATCCCCCAGCATGTAGCCGTAGCTCTCCTCATAGGAGAAGATCACCTTGCCCTCGCCGCTGTTTTCCAGCTTGTCCTTCTTCTCCGCCAGGAACTTGAAGCCGGTGAAGGTGTCGAAGCACCGGAGGCCGTTGACCTCCGCCACCTTCCGGGCCATCTCCGTGGTGACGATGGTTTTCAGGGCCACCGCCTTTTCCGGCAGGGTGCCCGCCCGCTTCCTCGCGCCGATGAGGTAGTCCAGCAGCAACACGCCGGTCTGGTTGCCGGTGATGACCTTAAACTCGCCGTCCCTGGCGCGGACCATGATGCCCACCCGGTCGGCGTCGGGGTCGGAGCCCAGGATGAAGTCCGCGCCCTCCTTTTTCGCCAAATCCACCGCCAGGTAGAAGCCCTCGGGATTCTCCGGGTTGGGGGAGACCACGGTGGGGAAGTCCCCGTCAATGACCATCTGCTCGGGAACGCAGAGGAGGTGTTTTACCCCCAGGCGGCCCAGGGCCTCGGGAATCAGCTTGTGGCCGGTGCCGTGGAAGGGGGTATAGACCATCTTGAAGCGGTCCGCCACCTTTTCAACCGTGGCCTTGTCGTTGACCTGGGCCATGACGTTGGAGAGGAATTTCTCGTCGGTCTCGGCTCCCAGGACCTCAATCAGCCCGGCCTTGACCGCCTCGTCATAGTCCATGCGCTTGATGTCGTTGAAAATGTCAATCTCGCTCAGGCGTTTCGCGATGGCGTCGGCGTGGTGGGGGGGGAGCTGGGCCCCGTCCTGCCAGTAGACTTTATAGCCGTTGTATTCCTTGGGGTTGTGGCTGGCGGTGACGTTAATGCCCGCCTGGCAGTGATACTCCCGGACGGCGAAGCTCAGCTCCGGGGTGGGGCGGAGGGACTCGAAAATCCGCACATGGATGCCGTTGGCGGCGCAGACCTCGGCGGCGGCCCGGGCGAACTCCAGGGAGTGGTTCCGGCAGTCCATGCAGATGGCCACGCCCCGCTTCTTTCCCTCCTCGCCCTCGGCGCAGATCACGTCGGCGAAGCCCTGGGTGGCCCAGCGGATGACATGGATGTTCATATTGTGGAGCCCTGTGTACATGGTGCCCCGGAGGCCGGCGGTGCCGAATTCCAGGGGTCCGTAGAACCGGGACTCGATCTCCTTGGGGTCGTTTCGGATGGCCTCCAGCTCGGCCCGCTCCGCCTCGCTCAAGGCGGGGCTTCCAAGCCATTTCTCGTATTCCTTCATGAAGTCCATAGCGATGCTCCTCCTTTGATGAACGCTGCCCGGCTTTTGACGAATATGGACAACGTTTGATTCCTTGTGTCCGGCAAAATTATCCATGCCGCACAAAAGCATTATAAGGGCTTCCAGGGGGGATGTCAAGAAAAAGGAAGGGTGGGGGGGAGATTCAGCCATGATGATGGCTGGTTGCCATTCTCCCCCGCCCGAAGGGCGAGCAAACTCCCCCCCTCCTGGCAGGGAGATTGTCCAAAACCATCCCCTTATTATTAGAATAGGTATTGCTATCCGCTCCCTTTTCTGCTATAATAAAGAAATGTTTTCATCCCCTCAACAACAAGACAGAAAAGAGAGGTGTTTCCTTTTTGAATTCCGTCACCGACATTTGGGAGAATGTCCTGCGCCAGCTCCGGGGGACGCTCTCCGAGACCACCATTTCCACCTGGTTTGACGAACTTCGCATCGTGGACATCAAGGGCAATACCTGTTACCTCCACTGCGCCAGCGACTTCAAAAGGGGATACCTGGAGTCCCTGTTTCTCAACAACATCAAGGCCGCCCTCCACGACATTTTCTCCACGGATTTCGAGGTGAAGATTTTCGACGACCCGGCCCTTTTGGAATACCAGGGCGGCGGGGCCCCGAAGCGGCAGGCAGACCGCTTTACCTACGCCGAATTCACCTTCGACAACTTCGTGGTGGGCCCCTCCAACAAGCTGGCCCACGCCGCCTCCATGGCCGTGGCGGAGCACCCGGCCCAGAACTACAACCCCCTTCTCATCTACGGGGATTCGGGCCTTGGAAAAACCCATCTGCTCTACGCCATCGCCAACGTCATCCGGAAAAACGACCCCGCCGCTAAAATCGTCTACATCAAGGGCGACGAGTTCATTAACGAGTTCGTGGAGCTGGTCCGGGCCAACCGGGGCAGCGAGTTCCGGGCCAAGTACCGGGAGGCGGATTTGCTGCTGGTGGACGACGTGCAGTTCGTGGCGGGGAAGGAGCAGGTGCAAAACGAGTTCTTCCACACCTTCAACACCCTCTACGAATCCGGGCGGCAGATCGTGCTGACCTCCGACCGGCCCCCCTCCGAGATGACGCTTTTGGACGACCGGCTGCGGACCCGCTTCGAGTGGGGCTTACTGGCCGACGTGACGCCGCCGGACTTCGAGACCCGGCTTGCCATTGTGAAGAACAAGGCCGCCCTTTTGGGCATGGACCTGCCGGACAAGATCGCCGTCATGATCGCCCAAAAGGTCACCGCCAACGTCCGCCAGCTGGAGGGCACCGTCAACAAGGTTCTGGCCTACAAGCAGCTCCTGGACAAGGAGACCGACGAGGACACCGTAAACCGGGCCATGCAGGACATCTTAAAGGGCAGCAACGAGTATATCCCCACGCCGGAGGGCATCTTGTCCTACGTCAGCCGGTACTACCAGCTGGAGGAATCCGTGGTGAAGGGCCAGCAGCGGGTGCGGGCCGCCGTGGAGGCCCGGCAAATCTCCATGTACCTCATCCGGGTGATGACGAACCTCTCCCAGGATAACATCGGCCAGCTCTTTGACAACCGGGACCACTCCACCGTCATTCACTCCATCCGCCAGGTGGAGCAGAAGATGAAAAAGGACCCGGCCTTTGCCGAAATGGTGAAGGAGCTGAAAAGCAACATCACCTCCCGGCACTGACCTGGGGGAGAACCTTCAATAACAATTGAAACGCCGGAAATTGGGCGTGCCTAGATTCCGGCAGACGGGCGGACCCACCGGTCCGTCCCTACGGGTGGTTTTCCTCTAAAATCCGCCCTTTTTTGGGATACTCAATTTCCACAATTCTGGTGGAAAAGGAAAACATTCCTGTGGATAAAAGCGCCTTCGACAAAAGGCGTTGATAATCCCCCTCTTTTTCAACATCTCCTGTGGAGGCGGAAAACCCTGCCATTCCTGGGTATGTTCCCTTTTTCCACAATACCGCCCCCCTACGGCTACTGCTTCTAAAAATACGTTCTTTTCTTTTTTAAAAGAACGGCTTTCGCCGTTTCCGGACCAGCGCCGGAACCATCTTTCCATTTCCGCGCCTCTTGGCGCAAGGAGGTTTCCTTTATGAAATTCAGCTGTGAAAAAGCCCTTCTCCAAAACGCCATCTCCGTCACCAGCCGGGCCGTCGCCCAGAAAAGCTCCATTCCCGCCCTGGAGGGTCTGCTCCTCCACGCCGGGGAGGGGGGGCTGACCGTCTCCGGCTATAACATGCAGACCGGCATTCGGGCCATGGTCTCCGCCGGGGTGGAGGAGGCTGGGGAAATTGTCCTCAACGCCCGGTTGTTTGGCGATATCATCCGGCGGATGCCCGACGATTCCGTCACCTTCACCGCCAATGAGAAATTGCAGGTCCGCCTCCGCTGCGGCGACGCGGACTTTGAGATTCCCGGCCTTTCCTCCGCGGACTACCCGGACCTTCCCGAGGTGGAGGACGAGTATGCCGTTTCCATGCAACGAAAGGTCCTTCGGGCCATGATTGAGGAGGTGGCCTTTGCCGTCTCCACCAACGAGAGCCGCCCGGTGCACACCGGGGCCCTCTTTGAAATCGGAGAGGGCTGCCTCACCATGGCCGCCGTGGACGGCTTCCGTCTGGCGGTGCGGAAGGAGCCCCTGGAGAAGCTGGAGGGCGGGGCGTTCTCCTTCGTGGCCCCCGGCTCCGCGTTGAACGAGGTGAAGGGCATCTGCGGCGACGTGGAGGACCTGGCGGAAATCACCCTGGGGCGGCGGCACATTCTCTTTGCCGTGGGGGACGTGGAGCTGATCTGCCGCCGTTTGGAGGGGGAATTCCTGGACTATCGGAACGCCATTCCCAAGAAAAACCCCATTGCCGTCACCGTGGAGGCCAAGGCCCTGATGGAGAGCATCGACCGGGTGTCGGTGGTGATCTCCGACAAGCTGAAAAGCCCGGTGCGCTGCCATTTTATGGAGGGGAAGGTCCTCCTCTCCGCCAAGACCGCCAACGGCGAGGCCAAGGACGTGTGCCGTCTGGAGGGAGACGGGGACGGTTTGGAAATCGGCTTCAACAACCGCTATTTAATGGACGCTCTGCGCTTCGCCCCGGCGGACACCGTGCGGGTGGAGCTCAATACCGGCGTGTCCCCGGCCATTCTGGTGCCCACGGACGAAACGGACCGTTTCCTCTATATGGTGCTGCCGGTGCGCCTGAAGAACGACGGCTGAGGCGGGAGGCGTTATGAAGGAAGTGACGATTACCACGGAGTTCATCAAGCTCCAGGACCTTTTGAAATTCGCGGGGCTGGTGGAGACCGGCGGCGAGGCCAAGGAGCGGATTCAGGCCGGGGAGGCCCAGGTGAACGGGGAGCCCTGCCTCCAGCGGGGGAAGAAAATCCGGCCCGGCGACAAGGTTTCCTTCGCCGGAGAAGTCCTGACCGTAACCTATGCAAATTGACCGCCTGGAGCTGGAGGGCTTTCGGAACTACGTCTGCCAGGCGGCGGACTTCGATCCCCGGTGCAACGTGGTCTGCGGCGAAAACGCCCAGGGGAAAACGAACCTTTTGGAGGCCCTGGTGTACCTCTCCCGGGGGCGGTCCCCCCGTGCCCGGACGGACCGGGAGATGATCGGCTTTCAGGCGGAGTCCGCCAGGCTCCGGACCCGGGCGGCCGCCCGGGAGCGGGAGTTTTGGGTCCAGGCGGACCTCTTCCGGGGGCGGAGAAGGAAGCTTACCGTAAATCAGGTGCCCGTCAAAGCCAACGCGGACCTGGGGGACGTGTATCACACGGTTTTGTTCCAGCCGGAGGACCTCTATTTGATTCGGGAGGGGGCCGCCGCCCGGCGGCGCTTCCTGGATACCGCCCTGTGCCAGCTCCGGCCCCGGTACGCCGCCGCCCTGGCGGGGTACGAGCGGGCAAGGGAGCAGAAAACCCGCATCCTCCGGGACTATGACCAGCGGCCGGACCTGCTGGAGGCTTTGCCGGAGTTCAACGAGCAGATGATCCGGCTGGGGGCCGCCCTGGTTCAGTACCGGCACCAGTTCTGCCTCCGCCTGGCGGAGTACGCCGCCCTTCACCACCGGGAGTGCTCCGGGGGACGGGAGGAGCTGACGCTTCAATACCAGACGGTTTCCTCCATAGAGGACCCAGGAGCGGAGATTGGGACCCTGGCGGACCGGCTCCGGCTGCATATGAAGAGCCACCGGGAGGCGGAGCTCTCTTCCCGGCTGTGCCTCTCCGGGCCCCATAAGGACGATATTCTTGTGTCCATCGGCGGCCGGGAGGCGAAGCGGTACGCCTCCCAGGGCCAGACCAGGACCGCCGCCCTGGCCTTGAAGCTGGCGGAGCGGGAGATTTATAAAAACGCGGCAGAGGAGTACCCGGTGCTGCTGCTGGACGACGTGCTCTCGGAGCTGGACCCGAGACGGCAGGAATTCGTCCTGAACCGCATCGCGGGAGGGCAGGTGTTTATCACCTGCTGCGAGGAGGACCGATTACCCAGCCTGCTTGGGGGCCGGGTGTTTCACGTGGAACAGGGAAACATTCTATAAAAGGGGGAAAATATGCCATGTATCTGCACTTAGGGCAAAACGAAATCATTCCCCAACGACGGGTGATTGGCATTTTCGACCTGGACAAATGCAGCTATGAGAAGAGGACCCGAGATTACCTGGCCGCCGCCGAGAAGGAGGGGGTGGTGCTGGATATCTCCGGGGATTTGCCCCGGTCCTTCGTGGTGTGCGACCACCCGTATCACGAGCAGATTGTGTATCTAAGCCCCTTGAGCCCCGGAGCCCTGCGGAAGCGGGCGGAGAGCGGAAAGCTGGAGTGATGGGACAGCCTATGCGGCTTTGAAGGAAAGTATTCCAATCGTTTACCGGGAGCGGGGAAAGGCGGGCTGGAGGAAAATCCTGCCTGTCCGGCCCTGGGGGACTGGTCCTGTGACCGGGCCATGGGAAATGGCCGGAAAATGGCCTGACCAGGGGGTCAGGCCCCACAAAGGGGTGTTTCCAGCCCGGCTTTTTCCGCTCTAAAAGATAAGTTCCGTGAAGCAACTCTCCGTTGCCGTGTGACAGGCCAAGACCAACACCGCACCGCAGAGCGAGATGAAATTCTTTTTGTTTCTTTTTCTTTTAAGAAAAAGAACAGCAAAGGAGAAGTATATGGCAGACAATGAAATCTTAAATTCCACCGCCGTGGACGCGTCCAACGAATACGACGCGTCGGAAATCCAGGTTCTGGAGGGTCTGGAGGCCGTGCGGAAGCGGCCCGGCATGTATATCGGCTCCACCTCCGCCTCGGGCCTCCACCACCTGGTGTACGAAATCGTGGACAACGCCATTGACGAGGCCCTGGCGGGCTTCTGCACGGAAATCCTGGTCCAGATTAACCCCGGGGACACCATCACCGTGGTGGACAACGGCCGGGGCATCCCCGTGGACATCCAGGCCCAGACCGGAAAGCCCGCGCTGGAGGTGGTCTATACCATCCTCCACGCGGGGGGCAAGTTCGGCGGCGGGGGCTATAAGGTCTCCGGCGGCCTCCACGGCGTGGGCGCGTCGGTGGTCAACGCCCTTTCCGAGTGGCTGACGGTCCAGGTCCACAAGAACGGCGAGATCTACGAGATGAAATTCTCCCGGGGCCATATTACCCAGGAGATGAAAATCGTGGGCAAAACGGACCATACCGGCACCACCGTCACCTTCAAGCCGGACCCGGAGATGTTCGAGGATACGGTTTACAGCTACGACATCCTCCACACCCGCATGCGGGAGGAGGCGTTCTTAAACGCGGGATTGCGCATCAACACCGTGGACCTCCGCCCCGGCAAGGAACAGCGGGACTCCATGTGCTACGAGGGGGGCATCCGGGAGTTTGTCACCTGGCTCAACAAGAGCAAGGAAGCCCTCCACCCCGGCGTGATTTACATGTCCGGCCAGCGGGAGGATTCCATTGCCGAGGTGGCCCTCCAGTACAACGATGGCTACAGCGAAACCATCCTCTCCTTCGCCAACAACGTCCACACCCCGGAGGGGGGCATGCACGAGGAGGGTTTTAAGCGGGCATTGACTACCGTGCTGAACAGCTACGGCAAAAAAATCAAAATGCTGAAGGACGACGAAAAGGTCTCCGGCGAGGACTGCCGGGAGGGCCTTACCTGCGTCATCTCCGTAAAGCTCACCGATGCCCAGTTTGAGGGGCAGACCAAGGCCAAGCTGGGTAACAGCGAAATCCGCACCCTGGTAAACAACATCGTGGCGGAGAAGCTGGACATTTTCCTGGAGGAGAACCCCCAGGTGGGAAGGATGATCCTGGACAAGGCCCTCACCGCCTCCCGGGCACGGGAGGCCGCCAAGAAGGCCCGGGAATCCATCCGCCGCAAGACGGCTCTCGGCGGCGCGGCCATGCCCGACAAGCTCCGGGACTGCAACGAGAATAACCCGGAGCTGACGGAGCTCTATATCGTCGAGGGCGACTCCGCCGGAGGCTCCGCCACCCAGGGGCGGGACTCCCGCTTCCAGGCCATTCTGCCCCTTTGGGGAAAGATGCTGAACGTGGAAAAGGCCCGGGCGGACAAGGTATATGGAAACGACAAGCTCCAGCCCGTTATCACCGCCCTGGGGGCGGGCATCGGGGAGGAGTTTGACGCGAACAAGCTCCGGTATCATAAAGTCATCATCATGGCGGACGCCGACGTGGACGGAAGCCATATCCGCACCCTGCTTCTGACCTTCTTTTTCCGCTTCATGCGCCCCCTCATCGAGCAGGGCTACGTCTATTCCGCCGTGCCGCCCCTCTTTAAGCTCACCCGGGGCAAGACCACGCGGGTTGCCTATGACGAACCGGAACGGGAGCGCGTTTCCGCCGAGCTCCGGGCAGGGAATCCGGGCGCCAAGGTGGAAATCAGCCGCTTCAAGGGCCTTGGCGAGATGAACCCCCACGAGCTGTGGGAGACCACCATGGACCCCGCCACCCGGACCCTGCGGCGCATTACTTTGGACGACGCGGTAAAGGCGGACGAGACATTTACGATCCTCATGGGGGAGAAGGTGGAGCCCCGGAAGGAGTTCATCGAGAAGAACGCCAAGTATGTTGTCAACCTGGACTACTGAGGGTACGGAAATGAGACGAATCATAAGCGCGCTGAGGACTGCGGGCTGGATTCCGTCCACCTGGCGTACGAGCGTGTGAAACCTGATTTAAGGAAAGGCTGGTTAACAGCAGATGAGTAAAAAACCCCAATACGACCCCGAGGAAATCCGCTTCCCGGACCAGAAGATCGTGGAATCCCCCCTGGTCCCGGAGATGGAGAAATCCTATATTGACTACGCCATGAGCGTGATTGTGGGCCGGGCCCTGCCGGACGTGCGGGACGGCCTCAAGCCCGTCCACCGGCGCATCCTCTACGCCATGTACGAGGATAACCTGACCCACGACAAGCCCTTCCGCAAGTGCGCCACCGCCGTGGGCGACGTGCTGGGCCGCTACCACCCCCACGGCGACCAGTCGGTGTACGACGCCCTGGTCCGCCTGGCCCAGGATTTCTCCATGCGCTATATGCTCATTGACGGACACGGCAACTTCGGCTCCGTGGACGGCGACCCCCCGGCGGCCTACCGTTACACGGAGGCCCGCCTGGCCCGCATGTCCGATGAAATGCTGCGGGAAATCGAGAAGGACACCGTGGACTGGGACCCCAACTTCGACGAGACGAGGAAGGAGCCCAAGGTCCTGCCCTCCCGGTTCCCCAACCTCCTGGTGAACGGCTCCTCCGGCATCGCCGTGGGCATGGCCACCAACATCCCGCCCCATAACCTCCGGGAGGTCATCGGGGCCGTCATCCACGTGCTGGACGACCCGGAGGCCACGCTGACGGATTTGATGCAGCACATGGAGGGCCCGGACTTCCCCACCAAGGGCATCATCATGGGCCGGTCCGGCATCCGGGCGGCCTACGCCACGGGCCGGGGCCGGGTGACCATCCGGGCGAGGCACGAGTTCGAGGAGTTCGGCCAGAACCGGACCCGCGTCATCATCACGGAAATTCCCTATCAGGTCAACAAGCGGATGCTGATTAAAAACATGGCGGACCAGGTGGAGGACAAGCGGCTGGAAGGCATCTCCAACATCCAGGACGAATCCGACCGGAACGGCATGCGGATTGTCATTGAACTGAAGCGGGACGCCAACCCCCAGGTGGTCTTAAACCGCCTCTTCGCCCAGACCCAGCTTCAAACCACCTTCGCCATCAACATGCTGGCCCTGGTGGAGGTCAACGGCAAGCTCCAGCCCAAGATTCTCTCCCTGCGGCATATCCTGGACGAGTACATCCAGCACCAGGAGCAGGTCATCGTCCGCCGCACCCGGTTCGACCTGAAAAAGGCCCAGGAGCGGGCCCATCTGCTGGATGGCCTGCTGATTGCCCAGGACCACATTGACGAGGTCATCAAGGTCATCCGCAGCAGCTATGACAACGCGAAGGAAAACCTCATGGCCCGCTTCGGCCTGGACGACGTACAGGCCCAGGCCATCTGCGACATGCGGATGATCTCCCTCCAGGGCTTAAACCGGGAGAAGCTGGAAAACGAGTACAAGGAGCTGGAAGAGCGCATCGCCTACTTCCAGAGAATTCTCTCCGACGAAACTTTGGTCCGCCAGATTCTGAAAGAGGAGCTCACCGCCATCGCCGAAAAGTACGGCGACGAGCGGATGACGGAAATCCAGGACGTGGAGGACGAAATCGACATCGAGGACCTCATCGAGGAGGAGCAGTGCGTCTTTACCCTGACCCAGGCGGGGTATATCAAGCGGACCCCCGTCAGCGAGTATGCCGCCCAGTCCAAGGGCGGCATGGGCAAGAAGGGCATTACCACCCGGGAGGAGGACGCGGTGGCGGACGTGTTCACCGCCTCCACCCACGACTATATCCTCTTCTTCACGGACACCGGAAAGGTCTACCGGAAGAAGGGCTACCAGATTCCCGTCTCCGGCAAAACCGCCAAGGGGACCAACATCGTCAACATCCTCCAGGTGGAGCAGGGGGAACGGGTCCAGGCCATGGTCCACACCCGGTCCTTAGAGGACGACGGCCGCTTCCTCTTCATGGTCACCCGGAACGGCGTGGTGAAGCGCCTGCCGGCGGGCAGCCTGAAAAACCTCCGCAACAACGGCATCCGGGCCCTGAGCATGACGGAGGACGATCGGCTCATCACCGTCCGGGAGACGGACGGGGAGCAGAATATCCTCATCGCCACCCACGACGGGATGGCCGTCTGCTTCCACGAGGACGACGTGCGCCCCATGGGCCGGACCGCCGTGGGCGTGCTTGGCATCAAGCTCCGGGAGGGTGACTATGTAGTCGGCGCCGCCCGGGCCCAGAGCGGCAAGGCCGTCCTCACCATCACGGAAAAGGGCTACGGCAAGCGGACCCCGGTGGAGGAATACCGGATTACAAAGCGGAACGCCTACGGCATCAAGAACTATATGCTGACGGAGAAAACCGGCCAGGTGGTCGGCATCAAGGTGGTGGACGGGTCCGAGGACCTGCTTTTAGTGACGGAGGCGGGCATCCTAATCCGCACGCCGGTGGAGGCCATCAAGCAGTGCGGCCGCTCCACCCAGGGGGTCATTGTCATGCGGTTCAAGGAAGAAGGGGACCGGGTGATTTCCATGGCCCTGGCGGACCGGGAGGAAGCGGAGGAAGAAAAGGAGCCGTAAACCATGAAGCTGGCAAACGCCCCGGCCCGCTGCCGCGCCGCCGGTTAAGGCGGACGGGCGGGTTTGGGGAACGAAGATGAAAGGCGGGACGTGTCTCCACGCCCCGCTTTTTCTTGAAATTGGTTGACACTGTGCGTAGATTTATATACAATAGTGCGTACCAATGGAAAGGGGTGTTTCACATGGCACAGACTAATATCAACATCCGTATGGACACGGAGCTGAAAAAACAGTTCGAGGCCTTTTGCGCGGACGTGGGCATGAGCATGACCACGGCCTTTAACATCTTCGCCAAGAAGGCGGTGCGGGAAAACCGGATTCCCTTCGAGGTGGGCGGGGAGATTCCCAACGAGGAGACCCGGCGGGCAATCGAACGCGCGCAAAAGGGCATTGGGCTTAGCAAGGGATTTTCCTCTGTTCAGGAGCTGATGGAGGATTTAAATGCTGACGATTAAATACGAGCGGGAGTTCAAAAAGGACTACAAGCGGGTGGTACGGCGGGGCTATCATATTCAATTTATGGAGACCGTCATTGAGCTTTTGGCGAAGGGAGAGCCCCTGCCCCCCAAGTACAAGGACCACGCCCTCACCGGGGACTACAGGGGCTGCCGGGAATGTCACATCACGCCGGACTGGCTGCTGATCTATCAGATTCACGGCGAGGAGCTGATTTTGATCCTCACCAGAACCGGGACCCACAGCGACCTCTTTTGAGAGGGGAGGGAGATTATGAAAACCGTTACCATCTACACCGACGGGGCCTGCTCCGGGAACCCCGGCCCCGGGGGCTGGGGGGCCATTTTGATGTACGGGGAGCACAAAAAGGAGTTCTCCGGCGGCGAGGCCCAGACCACCAACAACCGCATGGAGCTCACCGCCGTCATCACCGCACTGGAGGCCCTGCGGGAGCCCTGCCAGGTGGAGCTGTGGTCCGACAGCAAATATGTGATCGACGGGCTTAGCAAGGGCTGGGCCAAGGGCTGGCGGGCCAGGGGCTGGGTGAAAAGCGACAAAAAGCCCGCCCTGAACCCGGACCTCTGGGGCCGCCTTTTGGACCTGGCGGAGACCCATACCCTGCGCTACCACTGGGTGAAGGGCCACGGGTCGAACGAATTCAACAACCGCTGTGACGAAATGGCCGTGGCGGAGAGCCGGAAATTTAAATAAAATTCCAACATTCATAAACTGTTTACAGGAACCTCATAATTTTGCAAAAAGTTTTGGGTACAGTAAGAACCAGCAAAGGGTACTCCCAGCCCAATGCGTTTTCTCCCTCCTAAAATAAACACACACGGAAAACGGACCGCTCCGGCGGTCCGTTTTTCGTGTCTCCCGGCCCTTGCGAAACGGGGCCAAACAGTATAAAATAGACCTGTCAAAAATCCCATACAGGAGGTTTGAAAAATGAAGGATGGTTTTATTTCCGTGGCCTGCGGCACGCCGAAGCTCCGCCTGGCGGACTGCGCCTATAACGCCGAGCAGACCTTTACCATGATGCGCTCCGCCGAACAGGCGGGGGTCAAGGTCCTGGTCCTGCCGGAGCTGGGCCTGACAGGCTATACCTGCGGAGACCTGTTCTACCAGGACGCGTTTCTCCACGAGGCGGAGGAGGCGTTGAAAACCGTGCTGGAGGCCACGCGGAATTTGGAGGTGGTGACGGCGGTGGGTCTGCCCCTCCAGGTGGGGGACAGGCTGTATAACTGCGGGGCCGTCATTCAAAAGGGACAAATCCTGGGCCTGGTCCCCAAGACCCATCTCCCCAATTACGGCGAGTTTTCCGAAAAGCGCTGGTTCGCCCCCGCCCCGGAAAGGGAGGCGTACGCGGACCTCTGCGGGCACTTGACGGTGCCCTTCGCGGCCAGGCAGATTTTCCGCTGTCAGAATGTACCGGGGCTGGCCCTGGGCTTTGAGATCTGCGAGGACCTCTGGTCCCCGGATTCCCCCTCCGTCCAGATGGCGAAGGCCGGGGCCTCCGTCATCGGCAACCTCTCCGCCAGCAACGATCTGGTGGGGAAGGATTCCTACCGCCGCCAGCTGGTGACCACGCAGAGCGCCAAGCTCCAGTGCGGCTATGTCTATTCCAGCGCCGGGGCGGGGGAATCCAGCGCCGATTTGGTGTTTGGAGCTCACCAGATGATCGCGGAAAACGGAACGCTTTTGGCGGAGCGCCGCTTCGACGGCGGCCTGCTGGTATCCGAGGTGGACGTTCAGCGCCTGCGCTATGAGCGCCGCCGGACCCAGTCCATGGAGGAGACGGCGGACCGGCGGGATTACACCGTCTTTTTCCTGCCCCAGAGCAAGACGAAGCTCACCCGCTACGTCTCCCCCATGCCCTTCGTCCCCGAGGGGAAGGAGGACCGGGACGAGCGGTGCCGGGAGATTCTCCTCCTGGCCTCCCTGGGGCTCAAGCGGCGGCTGGAGCACACCGGGGCGAAGCGCGCCGTGGTGGGCCTCTCCGGCGGGCTGGATTCCACCCTGGCGGTGCTGATCACCGGCCTTGCCATGAAGATGATGGACCGGCCCCTGTCGGACATCATCGCCGTCACCATGCCCTGCTTCGGCACCACGGACCGGACACGGAACAACGCCGTCCTCCTGGCGGAGCAGATGGGAGCCGCCCTGCGGACCGTGGACATCTCCCAGAGCGTCCGCAGCCACTTCCGGGACATCGGCCACGACCCGGAGGACCATGACCTCACCTATGAAAACGCCCAGGCCCGGGAGCGGACCCAGGTGCTCATGGACATCGCCAATAAACACGGCGGCCTGGTCATCGGCACCGGGGACCTCAGCGAGCTGGCCCTGGGTTGGTGTACCTACAACGGGGACCACATGAGCATGTACGGGGTCAACGCCTCCATCCCCAAGACCCTGGTGCGGCATTTGGTGGGCTACCTCTCCCGGGACGGGGAGGAGCCGGAGCTCCACGACGTGCTGGAGGACATTCTGGACACCCCCGTCTCTCCGGAGCTGCTGCCCGCCGTGAAGGGGGAGATTTCCCAGCGGACGGAGGACCTGGTGGGCCCCTATGAGCTCCATGACTTCTTCCTGTATTATATCATCCGCTGGGGCTTCGCCCCGGGGAAGGTGTTCCGCCTGGCCCAGCACGCCCTGGGGCGGAAGTACAGCCGGGAGGTTATCCTGAAATGGCTGAAAGCCTTCTACCGCCGCTTCTTCACCCAGCAGTTCAAGCGGAACTGCCTGCCCGACGGGCCGAAGATCGGCACCGTGTCCCTGTCCCCCCGGGGCGACTGGCGGATGCCGTCGGATGCCCAGGCGGCGGTCTGGTTATCGGAAGTGGAGGCTTTGACATGAAAAAGCTACTGTGCGCCGTGCTGCTCCTGGTCCTCCTCCTCACCGGCTGCGGCGGGGAGATGGTGCCCCCGCCTCCGGAGGAGCCGGACCTCCCCCCGGCGGAGACCCCGGAGGCCCCGCCGGAAGAGGAGCCGGAACCCCCGGAGGACCCCGAGGAGGCGGCCCTGCTGGCTCTTTTGGAGGGTATGACCCTGGAGGAGAAGGCGGGACAGCTCTTTTTCGTCCGGGTTCCTGCGGAAAACGCCGTGGAGGACGTGATGACCTATCACCTGGGGGGCTATCTCCTCTTTGGCCGGGACACCCAGGGAAAGACCGCCAACGAGCTTATCCAGACCATCGCCTCCTATCAGGCGGCGGCGGAGCTTCCCCTGCTCATCGGCGTGGACGAGGAGGGGGGAACCGTGGTCCGGGTCAGCTCCAACCCCCATTTGCGGAGCAAAAAGTTCTCCAGCCCCGGCAAGCTCTGGAAGCAGGGCTTGGACGCTCTGCTCCGAGAGACCCGGGAGAAGTCCATCCTTCTGAAGAGCTTGGGTTTCAATGTGAACCTGGCTCCGGTGGCGGACGTGTCCACCAACTCCGGCGACTTCATCTATGATCGGACCACCGGCATGGACGCGGAGGAGACTGCGGATTATACCGCCCGGGTGACGGAGGCCCAGTCCTTCTATGGCCTGGGCAGCGTCTTGAAGCACTTCCCCGGCTATGGGAACAACAAAGATACTCACACCGGCGTGGCCGTGGATGAACGGTCTATGGAGAAGTTTCTGGAGCAGGATTTTCTCCCCTTTCAGGCGGGTATCGCTGTGGAGGAGACGGTCTGGCCCTCCGGTGAGCTCCGCCGCCTCCGGCCCGCCGTGCTGGTGAGCCACAACATCGTAAACTGCATGGACCCGAATCTCCCCGCCTCTCTCTCGCCGGAGGTCCACCGGATTCTCCGGGAGGACCTGGGCTTTGACGGCGTGGTCATGACGGACGACCTGGCCATGGACGCGGTCAGCGCCTACGCGGCGGGCGGGAACGTGGCGGTGATGTCCATTCAGGCGGGGAACGACCTGGTGGTGACCACGGACTACCGGACCCAGATTCCCCGGGTCATCCAGGCCGTGAGGGACGGGACGCTGGAGGAGGAGGCTGTGGACGGGGCCTGCCTCCGGGTACTCCGGTGGAAGCTGGAGCTGGGCCTTTTGGAGCGGACGGAGGAGGGGACCCTGGGACCCGCCCTCTGACGGGGAGAGGAGCGTGTTTATGAAAGAGAGGAGCGCAGTTTTAAAGCACGGATTGCTTTTGTTCCTGCTGGCGGCGGCCCTGCTGACGGTCCCGGTGCTGGCGGACATGGGCCCCAAGCCCCAGCTCACCGTCCGGGTGGAGAACGGCCCGGAGGAGCTTTACTATCTGGACCTCCTGGAGGAGGGGGAGCCCTATCCATACCCGGATCAGGTGCCCGGGGGATTGAAGGGCAATTACGGGGAGGAGCTGGAGACCCTGGACCAGGACCTTCTGGCGGCGTTCACCGCCGCCGTGCCGGAGGGCTGGCACGCCTGCGTGGCCCAGGGCGATCTGGTGTGGGGCAGGATTGACAGCCAGGACGGCTGCTTTACATTCAGTTACATGCTGCCAAGCACCTTCCGGATTCTGCTGGTGACAAAATCCGGGGAGACCTTCCTCTCGGAGCCCATGGAGCGCCAAGCCCTCCAGTGCTCCCTCACCGTGGATTGGGCAACGAAAACCGTGAAAAGCCCGCCCCTTTGGAAGGGGTACATTGTCCAATTTCTGGCGACGTTCCTGCCTACCCTGGCCATCGAGGGGCTGCTGCTTTTGCTGTTCCAGCTGTGGTCCAAGAGAAATGCCCTGGTATTCCTGGGCGTGAATCTGCTGACCCAGGGGGGCCTGACCCTGTGGATGAGCGTGGGGGTCGTCCACGGGGGCGCAAACGGAATCTCTATGCTCTCCTCCGACTACTTCTCTCTTTTTACCAGGATACAGAGTTGGTTGGATTCCCTTTGCTACGAGGCCGAGGGAATCTCCCCCCGGCTGCTTCCGGCGGAGCTGGTGATCCTCCTGGCGGAGGCGGCGCTGTACAGGAAGCTGTTCCGGGACGGCTCCAAAAGAAAGGCGGTTCTCTACGCCCTGGCGGCCAACCTTGCCTCCTTCCTGCTGGGGCTGTACCTGGCGGAGCCGGTGTGGAGGGCCGTCGCAGACACGATGCTATAAAGAAAGGCGAATTGAACATGGAAACCCAAAAGCTCTACTATCAGGACCCCACTCTCCGGGAGTTCCCCGCCACGGTCCTCTCCTGCGAGGCCGCCGGGGAGGTCTGGAAGGTGGTCCTGGACCAGACGGCCTTCTACCCCGAGGGGGGCGGACAGCCCGCCGACCACGGCGTTTTGAAAACCGCCGGAGGGGAAATCGCCGTCACCGACGTCCATGAAAAAAACGGCGCGGTGGTCCACACCTGCGCCGCTCCGGCGGAACCCGGCGCGGTGGTCACCGGAGTTTTGGACTGGACCCGCCGCTTTGACCACATGCAGCAGCACTCCGGGGAGCACATCCTCAGCGGCATCCTCTGCCGGCTGTATGACTGCGACAACGTGGGCTTCCACCTGGGGGCGGAGGCCGTCACCATCGACTATAACGCGGACATCACCTGGGAACAGGCCCTGGAGGCGGAGCGCCTGGCGAACGAGGCCATATGGGCGGATCGGGAAACCGAAATTTTCTACCCCTCTCCTCAGGAGCTGGCGGCTCTGGACTACCGGAGCAAGAAGGAGCTCACCGGCCAGGTCCGCATTGTGGAATTCCCGGAGGCGGACCGCTGCGCCTGCTGCGGTACCCACGTGGAGCGGGCGGGCCAGGCGGGCCCCATTAAGGTCCTCTCCTGCCAGAAGTTCCGGGAGGGGGTCCGCATGGAAATCCTCTGCGGGGCCCGGGCTTTGCGGTATCTCTCCGGAACCTATGACCAGGCCCGTGCCGTGAGCCGGCGGCTCAGCGTAAAGCCCCTGGAGATCCAGGGGGCGGTGGAGCGGCTGGAGGAGGAGCTCTCCGCCGCCAAGGAGCGCTTGGCGGAGCTGGAGCAGACGGCCTTTGCCGCTCTCGCCGCCGAGCAGGCGGGGCGGGGGGACGTGGTGCTGTTCCAGTCCCCCATGCGGCCGGACAGCCTCCGCCGTCTGGCGGACGCGGTGGGGAAGTCCTGCGGCGGACTGGCGGCGGTGTTCTCCGGCGAGGGGGCGAAGTGGAGCTACGCCCTGGTCCGGGGAGACGGGGGGGACATCGCCCCCCTGGTGAAGGAGCTGAACGAAGTTCTCCATGGCCGGGGCGGAGGCCGGAACGGCTTTGCCCAGGGCAGCGTCCAGACGGGACGGGGGGAGATTGAAGCGTTTTTCAGGAGGTGACGGGATGCGCTATCTGCTGGCCGAGTGGACCCACCGGGAGGAGGACGAGCCCTATCTCATTTATTCCGAAATGGACGAAGAGCGCCGGGAGACCCGCCGGGTGGAGTTCTACCGGAACGGAATTACCTTTTCCTACGGCGGGGAGCGGGGAAACGAGGGGGCCCTGCGCCGGGAGCCCTTCCCGGAGGACCTCCGGGACCTCCAGCCCCCGGAGGCGGAGACGGAGGGGGATTTCTCCGCCCAGGAGATTTCCCCAGGGCTGTTCTATGAGATTTGGAACCAGGCCCAGGAGCGCCCCGACGGGTTTATGGGGATGTTTTTTTGAGCATGTTTGATAGTGGGAAGAATAAAGAAGAAAGGCGGACCCATGGGTCCGCCCTTCTTCCGTCATGATAAAGTTTCCGGTAGAAGAGAAAGCCATCTTTGTGGGGCCTGACCCCCAGGTCAGGCCATTCCCCCAGGGATTGCCCTTTTCCCGATAGAACACCCTGTAGGGGCGGACACAAAGGTCCGCCCTTTTCCTGTTTTCCTCACGCCCCCGGGGGCAGGTTCATCTCCTCCGTAATGTACCGCTTCCCGTACACCGCGTCATACACCACCGCGTCCCGGAGCTCCAGCAGCTCCAGGGCCTCGGGGGAGAGGCCCGCCTCCTCCCGGGAGAAGCTGGCCCGTCCCTCTCCGTCCACAAAATAGAGGTCCGTCTGGGTCAAACAGACCTCGCCGACCTTCTCCAGCAGGGCCCAGTACCGGCTGACGGGCCGCCCCGTCAGCTCCAGCAGCTGGGGCCCCAGGGCGGTGATGCTGCTGTCCCTCCGGCTTCCCGCCAAATCCCCCAGCAGCTCCGGGTCGTTGGCCCAGATCAGGTAGTCCGTGGAGTACAGGTCGTTGATCTGCTCCGACCTCCAGTTCAGCGTGTCGTTCTCCGGGCACAGGCCCAGGAGAGTATACACCGTGTCCCCGCCGGGCATGAACAAATTGGGCCGGTGGTCACCGAAAAAGACCACAATCGTGGGCTCCTCACTCTCCCGCAGGGCCGCCGCCAGCTCTCCCAATGCCTGGTCCGCCCGGGTAATCCCCTCCAGCATCACCCGGATGATGTCCCGCTGGGCGGGGGTGAAGTCCGGGGCGACCAGGGGAATCTGGCATTCGTAGTTGAATTTCTGAGGCTCGAAGGGCTGGTGGTTCTCCATGGTGATGCCGAAGAGGAAGGCCCACTTCCCGCTCTCGTTCACCGCCTTCATCCGTTCCAGCATCCCCTGGAAGAAGTAGCCGTCCCGCATGTAGAAGCCGCCGTAGGCCCCGTCCGCCCGCTCAATGCCCATTTGTTGAATATCGTCGGAAAAATACAGATCGTTGAAGCCAAGCAGGGGATAGGTCACCGTACGGTTATACAATGTGTTATCATAAGCGTGGAGCATTTCGGCGGTGTAATCACCGGATTTCGTAAACTGCTCCGCCAGGGCGTCAAAGCGCTGGTAAACCGCCTCGTCCTGGAAGCAGATGTTCGTCCCCGGCGGCAGGTCCAGGGCGTTCAGACCGTAGAGCATGGGAATTTCCAGATACCCGGTGCCATAGCCCAGGTAATGGCTGTGGAAGGTCCCGCTGACGCTCTCCGCCTCCAGGGCGTGGAAGTTCTCCAGGGGGTCCCCCTCGTATTGGAGAACCGGGAGGCGGGTCAGGTCATAGAAGGATTCGGAGAGGATAAAGAGGACGTTCGGCCTGGCCTCCGGCTCTTCCCGGGGGGCGGTGAGCCGGTCAATGCGTTCCAGCACGTCCAGCATGAAGTCCTCATCATATCCTTCCGGCGCCGTCTTGGGCTGGGGGAAGGCGTCCCGCCAGAGGCTGAGGGTCAGGCCGTGGAGGCTGTGGTTCTCCGCCGGGTCCATGCGGGTGTAAAAATCCACCCCCAGCCAGCTCCCCACGGCCCGGGTTCCGGTGCCGGTGAGGAGAATCCCCGCCAGGGTCAAAGAGCAAAGGCAGCACCGTCCCCGGGCCGTCCCCTCCAGGGCGGTGAGCCGCCGGGTGAGCAGCAGAAGGAGAACGCAGAACAAAAGACCCGCCGCCGCCAGATAGAAGTCCTCCGGCGGCGTCAAATCCCCCGCCAGGCCCGCCACGTTTCCCGCCTGCTTCGCAAGGCCGAAGTCCGCCAGCTCCAGGGGCGTTCCGTTGATGGCGTTTTTGAAGTAGTCCACCAGGGCCAGAATCAGCCCCAGGGCCCCCACCGGCAGGGCGGCCAGCCACAGCCGCCCCGTCAGGGACCCCAGGACCCAGACGGGCGCGGCCCAGAGCAGAGCGGTCATCAGCAGATGACCGGGGTAGTCCAGGGCCCACTCCGCCACGCCGGGAAGGGTGCCAATGGAAATCCATTGCATGGCCCCGGTAACCGCCAGCCCCATGCAGAGCCCGGCGGCGGCAAACAGGACGCACCGCAGCCAGACGGGCCCCAGGGGGGCCTTTCGTTTTGTAGAGAGCACGTGTCGTTTCATAGTAAAAGTAGGGGCGGGTCCTCACGCCCGCCCGCTGGTCTGATGGTTTTGTGGTAGGGCAGGAGGCCGGGATGGAACCCGGCCCCAGGCGAAAACTTAGGGCTTAGTACGCCAGCTTCTCGGTAAGATACGCCTTCAGCTCGCGGATGGGAATGCGGACCTGGGCCATGGAATCCCGCTCCCGGACGGTGACGCAGTTGTCCCCGGCCTTTTCGGCGTCGCCCACGGTGTCGAAGTCCACGGTGACGCAATAGGGGGTGCCGATCTCGTCCTCCCGGCGATAGCGCTTGCCGATGGAGCCGGTCTCGTCAAAGTCCACCATCCAGTCCTTGGAGAGCTCCTGCTGAATCTCCTGGGCCTTGGCGCTAAGCTTCTTGGAAAGGGGCAGGACGGCCACCTTGAAGGGCGCGATGGCGGGATGGAAGCGCATGACGGTGCGCACGTCGTTTTTGGTCTCGTCCACCACTTCCTCGTCATAGGCCTCCACCAGCAGGGCCAGGGTCATCCGGTCCGCGCCGAGAGAGGGCTCGATGACGTAGGGGATATAGTGCTCGTTCTTCTCCTGGTCGAAGTAGGTGAGGTCCTGGCCGGAGTGCTTCTGGTGCTGGCTTAAGTCGTAATCGGTGCGGTCCGCCACGCCCCACAGCTCGCCCCAGCCGAAGGGGAAGAGGTATTCGAAGTCCGTGGTGGCCTTGGAGTAGAAGGCCAGCTCCTCGGGCTCGTGGTCCCGGAGGCGGAGGTTCTCCTCCTTCACGTTCAGCCCAATCAGCCAGTCGTGGCAGTAGGTCCGCCAGTACTGGAACCACTCCAGGTCCGTGTCGGGCTTGCAGAAGAATTCCAGCTCCATCTGCTCAAACTCCCGGATGCGGAAGATGAAGTTGCCCGGGGTAATCTCGTTGCGGAAGCTCTTGCCCACCTGGCACACGCCGAAGGGGAGCTTTCTCCGGGTGGTCCGCTGGATGGCGGGGAAGTTCACAAAGATGCCCTGGGCGGTCTCGGGCCGGAGGTACACCTCGTTGGCGGAGTCCTCGGTGACGCCCTGGTGGGTTTTAAACATGAGGTTGAAGCGGCGGATGTCGGTGAAGTCGTGCTTGCCGCAGCCGGGGCAGGGGACCTGCTTTTCCCGGATGAAGGCCACCAAATCCTCCTGGCTCATGGCCTCCACGTTCACGTCCAGGCCGTTTTCCTGGACAAAGCCCTCCACCAGCTTGTCGGCCCGGTGGCGCATTTTGCAGGCCTTGCAGTCGATGAGGGGGTCGTTGAAGGTGGAGACGTGGCCGGAGGCCACCCAGACCTGGGGATTCATGAGGATGGCGGCGTCCAGCCCCACGTTGTAGGGGTTTTCCTGGACGAACTTTTTCCACCAGGCCCGCTTGACGTTGTTCTTCAGCTCCACGCCCAAGGGGCCGTAGTCCCAGCTGTTGGCGAGGCCGCCGTAAATTTCGCTGCCGGGAAAGACGAAGCCCCGGCCCTTGCAGAGGGCGACGATTTTTTCCATGGATTTTTGCTTGTTGTCCATTGAAATTCACTCCTTAAACATAAAATGCCCCGAGCCTTCGCTGGCTCAGGGCGAACTTGAAAAAGTCCGTGGTTCCACCTGAATTCCCCCTTGCGGGGGCGCTCTGCCCGGTAACGGCGGGGGACCGGCGGGGCATTGCCTCCCCGCGGCGAAGGGGCGCCAAGCGTTTCCCCTCCCGGGAGGGCTCGCACCGAACCGCCCTCTCTCTTTGCCGGGGTGGGGGAGGCTTTTCCCCTTCATGCCTTTAACACGAATGACACTGTACCATGTTTTGGATGGGTTGTCAAGGGGAAAGGCCCGTTTCCCCCTTTTATTGGTAACGGTACTGCTGGGCTGTGTAACCGTCGATGCAGCTTTGGAACAGCTCGTAGCTGCGAAACTCCAAGAGCTGGCAGCCTGGGGCCTCATGGAAGGAGACCACTCGCCGCCGGGTGTCCACCCATACCCGCCAAATCCGGCGGTCCTCCTCTTGTTTCTTGGCCAATGCGATCCACCTTCCCTCACCTTTGAATCCTTTTCATTTTATGCGATTTTCGTATAAAAATCAATATGCAATTTTCGCATATCCTAAAATGAAAGCAATTTGAAGGATTTGGAAGGGAGGGCGGCGCTATGTACCGGAGGCTGCGGGATCTGCGGGAGGACCGGGACCTGCCCCAGAAGGTCCTGGCGGAGCTGCTTCATGTTTCACAGGCGACGTATTCCCGGTATGAGAACGGGGGACTGGACATTCCCAGCGGGGCGCTCATCGCACTGGCGAGGTTTTACCACACCAGTGTGGATTATATACTTGGGCTGGCGGAGAATCCGGAGCCCTATTGGTAATAGGCTTTTACTCGCCCTTGCGGGCGGGGGGGAATTCAGCCATCGCTGGTTGCCATTCTCCCCCGCCCGAAGGGCGAGTACAGGCCCCCTTGCTTATTCCTCCGGCTTCACCAGGGCGATGTGCAGCTCGTCCAGCTGCTTCGCCGTCACCTCGCCGGGGGCGTCCATCATCACATCCATGGCGTTTTTGTTCATGGGGAAGGGGATGATTTCCCGGATGGAGTCCTCGCCCGCCAGCAGCATGACCATCCGGTCCACCCCCGGGGCGATGCCCGCGTGGGGCGGCGCGCCGTAGGTGAAGGCATTGTACATGGCGGGAAATTTGGCCTTTACATCCTCCTCGCCCAGGCCCACCATCCAGAAGACCTTTACCATAATCTCCGGGTCGTGGTTCCGCACCGCGCCGGAGGAGAGCTCCACGCCGTTGCACACCAGATCGTACTGGTCGGCGGTGATGCTCAGGGGATCGAGCTCTCCCCGGATGGCCTTTTCCACCGTCTCCAGCCCGCCGGAGGGCATGGAGAAGGGGTTGTGGCAGAACTCCAGCTCGCCGCTCTCCTCCCCAATCTCGTACATGGGGAAGTCCACAATCCAGCAGAAGGCGTACTGCTCCTTTTTGAAATGGTTGGGGCAGAAGGCGCCCAGCATTTTCAACAGCACGCCCGCCGTTTTCTGCGCCGCGGCCTTGGTTCCGGCGGTCAAGCCAACGAAGCATCCGGGCGTGAGGCCCAGAGCCTCCACCACCTGGTCCTTGATGGGCTGGACGAACTTGGCGATGCCGCCGACGATTTCCTTTGCTTCGTCATAGCGGAACCAATAGGCCTTGTTGCCGGACTGGACCTCCGCGTCGGCGCAGAGCTTGTCAATCTGCTTGCGGGTGCCCTCGAATTCGGACACCACCACCGCTTTCACCGTCAGGGCTTCAAAGGGCCCGAAGCCGCAGCTTCCCAGAACCTCCGTGGCGTCCTGAACAGTCAGGTCGATGCGCAGGTCCGGCTTGTCGGTGCCATAGGTCTCCAGGGCCTCCAGATAGGGGATGCGCCGGAAGGGGGCCTGAGAGGCGGTGTTATACTTGCCGTACCGGGCGAAAATCGGGGGCAGCACGTCCTCGATGACGGCGAACACGTCCTCCTGGGAGGCGAAGGCCATTTCCATATCCAGCTGGTAGAACTCGCCGGGGGAGCGGTCCGCCCGGGCGTCCTCGTCCCGGAAGCAGGGGGCGATCTGGAAATAGCGGTCAAAGCCGGAGGTCATGAGGAGCTGCTTGAACTGCTGGGGGGCCTGGGGCAGGGCGTAGAACTTTCCGGGGTGGTTCCGGGCGGGGACCAGGTAGTCCCGGGCCCCCTCGGGGGAGGAGGCGGTCAAAATCGGCGTGGTGATTTCCAAAAAGCCGTGGTCCGTCATGGCCTGGCGGATGGCGGAGACCACCTGGCAGCGAAGGACGATGTTGCTTTTTACTTCCGGGTTCCGCAGGTCCAGGTAGCGGTATTTGAGGCGCTGGGCCTCGTCGGCCTCCCGGCTGCGGTTCACCTGGAAGGGCAGCTCGTTGTGGCGGCAGCGGCCCAGGACCTCCATCCTGGTGGGCACAATCTCAATCTCGCCAGTGGGGAGCTTGGGGTTTTTGCCGGCCCGCTCCCGGACGGTCCCTTCCACGGAGATGGTGGATTCCTTGCTGACGGCCTTGAACTGGGCCACCATCTCCGGGGTCTCGGCCACAATCTGGGTGGTGCCGTAGAAGTCCCGGAGGACGATGAAGGCCAGCTCGGCGCCGACCTCCCGGATGTTTTCCATCCAGCCGGAGAGTTTGACCTGCTTACCGGCGTCGGTAAGGCGAAGTTCTCCACAGGTGTGGGTGCGGTTTTGTACCATGATGGTTCCTCTTTTCTATTACAAAATGGAATAATTATATAGTAAGCCGCGGATTGGACTCAACCGCCCGAAGGGCGAGAATAAGCCCCGTCATCCCCGGATGACCGTCCCCCGATTCCGGGCGTCCAGCCCCGCCTTCATGCGGTAAATCGTCGCCTTGGGGTCCAGCTTTGTCTGCTCGCCGGTCAGCATGTCCTTACAGGCCACCACGCCGGATTGAATCTCATCCTCACCGAGGAAAATCACATAGGGAATCCCCAGCTTGTCCGCGTAGGAGATCTTCTGCTTGAACTTCTTCTCCTCACAGTGGAGCTGGGCCCGGATGCCGCTTGCCCGCAGCTCCGTGGCGAAGGCGATGGCGGCGGACAAATCCTCCGTCATGGGCAGAATCAGCGCGTCCGCCGGAGCGGTGTTCAGCTCCGAATTCAGCATGCCCTGTTCCCCCAGGACGTAAAAGAGGCGGGTCAATCCAATGGAAATTCCAACTCCAGGAAGTTGTTTATCCGTGTAATATTCCGCTAAGTTATCATACCGCCCGCCGGAACAGACGGACCCAATCTCCGGATGGTCCAAAAGCACCGTCTCATACACCGTGCCGGTGTAGTAGTCCAGACCCCGGGCAATGGTCAAATCCACGGCGAAGTTCTCCGCCGGAACGCCGAAGGCGCCCAGGTGCTTCACAACGGTCCTCAGCTCCTCCAGACCCTGGTCAAAGACCTCGTTCCGGCCCCGGCGGGCCTCCAGGGCGGAGAGGATTTCCTCCGTGCCGCCGGTGATGGCGATGAAGTCCAGGATTTCCTGGGCGCTCTCCGGGCGGACGCCCAGGTCTCCGGTGAGAATCTCCCGGACCTTCTCCGGGCCGATCTTCTCCAGCTTGTCCACCGTCCGCATGATGTCCCCGGCTTTGTCCGCGAGGTCCAAAGAGGCGTAAAACCCGTTTAGAATCTTCCGGTTGTTCACCCGGATGCGGAAGCGCTTGAGTCCCAGGGCGGAAAAGGTCTTGTAGATGATGGCGGGAATCTCCGCCTCGTTGAGGATGGACAGCTTCCCGTCCCCAATCACGTCGATGTCCGCCTGGTAGAACTCCCGAAAGCGGCCCCGCTGGGCCCGCTCGCCCCGGTAGACCTTGCCGATTTGGAAGCGGCGGAAGGGGAAGGTCAGGTCGTTGTAGTGCAGGGCCACGTACTTGGCCAGGGGGACCGTCAGGTCGAAGCGGAGGGAGAGGTCCGCGTCCCCCTTCTGGAAGCGGTAAATCTGCTTCTCCGTCTCGCCGCCGCCCTTGGCAAGCAGTACCTCGCTGGACTCGATGACCGGGGTGTCCAGGGGGGTGAAGCCATAGAGGCTGTAGGTCTCCCGGAGAATCTCCATCATCCGCTCCATCTGCCGCTGAGGGGCGGGGAGGAGCTCCATGAAGCCGGAGAGGGTACGGGGGGTTTGTTTTGCCATAACGCTGCTCCTTTTCTCAGTATAGGGGGAGAACCAAAAAAGAGCGCCGTCCTCCCAAACCGTTTTGGGACGATAGCGCTCATCGCTTCGTGGTGCCACCCAAATTCAAGGCTCGCGCCTCCTTTTAAGCCTCCTGGTACGGGGAGGGGGCCGTGGGCGTTTCCGCCCCCGCTCCGCCGCTGTCCTTCCTCCGGGCCGGGCGGGACCCTTTCAGCCAAAGGGGTCCCTCTCTGAGGGCCGGTGCGCGGAGTACTGCTGCGGCGTCATCGCGGTGAAATCGTTGTGATTATATGCGTTTTTTCTGGAATTGTCAAGCGGGGGTTTGTCCCGTGACGAATGGACAAGCTCCTCTTTCCGCTGCCGCTACCCTGGCGGCAGGGGGTAGGCGCCCGCCTTTTCCGGGTCCGTCCTTCCTTCGGTAGACCACCTGCGGGACCTGCCCCCAGGTCAGGCTTCAAGGCTTTGAGATGTCAGGCCAAGGGACGGGTGGTGGAGGGGTTGACGATGAGCCGCCAGTCCAGATCGCCCCGGGCCAGGCCCAGGACCAGCATCTCCGCCGTGGCGATGTTGCTGGCGAAGGGGACCCGGTTTTGGTCGCAGAGGCGGGAGATGTAGGAGATGTCCTCCGCCCGCTCCTCACTGGCGGGGTCGTTGAAGAACAGCACCAGGTCAAACTCGTTGTAGGAAATGCGGGCCCCAATCTGCTGGCTGCCGCCGTGGGCGTAGGTCAGGAAGCAGTGGACATCCAGGCCCGTGGAATCCGCGATCATGTGTCCGGTGGTATTGGTGGCGTAGAGCTGGTGCCGGGCCAGAATTCCGGCGTAGGCGGTGCAGAATTGGACCATCAGCTCCTTCTTGTTGTCATGGGCCATTAGCGCGATATTCATGTCATGCTCCTTTCTGTATTCATAACCGGCGGAGACCGCCGGAGCGTTGTCTTATCGGATTCGCAGCAGGGGGACCTTCTGCCCCTGGAGCCGCTTGGCAATGTTTCGGTAGGCCGCCGCCGCCCCCTGGCTGCTGCTTAAAAGCAGGGGCACCCCCTTGTTTAAGGAGAGGGGCAGGGCGTCGTCCTCCGGGATGACCCCGATGAGGGGCAGGCCCGCCCGGTCAATGGCGTCGTCGATGGTGGCGTGCATGCTGCGCAGCATCTTCCTTCGCACCCGGTTCACCGTCAGGTGCAGCCGCCCGGTGGGGAAGCGGTGCAGCTCCATCACCGTGTGCTGGGCGTCCCGCAGGGAGGAGGCGTCCGCCGTGGCCACCACCACGCAGCGGTCCGCCCCGCAGGTGGCCAGCTGAAAGCCGCTGTCTAAGCCCGCCGGAGCGTCTAAAAAGCAGTAGTCAAATCGCTGCCGGGCGGCCTCCAGCAGAAGGGACATCTGCTCCTCCGTCACCGGGCGGCCCCGGCTTCGGGTGGGGGCCGTCAGCAGGAAGAGGCCCGGAAGGTCCGGGTGCTCCACCGCCGCCACCTCCAGCGCGCAGCGCTGTTGGGCCACGTCGGTGAAGTCCATAATGGCCTTGTCCGTCAGCCCCAGGGCCAGGTCCAGGTTCCGCAGGGCCACGTCGCAGTCCACGCACAGCACCTTCTGCCCCATCTGCGCCAGGGCGGAGCCCACCCCGGCGGTGAAGGAGGTCTTGCCCGTGCCCCCCTTGCCGGAGACCACGGCAACGCACTGGCCCGCCATGGAACGCGCCTCCCTTCCAAACGCTGATTTCGCACCTTCTATTATAGCGGATTCTTCTTGATCTTTGCAAACGTTCTGGGATATTTTTTTGGTGTTTCCTCTATTTTTGTAAGAATTACCAGCCGGCGGGGGATATTTGTGCCGGAAATTACATAGTCCAGGGGCTTTTCCAGCCGCCCTCCCAGCACGCCCGCCGCCCTCTCGGAGGCGTTTAGCTCCTCATTGCTGTCCACAGACTTCATGGCCAGGAATTGTCCTCCCGTCTTTACCAGGGGCAGACACAGCTCCGCCAGCACCGGCAGGGCCGCCACCGCCCGGCTCACCGCAAGGTCAAAGGCTTCCCGGTGCTGCTGGGCGAATTCCTCCGCCCGGCCATGGACACAGTCCACGTCCTCCAGCCCCAGCTCCCCGCAGACCTCTCGAAGGAAGTCCACCCGCTTGCGCTGGGCGTCCAGCAGGGTCAATTGGATGGAGGGCTCCAGGATTTTCAGGGGCAGGCCCGGGAAGCCCGCCCCGGTCCCCACGTCCACCACGGTTTTCCCCCGGAGGTCCGCCAGGGCCAGCAGGGCGGCGCTGTCCAGGAAGTGGAGCCTTGCCGCCTCGGCGGGGTCCGTGATGGCGGTGAGGTTCATGACCTTGTTTTTTTCCGCCAGCAGCTCCCAGTAGCGGAGCAGGGCCGGAATTCCCTCCGTTGGGAGGGAGAGGGCCGTCAGGCCCTCCCGGAGGATGGCTTCCATCATCTCTCCTTCAGCAGGTCCCGGATTTCCGTCAGCAGCTTCTCCTCGGGGGAGGGGCCCGGCGGGGGCGGGGGAGCGGCTTCCTTCTTCTTGTGGAAGCGGTTCAGGGCCTTCACCAGGCAAAAGACCACCAGGGCCATGATGAGGAAGTTCAGCACGGCCTGGATAAAGTTGCCGTAGGCCACCACGGCGGGGCCGATGTTTACGGACAGCTCGGCGAAGGACACGGAGCTGGTGAAGATGCCCAGCACCGGCATCACGATGTCGTTGATCAGGGAGTTTGTGATGTTGGAAAACGCTCCGCCGATGATGACGCCCACCGCCATGTCCATGACGTTCCCCCGGGCGATGAAGGTTTTGAATTCCGCCAGGAAGCCGGAGGTCTTTTCTGCCATAATTCGATTCCCTTTCGTATAAAGTGATAAAATCTCTACGGATAGGAGGGCCTTATCCGCCCAGCCGGACCCGCAGGGCGGGGTCCAGCACCCTTGCCAGCATGATGGCCGCCTGGGCCCGGGTCAGTTCTTTGTCCCCGCCGAAGTTCCCGGCCTGGTCCACGCCGGTGAGGACGCCCGCCTGGTAGAGCCGGAGAATGGCGGCGGCGTCCAGGGTCTCGTCGGGGTTCACGTCGGGGACGGTGACAGTCTCGTTGATGGCCTCCAGCTCTCCGGAGGCCCGCTCCACCAGCCAGGCGAAGAGGGAGCGGGTGGCGTTGTCCCTGGAGAAGCGGACCGCCGGGTCGTAGCCGCTGCCGTCTCCGTTGTTCCCGCCGCTGGCCCGGTAGACCAGCTCGCCGTCGAAGCCCATGACCCCCTCGCTGCCCAAGTAAAAGACGGCGGGGAACCACCAGGCTTCTTTGTACTGCTCCACATACTGTATGCCGGGGAGCATGGTAAAGGAGGCCGCGTCCGGGTCCGCGAAGCGGTAGCCCGTTCCCACGTAGCCCTGGTTCATTGTTCCGGGTACGCTTTGGTGGGATTCCTTCACGCCCTGGAAGGTTTTGACGTGGTTATAGCCCTCAAAGCCGATTTCCAGCTTGCAGGTCTCGGGAAGGTCGGGGTCGTCGGAAGCGTTGCTGAGGGAGATGTAGGGCTGTTCCCCGGCGTTGAACTGGAGCTCCTGCGGCGAGTGGAAGGAGGCGAAGAGATTTCCCTCACTGTCATAGAACCGGAGGTAAGGCTGACCCAGGTCCGGCAGGTCTGGGACCGTGCCGCCGCCGCCGTTTTGGAGATTGTACAGCCGCGCCGCCAGCACCACCAGCTGAGCCACGTTCAGCTTTCCCTGGGGGCTGAAGGCCGTGTCCGAGGTGCCGTTCATCAAGCCCCGCTCATAGCAGAGCTTCACGGCCTCATAGGAGGCGCTTCCCTCCGCCACATCGGAAAAGCCGGGGTAGGCCCGCCCTGTATCCGCTGCGGCGCAAGGGATACAGAGGGAAAACAGGAATACAGCCGTTAAAATCAGTCCGGCAATACGTTTCATCGTTCAAGTCCTTTCTATCGGCTCCAGTCCGGTCGTCCTACTTTTTTCGAGAAAAAAGTAGGCAAAAAAGCTTTATTACGCTCTATACCCTGGTATTTGTTCTGGTTTTGTGCACGGCAACGAAGTCTTACTTCTGGGGGACCAGTTTTTCCGTGCCGCCCATGTAGGGACGGAGGACCTCGGGAATCAGCACGGTTCCGTCGGCCTGGAGATTGTTTTCCAGGAAGGCGATCAGCATCCGGGGCGGGGCCACGCAGGTGTTATTGAGGGTGTGGCACAGCTGGGTCTTGCCGGTCTCGTCCTTATAGCGGATGCGGAGGCGCCGGGCCTGGGCGTCTCCCAGGTTGGAGCAGGAGCAGACCTCGAAGTACTTTTGCTGCCGGGGGGACCAGGCCTCGATGTCGCAGGACTTGACTTTCAAATCCGCCAGGTCGCCGGAGCAGCACTCCAGCTGCCGCACGGGGATGTCCAGGGACCGGAACAGCTCCACGGAGAACTGCCACAGCTTTTCGTACCAGTCCTTGGACTCCTCGGGCTTGCAGACCACGATCATCTCCTGCTTCTCGAACTGGTGGATGCGGTACACGCCCCGCTCCTCGATGCCGTGGGCGCCCTTTTCCTTGCGGAAGCAGGGGGAATAGGAGGTCAGAGTCTGGGGCAGGTTCCCGGCGGGGAGAATCTGGTCGATAAAGCGGCCAATCATGGAGTGTTCGCTGGTGCCGATGAGGTAGAGGTCCTCGCCCTCGATTTTGTACATCATGCCGTCCATGTCCGTCTGGCTCATGACGCCCTCCACCACGTTTCCGTGAATCATGAAGGGGGGGATGCAGTAGGTAAAGCCCTTGCCGATCATGAAGTCCCGGCCATAGGCCAGCACCGCCTCGTGGAGCCGGGCGATGTCGCCCAGGAGGTAATAGAAGCCGTTGCCGGAGACCCGGCCCGCCGCGTCTAGGTCGATGCCGCCGAAGGACTCCATAATTTCCGTGTGATAGGGGATGGGGAAGTCCGGGGTTTTGGCCTCGCCGAAGCGCTGGACCTCCACGTTTTCGCTGTCGTCCTTGCCGATGGGGACGGAGGGGTCGATGATCTGGGGAATCAGCAGCATGCGCTTGTGGAGCTCCGCTTCCAGCTCGTTTTCCTGCTTCTCCAGCTCCGCCAGGCGGTCCGCCTGTTCCTTCACCTGGGCCTTGACGGCCTCGGCCTCCTGGAGCTTGGAGGGGTCCTTTTTGGACTGGCCCATGAGCATGCCGATTTGCTTGGAGAGGGTATTGCGGTTGGAGCGGAGCTGGTCCGCCTCGGCGATGGCGGCGCGGCGCTTGGCGTCCAGGTCGATGACCTCGTCCACCAGGGGGAGCTTGCTGTCCTGGAATTTCTTTTGGATGTTCTCCTTGACGGCCTCGGGGTTCTCCCGGATGAAGCGGATATCAAGCATGATGATTTCCTTCTTTCGTTTAAATTAAACTCGTTTGGAGTGTTTCACGTGAAACGGAGGAGTTGCTGGCTCCTCTCTCAGCCGGACGCTAGCAATGGCTGGAATACCTCCGCCAGAGCCTCTCCGGTTTCCCTGGAATCCGCCACCCAGAGGGTGAGATTCCGGCTGGAATAAGGGGAATGGTACATCCACTCGTCAATGAAAAATTGCGCTTGGACATGGCCCTCGCCCGGTTTGTACAGAGAGAATAGAATGTGCAGGTCCCCGTCATGGGTGACGCGGCCAGTGATGGCGCGCCCCGGTATAAGCTGGAGCAGAATATTCCAGGGCGGGCGGCGGAACCGAAGGGCTTCTATCGCTTCCAGGGCCGCGTCCCACTCCGGGTCCTCCGGGGAGAACCATTGAATGGGGTAGTCTCTGCCTTGTTCCCCCAGCTCCCACAGGGAAATGTCTATGCTGTCCGGCTCCTTCATGTTAGGGGCCAGTGTGTAGATGTCCACAGGCCGGGAATACCACGCCGCCCATAAAACCAATGCCAAGGCGGCAGCCAGAGCCCTCCGGTGAGCCTTGATCCAAGTCATAGGCGTTCTTTTTCGGTTCATTGGCCCCCCTTTCTGTCAGGAGGCGGCGCCGTCCGTTTCCTGGGCCTCCGCCTCCCGGGTTTCCACGGCCTCCTTCAGCTGGTGATAGCGCTCCCGTGGGGAAACGGTAAGGCCCAGCTCCCGCTCGGAGAGGGGGAGATTGTCGCTGAGGCAGACCGCCAGGTCCTCCTCTTCCATGCGGTCGATGACCTTCCGGCAGCTCTCCAGGTTTTCCTGGCGGTAGAGCCGCTCCAGAGCGTAGAGGCCCTCCAACGCCCGGCTGTGACGGCTGCCGGCTTCCAGCTCATATTCCCGCAGCTCGGCCTGCCGCTCCAGCTCCTGAATTTTGCCTTGGGCTGCTTCCAGCTCATCCTGGAGGGTGACCACCCGGTCCTGCACCCCCCGCATGGCCGTGACGGAGCTCTGGAGCTCTCCGATGGCCTCCGTATTGCTCCGCTGGTGGGAGGCGAAGGACCAGGCCATCAGCAAAAAGGCCGCGATGAACAGGACCATGATATAGACCACCACCGGCTTCTTCCCCTTGGGGGTCAAATCCTCCTCCGGCTCCACGGGGCCGCCTTGACTTCGCTTTTCCAAATTCATGCCTCCGGTCCTTTCCGGCTGGTTTTCAGGAGGGCCAGGGCCTCCAGCAGATCGTTCAGATCGTCCAGGCCGTAATATTCCAGCTCAATCCGGCCCTTCTTCCGGCCCGTGACGATTTTCACGCCCCTCCCCAGGCGGGAGGCCAGGGAGCGCTGGGCCTCGGCGGCGTAGTCCACCTCCTTGGGAGGCTCGGGAATCTCCGGCTCCTCCGCAGGTTCGGTAAGCAGCTTCTTGGCCAGGACCTCCGTCTGCCGGACGGAGAGCTGGCCCTGGACCACGGTTTCCGCCGCCTTGGTTTGCAGGGCGGGGGAGAGGGGAAGCAGGGCCCGGGCATGTCCGGCGGAGAGGCTTCCTTCCTCCACCAGCTTCCGCGCGCCGGGCTGGAGGCCCAAAAGCCGCATGGCGTTGGCCACGGCGCTGCGGGACTTGCCCACCCGCCGGGCGGCCTCCTCCTGGGTCATGTGATAGGTTTGAATCAAAGACTGGTAGCCCGCGGCCTCCTCCATGGGGTTCAAATCCTCCCGCTGGAGGTTCTCTACCAATGCCAGCTCCGCCGCCTTCTGGTCGTCGGCCTCGATAACCACGGCGGGAATCTCCGTGAGGCCCGCCAGCCGGGCGGCCCGCCAGCGGCGCTCCCCGGCGATGATCTGGTAATAGCCGGAGGACAGCTTCCGCACCGTCAGGGGCTGAATGACCCCGTGCTCCCGGATGGAATCCGCCAGCTCCGCCAGCGCGTCCTCGTCAAAGAGCTTCCGGGGCTGGGCGGAATAACTTTCCACCTGGGAAATGGGTAAATACAGGTTCCCCGCGGCTTCCGGTTTTAATACGTCGTCCCCCAGCAGGGCCCCCAATCCCCGGCCCAGGCCGGAGGGCTTTTTGTTTGCCATAACGCGCGCTCCTTTCCAAAGAGGTAGTTTATTTCAAAAATTCCGACGCGAAGGCCGCGTAGGCGTCCGCCCCCCGGGAGGTCCGGTCATAGGCGCTGATGGGCTTTCCGTGGCTGGGGGCCTCGGAAAGGCGGATGTTCCGGGGAATGACGGAGGCGTAGACCTTGCCGGGGAAGTAGTGCTTCACTTCCTCCGCCACCTGGAGGGAGAGGTTTGTCCGCCCGTCGAACATGGTCAGCAGCACTCCCTCCAGCTCCAGGGAGGGATTCAGGGACCGCCGCACCAGCCGGACGGTGTTCATCAAATCGGAAAGCCCCTCCAGGGCGAAGTACTCGCACTGCACCGGCACCAAAATGGAATCCGCCGCGCACAGGGCGTTCAGCGTTAGAAGCTCCAGGGAGGGAGGGCAGTCGATAAGGATGACGTCATAGCGCTCCCGCAGGGGTTCCAGGGCGTCCTTCAGCAAAAACTCCCGCCGCTCCATGGCGATGAGCTCCACTCCCGCTCCCGCCAGGGCCTTGTTGGAGGGCAGCACGTCCCCATAGCGTGTATGGGCCACCGCCTCGGCGGCGGGCAGCTCCCCGATGACGGCGGAATAGACCCCCTTGGAGACCGTTTTGTCCACTCCCATGCCGGAGGTGGCGTTGGCCTGGGGGTCGAAGTCGCAGAGGAGGACCTTCTTTCCCGCCTCCGTCAGGGCGGCGGCCAGGTTCACACAGGTGGTGGTTTTCCCCACGCCGCCCTTTTGATTCACAACAGCGATGATCTTTGACACAAAAGCACCTACTTTCTATCGAAAATTCATTATAACAAGGTGGGGACAGGCTTGCAAGGTCAAAACCCACAATTTTTTGAAAAAATGGCGGAGAGGGCAAAAAGTTTCACGTGAAACAATCGGGGAGACGGGTTTTTCCGCCCTTCTCTATCGGAAGCCCAAGGAAAAAGCGGACACGGCAATCCCTCGACAGGGCACTTTGCCATAAAAAAGCGCCCGCCGTTTCCGGCGGGCGCTTGGTGTTTCACGTGAAACAACTTCGAAAAGACCCTCAGCCCCGGCCCAGAAGCCGGACGCTGTAGGGGGGGACGGAGGCCGCTTTCCCGGAGATTGCCTCCCCGGTGTACAGGTCCCGGAAGCCCTCCTCCGGCAGGGCCACGGCGCGAACCTCCGGGCTGGCGTTCACCAGGGTGGCGGTGCTCTCGTCAAAGGTCTCCCGGAGATAGGCCAGCAGGGGACCCTGGGCCTCCAGCCAGGAGAGGGAGCCCCGGCGAAGGGAGCTCCGGCTTTTCCGCAGTTGTCCCAGCCAGCGGAACCAGGTCAAGAGCGCCTGGTTCTCACGGCCCCAAGGGTAGGTCCGGCGGTTGAAGGGGTCCGCCGCCCCCTCCAGTCCCGCCTCGTCCCCGTAATAGACCATAGGGGAGCCGGGGAAGGTGAAGAGAATGGCCGCCGCCACGTGGAGCCGCTCCAGCCCCGCCTCCCGCTGGTGCTGGGTCAGGTGGAAGGTGGACTGGGCGTCCCGGCCCTCCGGCAGGGGAACGCCCCCCAGGATGGTGAGGACCCGGGGAGTATCGTGGGTTCCCAGGAAGTTCATGGCGGAGAAAAAGGCGGCGGGCGGGTAGTTCTCCCGGATGGTCTCCATGGCCTCCTTGAAATCCTCCGCCGGGCCATCCAGCAGGTAGTTCAGCAAGGCGGTGCGGAAGGGGTAATTCATCACGCCGTGAAGCTCGTTTCCGTGGAAGTACTTCCGGCGGCGGGAGTAGGAGATTTTGTTGCTGGCGTCCTCCCAGACCTCCCCGATGACCATGGCGTCGGGGTCCGTCTCCTCCACGGCGGCACGGAGCTTTTCAATGAACTCGTCCGGGAGCTCGTCCGCCACGTCCAGCCGCCAGCCGGAGGCCCCGGCCCGAAGCCAGCGCTTCACCACGGAGTTCTCCCCTTCGATGATGTAGTTCACGTAATCCGGGCAGTCCTCCCGAACGTTGGGCAGGGTGCTGATGCCCCACCAGGCGTCGTAGGACCCGGGCCACTGGCTGAACTGGAACCAGTCGTAATAAGGGCTGTCCTGGCTCTGGGCCGCCCCCAGGGTGGGGTAGAAGCCGTCGGCGTTGAAGTAGACGCTCTGGGAGCCGGTGTGGTTGAACACGCCGTCCAGCAAAATGCGGATGCCCTTCTCCCTGGCCTTGGCGCAGAGGTCCCGGAAGTCCTCCTCCGTGCCCAGCATGGGGTCGATTTTGGTGTAATCCGCCGTGTTGTAGCGGTGGTTGGAGGCGGATTCAAAAATGGGGCAGAAGTAGAGGGTGGAGACCCCCAGGGCCGCCAGATCATCCAGATGAGCGGCCACCCCCGCCAGGGACCCGCCGAAAAAGTCCCGGTTCTTGATCTCGCCCTCCTCCGGCCACCAGACGGGGCCGTCCTCCCAGTCCTGGTGGACCCGGCGGTCCCCGATGAGGCCCGAGGGGTCCGGCACCTCCAAACGGCAATAGCGGTCCGGGAAAATTTGATAGGTCACCCCCTCGCCAAACCAGGCGGGAGTGGGGCGCTCCTCATAAACGGTGAGCTGCCAGGGGACCGGCTCCCCCTTGCTGCGGTAGCCGGTCTTGTCCAGGAGGCACCCGGTGCCATCGTCCCGCCAGAAGCGGAAGCAGTACCAGACCAGCTCCGGCGTTTGAAAGGGGGTGAGGGAGAGGGAGAAGCAGGCCCGGTCCTCCTGAAAGCCGGAGAAGGGCATCTCCGCCTCCATCTCATGACCGGCAAACTCCCGGCGGAGAATGACGGAGCAGTGGGTAAACCCCTCGCTGGCGAGGGGGCGGCAGGTGAGGGACCACTCCTTCCCGCAGGGAAGGGCGCCGTAGGGCTTCTTGCACTGAGCGTCGCGGGAGTCAAAGACAGCGGGAACGTTCATTCAAAAAACTCCTTGCTTGTAGGATTGAGGGAAACGCGGATGTTTCACGTGAAACGCTCTGTAGGGGCGGCCCCCTGGGCCGCCCGTTTTTTCGGGAGTCCGGCAGCTTCAAGGGGACGGGCCGCCGTCCCCGGCGGCCCCTACGCGGTATTCTATCGGGGGATATCCGGTTACGGCAAGAGCTGGTTTTCTCCGGTGACGGCGGAATCGTCCTCGCCGGGGGCGAAATAGGCGTTGAGGATATTCACCGCCGTGGAGGCCAGAGCCGCGCCGGCGTCCGCCCGCTCGATGGCGATGGCCACGGCGATCTCGGGGTCGTCATAGGGGGCGAAGCAGATAAACACGCCGTGGTTCTTGGTGTCCGCCCGCACCTGGGAGGTGCCGGTTTTGGCGCCGGCGGAGACCACGCAGCTTTTAAAGTAGGGGGAGAGGGTGCCCTCCACCAGGCCCTTCATGCCCTCCTTCACCGCCCGGAGGTTTTCGTCGCTGATGTCAATTTGGTTCAGGGGCTCCGTGTTGCCCGCGGCGACCACGGAGGAGTGGTCGTAGGTCTTGGCGGCCTTTAGAAGGTGCGCCTGGCAGTGCTTTCCGCCGGAGACCAGGGTGGCCACGTAGTTGGCCAGCTGGAGTGGGGAATAGAGCTGGGTGCCCTGGCCGTAGGCCGCCCAGGGGGCCTGGTCCTGGCCCTGGGGGTTTTCCGGCAGGAGACCGGCGGTTTCGGGAATCTCGATGCCCGTCTTTTCCCCCAGGCCGAACAGGAGCAGGTACTCCCGGAGGGTTTCCATTCCCATGCGGTAGCCCAGCTCTGAGAAAAAGTAGTTGCAGGAGTTGGTAATGGCCCCGGTGACGTTCAGGTTCCCGTGGCCGGAGATTTTCCAGCACTTGGAGTAGCTGTTGATCTCGTCTCCGGGATAGCGCCAGACGCCGGTATCCTTGATTTTTTCCGTCAGGGTGGTGTCCCCGTGAAGCAGACCCGCCATGGCGGTGAAGGGCTTCAGGGTGGAGCCGGGGGGATATTTGCCCACAGTGGCCCGGTTGAACAGGGGGGCCTGGGGATCGGTGCTGACCCGGGCGTAGTTTTCGCCTTGGCGGAAGGTGGCGAGGTCATAGCTTGGATAGGAGGCCAGGGCCAGCACCTCGCCGGTGCCCACCCGGACCACCGCCGCTCCCGCGCCGCGGGTTTCGTCGCCGTCGGCGTTGAGGCGGGTGACGGTCTCCGCCAGGAAATCCTCCACCTGAGCCTGAAAGTCCAGGTCGATGGTCAGCTCCACAATGCTGCCGGGGACGGGCTCTGTGGAGTAGAATTCCCCGGTGACCTTGCCCTCGTCGTTGGTGGCCACCACCCGGCGGCCGTCCGTGCCCTTCAAATAATCCTCAAAGGCCAGCTCCGCGCCCTCCTTGCCGATGAGGTCGTCGTAGTCATAGCCCTTTTTTTTCAGGGAGGGGTAATCGTCCTCAATGGTGATGCTGCTGACATAGCCCAGAATGTGGGCGGCGTAGGAGGTCTCGTACTCCCGGACGGAGGAGAGGGTCACCTTGGCCCCGGCGTAGTTCCCGTCGCTGAGGAGGGAGATGAAGGGGGTGTCGATGTCCCGGGCCAGGACGTAGGCGGCGTAATTGTCCAGCTTGCGGACGGAGAGCTCGTACTGAACCCCCAGCACCATCCGGGCCTGGGTCATGGTGTAGTGCTCCGGAATACCCAGCTCCGTCCGCATCACGCCGATGAGCTGTGCGGGGGTGACCCCCGCCTCCACCAGCAGGTCCGCCGTCAGATCGTCAATGGTGAGGCGGTCCAGCAAACGCGCGGCCCGCTTCTCGGGGCTGAGCTCCTCGGCGGGAACGGGCTCCTCCGCCTCCCCGGCCCCTTCGCCCTCCGCCTCCGGAACGGAAAGGGCCTCCGGGTGGCGGAGCAGGTATTGGCCCAGAGCCTCCGAGCAGGGCTTGAGGCTTTTCAAATAGGCCAGAAAGAGCCGTTTTTGCTGGCTGTCCAGCTGGTCCACGGTGTAGCGGTAGGGGGCCAGCCGGGAGATGGGCAGATTGTCGCTCCAGGCCACGCCCTCTTGCTGACAGAGCTGGACGAGGCGCAAAATGGCCTCGTTGCTGTCGCCGCCGGGGGGGAGGAGGTCCGCGTCAAAGGTCAGATCGTAGGTGGAGCGGTTGGAGACCAGGGGCTTGCCGTTGCGGTCGGTGATGATGCCCCGGGAGGCCTCCACCTTCTCCGTACGGACGATGGAGCGGATGGCCTGGGCGGCGTATTCGTCGTGGTGGATGACCTGGATGTCGTAGAGCACGAAGAGATAGGTCAAAAGCACCAGCGCCAGGAAGGCCGCCAGCATATAGAGCCGGGTGTTTTGCAGTTCTTTGCGGTCCATAGGATGCCTTTCTATTCAGACTCGGCCGAGACAAGAGACGGCCCCGCCCCGGGGAGGGGCCGGTCAGTCGTCCAAATGGGTGCGCCGAAAGACGGCGCGGTAAAGCAGGGTCAGGGGAATGATAAAGGGGGCGGTTACGCAGAATTCCCGCGCCATCACCAGAGCCCCCGCCTCCCAGGCGGCGGTTCCCCGCATCCAGAGAATGAGGCAGCGGAAGCCGCCATGCAGCAAAAAGGCGGCGGCGGCGGAGAGGAAGGAGCAGAGAAACCCGGCGGGAAGCCAGCTTTGAGACAGCAGACCGGCGCACAGGCCCGTCAGGGGAAAGATCAGCGTGTACAGGCAGGGAACGGGCCCCGGCAGCAGCAGGTCGCAGACCACGCCGACGCACAAAGAGAAAATCGTCCCCGGCAGGGGCCCCTGGAAGGTGGCGGGAATTGCCGCCAGAAGGGGGTAGAGAAAGGGAATCACCCCCCAGAAGGACAGCCGCTGGAGAAGGCCCGTCTGCGCGAAGAGGCAAAGGGCCGTGGCGGCGGCGTAGAGGGACCATTTGAAAATGGTTTCGTTTCTGGCAATCATAAGCGGCCCTCCCCGGCGTCAGGTGACGATTTCAAAGGACTTGATGACGAATACCTCCGTCAGGGCGTCAAAGTCCACCGCCGGAACCAGAATGGCGTAGGAGGCCGCACCGGAATCGTCCAGCCGGACCTCCTCCACCGAGCCGATCACCAGCCCGGAGGGATAGTAGCCGTTCAAGCCGGAGGTCACCACAATGTCCCCGGCCATGGGGTCGCAGTCCGGGGGCAGGTAGTCCAGCCGCAGGCGGTTTTCCCGCATCATGGAGAAATCCCCCTGGGCCACGCCCAGGTCCTTGGTCCGAAATACCTGCGCGCCCAGGGACGTGTCCGTGTCCACCAGGGTCAGCACGGTGGACCAGTTGGTCCCCGCCTGGTCGATGACGCCCACCAGATTGCCGCGCTCGTCAATCACGCAGTCTCCCACCTCAATGCCCAGGGAGGTCCCCTTGTTCAAGGTCAGGGAGGAGGTCCAGTTGGTGACGGCGTGCTCCGTGACCATGGCGGCCTCAAAGTCCGTGAGGTCCCGGCGCTGCCGGGTGAGGTTCATCAGCTCCCGGAATTTCTTGTTTTCCTCCACGTCCGCCTCCGCCTGGCGGATGGTCTCCTCCATCTTGGCGATCTGCTGGCGGAGGGCGGCGTTTTCCGCCTGGAGGTCCGTGGTGTCCTTATAGTAGTTTTGCAGGTCGTTGAACCAGGTGGCCACCGCCGTATAGCCCGCCCGGAAGGGCGAGACCAGGATGCCCGTCAGGTTTGCCAGCGGGGAGGCGTTGGCGCTGAGCACCGACATCACCGCCATGGCCACCGACAAAACGGCGGCGGCGAAGAGCACCCAGAGACCGTGCTGTTTGAGAAAATGTTTCAATCGAATCACCTAATACAGGTCGAAGATAGCGGGGAAGGTCACAGCAGGGAAACCCCGAATTGCTCCAGCATCCGGGAAAGGCGCAGAAGCGGCAGGCCCATGACGTTGAAAAAGTCCCCCTCCAGCCGCTCCACCAGCAGGGCCCCCCGGCCCTGAACGCCGTAGGCCCCGGCCTTGTCCATGGGCTCGCCGGAGGCAATGTAGCGGCGAAGCTCCTCCGCTGTGGCGGCGCGGAAAAACACGTCTGTGGATTCCGTCTCCGTCAGCCGCCGGGCCCCCTGGCAGACGGAGACGCCGGTGCAGACCGTGTGCTTTCGCCCCTGGAGAGCCGTGAGCATCTCCAGGGCGTGGGCCTCGTCCCGGGGCTTGCCCAGGCGCTGCCGGTCCAGAAAAACCATGGTGTCCGCCGTAATGACAATGTCCTCCGGCCCGCAGAGCCGAACCGCCGCCTCCGCCTTCTCCCGGGAGATGTAGGAGACCACCTCCTGAGGAGACAACCCCTCGGGAAAGGCTTCCTCCACCTCCGGTACCCGAACCACAAAGTCCGTCACGCCAATGCGCTCCAAAAGCTCCCGCCGCCGGGGGGAGCCGGAGGCCAATACGATGTTCGACATAAGCGATACCTCAATCACGATAAAGATAGCAGCCCACGGCGTTGCGGCCGGCGGGCCGCCGAAGGCGGCGGCCCCTACGATTCCCTGTAGGGCCGGCAAATCCCCTGTAGGCGGGCCGCCGAAGGCGGCGGCCCCTACAAATCCCTTGTAGGGGCCGGCCCCCTGGCCGGCCCGTTTGCCGTTCAAGAACCGTTACTTTCCCGTGGAGCCGAAGCCGCCCCGGTCGGGGCCCTCCAGCCGCTCCACCCGGGTAAAGACCAGGGGGGGCTGGTTCTCCACAACGCGGAATTGGCAAAGCCGGGTGTTTTTCGGGATGCTTACATCCCGGGTGGCGTAGGCGGGCCAGCGCCACTGGTCCCCGTCTCCCCGGTAGGAGCCGTCCACCACCCCCATGGAGTTGGCCTGTAAGAGGCCATAGTTTTTAAAGGTAGAGCTCCGGGGAACCACATGGGCCTCATACCCCTCCGGCAGGGCCGCGGCAATGCCCAGGGGAATCAGGCAAAACTCCCCGGCCCTCAAAACCACATCCTCCGCCGCCCGCAGATCCACCCAGTCGGACCCGGGGACGCGGCAAAGCTCCTCCAGGTCCTCCACAAAATATTTGATCTTTATTTCCTTGCTCTCTCTCATCATAACGCTCCTGTGCAATCACATTTTGTACAACGGTGTCGAAACAATACGTCCCGTATTCACTCCACGCCCCGCTGATACAGCCCCCGGGTGAATTCCCCGGCGGCGGGCGAGCCCTCCTGATAGGCCCGGCAGAGACGGGCGCAGTCCTCCGGGCTCTCCGTTGTGAAGCGGAGGCGGGCGTAGCAAAGGCCCAGCCGCCGCCAGTCCGGCCGGTCCGCCAGATAGAGGGGGCGAAAGTTCTGCACCTCTGTCCGGTGGCCAAAGGCGGGGAGGAGGGGGAAGGCCGCGCCGGTGCGGTCGTTTAGGAAGTTGGGCCGGTCGCAGCGGCAGCCGGCGCTGTTTTGTATCAGGCAGTTCTCCGTAATCATCAGGGGAAGCCGCCCGTAGACCAGGGCCTCCGCCGGGAGAAGCTTTTTCATGTCCCGAATCTGGGAAAAGCGCAGCTCAAAGGAGAGACAGGCGGATTCCAGCCCCTTCTCCCGGAGGAAGGCCAGGGAGCGGCTGTTAAAGACGTTCAGCCCATAGTCCCCATAGAGCCGCCACCCGCCGTCCCGGGCCAGGGGGAAATGCCCCAGATTTCCCAGCAGCAGCCCGGTAACCCCCAGGGTCCGGGCCTTGTCCAGCCAGCGGCGGAGCAGGTCCTCGTCCCGGTCCCGCCAGACACGGGGGAGAATCGCGCAGTACTCCGCCTCCGTCTCCGGCAGGGAGGGAAGGTCCGCCAGCAGTTCTAAGGGCAGATACACCCGGGCGGGCCGGAGGTCCAAAAGGCCCCCCGTCAGCTGGGCGGCAGTGAGCAGGGAAACCGTAAACCGGGGCGCTTCCTGGGAGCAGTCCACCTCCGGCAGGGGAGGCGGGGGGAAGTGCTCCCGCCGCTTGGGCGGCTGGGCCCGGGCGGCGCTAAGAGCCTCCAGCGCCTCCCGCCGCAAGGCGTTCACCGCGGCGGCGGAGAGGTACAGGCCCGGCTCCACCGTCACGTCTGCCCCGGCGCAGCGGTAGGGGGTCCCTCCCGTCTTTTGGAGGCGGGAGGCGAGGTCCTCTGCCGTCAGGGCCCGGTTTCCGGCAGCCTCCGGCACAGGGCCGGTGACGGTGACGGCGTTTCCGTGTCTGTCGTCCGCCGTCAGGGAGCAGGGGACCCCGGACCGCACCACACAGGTAAATTCCACGGGAATCCGGCGGTCCGCCTCCGGGGGGAGGGAGGTCTCCGCCGCTGGAGCGTTCTCCGGGCGAAAGCCCAGCATCTCCGGCCCCTTCGTACCCCGCCAATAGGCGTCGGTGAAGCCGGAGCGGGAAAAGGCCCGCTCCAGGGTCTCCCGCTCCTGGGCGGTGGGTCTGCGCCCCTCCTCCAAAAGCCGGGCATAGATGTCCGTGACGGCGGCCACATAGCCGGGGGATTTCATCCGCCCCTCGATCTTCAGGCAGGCCACGCCCATCTCCGCCATCTCCCCCAGCTGGTCCGCCAGGCAGGAATCCTTGAGGCTCAAGGGCCGCTGATTCCCCGCCGCCTCATTCACCCCATAGGGCAGGCGGCAGGGCTGGGCGCAGCGCCCCCGGTTGCCGGAGCGGCTGCCGATGAGGGCGCTCATGGCGCACTGGCCGGAATAGCACATGCAAAGCGCCCCGTGGACGAAGGTCTCCACCTCGGCGGGGCAGCTTTCGCAGATGGCCGCCGTCTCCTCCCGGGAGCACTCCCGGGCCAGCACCACCCGCTCACAGCCGCCGGCGGCGATCTCACAGACCCCGCCGGAGGTAAAGAGGCTCATCTGGGTGCTGGCGTGAAGGGGCAGGTCGGGAAGCGTCCGCCGGAGCAAGTCAAAAAGGCCCCAGTCCTGGACCAGCACCGCGTCCACCCCCAGCCGGGAGGCGGCGCGGGCGGTTTCCAGGGCCTCGGGCAGCTCCCGGTCCGACAGGAGAATGTTCAAGGTGAGAAAGACCCGGACCCCCCGGACATGGCAGTAGGCCACAGCCTTGGCAAACTCCTCCTCCGAGAAGTTCCGGGCCCCCCGGCGGGCGTTGAAGGTCCCCCAGCCCAAATACACGGCTCCGGCGCCGTGGTCCACGGCGGCCCGCAGGGCCTCCGGAGACCCGGCGGGGGCCAGCAGCTCCGGCGCGGCCGAGGCGCTCACTTGGAGCCCCGGCTGTCCAGCCGCTGCTGGAGGCGGACCACCTCACGCTTCAGCTCGCTGACCTGGCTCTGGGCCTTTCCGGCCTCGTCCAGATAGCCCTTGATCTGGCGGCGGAGCTGCTCGGCGGCGGCCTGGGCCTTGAAAAGCTCGTCGGCGATGTTGGCGGCGGTGAGGACGGCGGCGTCCGTCCGGCCTACCCGGGTGCTGTTGAGCACCTCGTCCATTTTGTCGCCGACGTAAGCGCCCACCTTTTGCATGTAGGAGGGGGATTCCTCCGCCACAAAGGTATAGTCCTCTCCGCAGATGGTGACGACCACGCGGTTCGCCATAAAAAAACCTCCTTTTGCCCCGAAGAGCGGCCTTCGGGAGCGGACTGCGTAATTTTACAGCATACAGTATAGCACACCCGGCGGGGCCGCGCTATAAAAAATTCGGAAGAATTTAAAAAATTTACAAAGGCCGAAAGCCAGGGGGCAAAAAAAGCGCGCCGCGGCTTTCGCGGCGCGCTCAGCGTATGACGGCGGCTCAATACCCCACGATGAGGCCTTTTTCCATGGCGTAAAAGCTGGTGAGGCCCCGGCAGGGGACCAGCTCCACGCTTTTTACCGGCAGGTCCTTTAAAATCTGCTCCTTTAATTTCAAGGCCCCCGGCAGATTCTCACAGTGGCAGACGATGACCTCCGCCCCGGTGCAGTCCTTGCTGTCCTTCATCAGCGCCGTGATGGTTTGGTAGGTCCTGGCCTCCCCCCGGGCCTTGCCCGCCACATGGATGGTGCCCTGGGGGGTGGCGTCGGCGATGACGTGGATGCCCAGGGAGTGGAGCAGGGTCCCAACCAGGGGGCGCATCCGCCCGTTTTTAATAAGGTTGTCGAAGTTCTCCAGGGTGAAGCAGGTCCGCAGCGCCGCCTGGTACAGCCGCAGCTGGGCGCAGATATCCTCAAAGTCCCCGCCGGCCTCCAAAAGCCGCTTCGCCCGGCGGATCAGGAGAATCATGGCCCCCGCCGTGGCCTTGGAGTCGATGACGCACAGCTCCTTTTCCGGGTGCTCCTCCAGCGCCATGTCCCGGCCCAGGACGGCGGCGTTATAGGTGCCGGAGAGGTTGGCGGAGATGGTGAAGCACACCGCCCGGTCCGCTTCCTCAAAGGCCTTGGCGAAGGCGGCGGGGGAGGGGCAGGCGGTGGAGGCGGCGGACTTCTCCTGGGCCATGGCCCCCAGAAGCTGGGGGACCTCCAGCGCGTCGTTGTCAATGAACTCCCGCTCGCCCACCTGGAGCCGCAGAGGGACTGTCTCAAAGCGAATCTCCCCGCCGTCAAAGGCGCTCATGCGCAAATCGCAGCTGCTGTCGCTTATAATCTTACAAATCATACAACACACCCCATAATATGGTTTTTAATATCGTGTCTAATGTTATCATACAGGATTCCCGCCGGGTTGTCAACCGAAAACGGGAAAATCCGGAAAATTCTCCGGGAAGGGGGCCGGAAGGGAGGGCTCCGTCTGTCGGAGGGGCCGGAAGAGGGGGGGCAGAATTTTTTCCTCAAATCCAAGGTTGACATAACGGTGTGGATAACTCTGTGGATAATGTGAAAAACTCTGCTCCCGGAAGGGCTCCCGCCAGTGGCGGCGCCGTTATGGAATCACGGCGGGCGCGACATTTATCCGAAAAACGGCGGCCCAGGCCGGGAAAAGGCGGGAAAGGGGAGGCGGCGGCGGGAGGGGGTTGAACCGGGGGACTTCTTGTGATATAATCGAACCGTTTCAAAATCCTGGGCAAAACCGGGGCTTTTCCCCCTATATGCTGTGCCCGGAGGCGAAAAAAAGACGTTCCCGGCGGGTCCCGCCGGTTTTGGAGGAACTATGGCGAAGAAACAGGATTACGGCAACGACAGCATTTCCGCCTTAAAAGGCGCGGACCGGGTGCGCAAGCGCCCCGGCGTCATTTTCGGCTCCGACGGCCTGGACGGCTGCGAGCACGCGGTCTTTGAGATTTTATCCAACTCCATCGACGAGGCCCGGGAGGGCCACGGAACGTCCATCACCGTCACCCGCTTTTTGGACCGCAGCGTGGAGGTGGAGGACGCGGGCCGGGGCTGCCCGGTGGACTGGAACGAGAAGGAGCAGCGCTTCAACTGGGAGCTGGTGTTCTGCGAGCTGTACGCCGGGGGCAAATATGATAACGTGTCCGGGGACAACTATGAGTTCTCCCTGGGCCTCAACGGTCTGGGCTCCTGCGCCACCCAGTACGCCTCCCGCTACATGGACGTCACCGTCTGGCGGGACGGCTTTGAGTACCGCCTCCGCTTCGAGCGGGGGGAGATCGCGGGGGAGCTCCAGAAAACGCCCCTGCCCAAGTCCCAGGCGAAAAAGACCGGCACCCGGACCCGGTGGCTTCCCGACCTGGAGGTGTTCACGGACATCAATATCCCGGCGGAGTATTTCTCCGGCGTGATGAAGCGCCAGGCGGTGGTGAACGCCGGGATTACCTTCCATTTCCGCGATGAGACGGAGCCGGGGGTTTTTGAGGAGACGGAGTTCGTCTATGAAAACGGCATCGCCGATTATGTGGCCGAGCTGGCGGGGGAGAACAGCCTGACCTCCCCGGCCTTCTGGCAGGCGGAGAAGAAGGGCCGGGACCGGGAGGACAAGCCGGAATATAAGGTGAAGCTGTCGGCGGCCTTCTGCTTTTCGAGCCGCGTGAACGTGGTGGAGCACTATCATAACTCCAGCTGGCTGGAGCACGGGGGAAGCCCGGAGAAGGCCAGCCGCTCCGCCTTTGTCTCCGCCGTGGACAAGTACCTCCGGGAGCAGGGGAAGTACCAGAAGAACGAGAGCAAGGTCACCTGGGCGGACGTGGAGGACTGCCTGATTTTGGTCACCAGCAACTTCTCCACCCAGACCAGCTATGAAAACCAGACGAAAAAGGCCATTACCAATAAGTTTGTCCAGGAGGCCATGACGGAATTCCTCCGGTCCAACCTGGAGATTTACTTGATTGAAAACCACTTCGACGCGGAGAAAATCGCCGGGCAGGTGCTTTTGAACAAGCGCAGCCGGGAGAAGGCGGAGGAGGCCCGGCTGAGCATTAAGAAAAAGCTCTCCGGCAGCGTGGACATCGCCAACCGGGTGCAGAAGTTTGTGGACTGCCGGACGAAGGACGCCGCCAGGCGGGAAATCTACATCGTGGAGGGCGACAGCGCCCTTGGCAGCGTGAAGCTGGCCCGGGACTCGGAGTACCAGGGCATCATGCCCATCCGGGGGAAGATTCTCAACTGCCTGAAGGCGGACTACGCCCGGATTTTCAAAAGCGAGATCATCACGGACCTCATCAAGGTCCTGGGCTGCGGCGTGGAGGTGAGCAACAAGCACGCCAAGGACGTGTCCTCCTTTGATTTGGGAAACCTCCGCTGGAGCAAGGTGGTCATCTGCACCGACGGCGACGTGGACGGCTTCCAGATTCGCACCCTGGTGCTGACCATGCTCTACCGGCTGACCCCAACGCTGATTCGGGAGGGGTATGTGTATATCGCGGAGACCCCTCTTTTTGAAATCAACTGCGGGGAAAAGACCTGGTTTGCCTACTCCGATAAGGAGAAAAACGACATCGTAAAGGGGCTGGAGGGGAAGAGATACAAGATTGACCGCTCCAAGGGCCTGGGCGAGAACGACCCGGACATGATGTGGCTGACCACCATGAACCCGGAGACCCGGCGGCTCATCCGGGTGATGCCGGAGGACGTGGAGCGGACGGCCCAGGTCTTTGACCTCCTGCTGGGGGACAACCTCCAGGGGCGGAAGGACCATATTGCCGAGAATGGGTACAAATATTTGGAGATGGCGGATATTTCTTAACCATGCTGGACAAGGAGAAGAAAGTCCACCGGTCGGAGCGGCTGAAAGGATATGATTACTCCAGTCCCGGATGCTATTTTGTGACCTTCAACACAAAAGCCCGGGGAGAACATATACTTTGCAATTTAGAGACTACAAGAGAAGCAGAGGCCCCACAAAGAAAGCTTCCCTTCCCCAAGTAATCAGAGCATTAAAAAGCCTGTCCAGTAAAAGAGTGGGTTATCCACTCTGGCAGGAGCGGTATTATGACCATATTATCCGCAGTCAGGAAGAGCTGCAAGGAGCAAGGCAATACATTCAAAACAACCCGCTGATGTGGGTTTTAGGTAAGGAATAAACCATCATGCCAAAGAAGAAAACACCCGAAACCGGAAAGCCCAAATCCGGCAACCCCAACGTCTTAGGGCTCCACGCCGCGGTGGTGGAGCAGCCCATCACCGACACCCTGGAAACCAACTACATGCCCTACGCCATGAGCGTCATCGTCTCCCGGGCCATCCCGGAGATCGACGGCTTCAAGCCCTCCCACCGCAAGCTCCTCTACACCATGTACAAAATGGGCCTCCTCACGGGAAGCCGCACCAAGTCCGCCAACATCGTGGGCCAGACCATGCGCCTAAACCCCCACGGAGACGCCGCCATCTACGACACCATGGTCCGCCTCTCCCGGGGCTACGGGGCCCTGCTCACCCCCTTCGTGGACTCCAAGGGCAACTTCGGCAAGCACTACTCCCGGGACATGTCCTGCGCCGCCCCCCGGTACACGGAGGCCAAGCTCACCCCCATCTGCCAGGAGCTCTTCCGGGACATCGACAGCGACACCGTGGACTTCGTGGACAACTACGACAACACCATGAAGGAGCCCGCCCTGCTGCCCACTACCTTCCCTAACATTCTGGTCTCCGCCAACATGGGCATCGCCGTGGGCATGGCCTCCCAGTTCTGCGGCTTCAACTTAAAAGAGGTCTGCGACACGGCGGCGGCCTACCTCAAAAACCCGGACTGCGATTTGCTGGAAACCCTGCCCGCCCCGGACTTTCCCACCGGGGGGGAACTGATCTGCGACCGGGACGCCCTCCGGGACATCTACGCCACCGGACGGGGCGGCGTGAAGGTCCGGGCCAAGTGGCGCTATGTGAAAGAGGAAAACCTCATCGAAATCACGGAGATTCCCTACTCCACCTCCACCGAGGCGATTTTGGACAAGGTGGCGGAGCTCATCAAGGCGGGCAAGGCCAAGGAAATCGCCGACATGCGGGACGAGACGGACCTCTCCGGTCTTAAGCTCACGATTGACCTCAAGCGGGGAGCGGACCCGGACAAGCTCATGGCCCGCCTTTTCAAGCAGACCCCCCTGGAGGACGCCTTTTCCTGCAACTTCAACGTCCTGATTGGCGGGATGCCCCAGGTGCTGGGGGTCCGGCGGATTCTGGAGGAGTGGACCGCCTGGCGCACGGAATCCGTGCGGCGGCGGGTGTTCTTCGTCCTGGGGAAGCGGAGGGAAAAGCTCCACCTCCTCAAGGGCCTCAAGCGCATCCTGCTGGACATTGACAAGGCCATCAAAATCATCCGGGAGACGGAGGAGGAATCCGAGGTCATCCCGAACCTGATGATTGGCTTTGGCATCGACCAGGCGCAGGCGGAATACGTGGCGGAAATCAAGCTCCGCAACATCAATAAAGAGTACATCCTGAAGCGGGTGAAGGAGACGGAGGCCCTCCAGGATGAAATTGACGACCTGGAGGACATCCTCCAGGACCCCCGGCGGGTGAAAAAAATCATCCTGGAGGAGCTGCGGGAGGCGGCGAAGAAGTACGGCGAGCCCCGCCGCACCGCCATTGTCTACGCCCACGAGCTCCCGGACCCCGGGGAGGACGAGGGGCCGGAGGAGGTTCCGGTCCATGTGTTCCTCTCCAAGGAGGGGTACTTCAAGAAAATCACCCCCCAGAGCCTCCGCATGAGCAACACCCAGAAGTACAAGGAGGGGGACGGCCTCCGGCAGAGCTTCGAGACCACCAGCCGGGCGGAGGTCATGTTCTTCACCGACAAGTGCCAGGTCTACAAGACCCGCCTCAGCGAGTTTGAGGATTCCAAGGCCAGCGTCCTGGGGGACTACCTCCCGGCGAAGCTGGGCATGGACGCCGGGGAGAGCGTGGTGTTCATGGTCCTCCCCGGGGACTACTCCGGGGGACTCCTCTTCTTCTTTGAAAACGGCAAGGCGGCCCGGGTGGAGATCAAGGCCTATCAGACCTCCTCCAACCGCCGCAAGCTCACCGGGGCCTATTCCGACAAGTCCCCCTTGAAGGCGATTCTCCGGGTGGACGGGGACCTGGAGCTGGCGGCCTATTCCACGGAGCCCCGGTGCCTGATTTTCCACACCGCCCTGCTGGCCCCCAAGACCACCCGCTCCACCCAGGGCGTGGCGGTGATGACCCTGAAACCCAAGTACCAGTTGGAGTCCGTCCTCCCCGTGGAGGAGACGGCCATCGCCAATAAGAGCCGCTACCGGGTCCGGGCGGTGCCGGCGGCGGGGGCCCTGCTGCGGCAGGAGGACACGGGAGAAACCCAGCTGACATTGGAGGAATGAGACATGGCGGATTTTGAAACGGTCAAGAAGAATCTGGAGGCCCGGGGCTACGCGGTCCGGGTGTTCTCCACCGGAAAGGAGGCGGCGGACTACCTGGACGCCGCCATCGACGGAAAGTCCGTGGGCTTCGGCGGCTCCGCCACCCTGGACGCCCTGGGGCTCTATGAGCGGCTGGGGAGCCACAACAAAACGGTCTGGCACTGGAAATGGGAGGACAAGGACGCCGCCCGCCGGGAGGCCATGGTGTCCGATGTGTATCTCACCTCCGTCAACGGCCTGGCGGAGACGGGGGAGCTTGTGAACATCGACGGCGCGGGGAACCGGGCGGCGGCTACGCTGTTCGGCCATGAGAAGGTGTATTTCGTCATCGGCCAAAACAAGCTGGCGCCGACTTACGACGGGGCCGTCTGGCGGGCCCGGAACACCGCCGCCCCGCAAAGGGCCCGGCAGCTGGGCAAAAAGACCCCCTGCGCCGTAAAGCGCGACCGCTGCTATGACTGCAAAAGCCCGGAGCGCGTCTGCCGGGGACTGGTGACCCTCTGGGGCCCCATGATGGGCATGGAGGCGGAGGTCCTGCTGGTAGAGGAAGACCTGGGATTATAAGCCGGAGGCAGAAGTAAGGGGAGGAGGTCCGCCATGAGCCGGAAATTAAGCGGACTGGCCGCGCTGGCCCTGGCGCTGTGTCTGCTGACGGGGTGCTCCGCCCTGCTGGAGCGGACCTATTCCACCGCCGAGCCCCACAGCAGCAAGTTCTGGGAGAGCGAGGCCGCCGGGACCCTCCGGGCGGAGAACCACCAGGACGTGGTAAACGACCTTTTGCTTCTGGTGGGCCAGCACCGGGAGACGGCGACCCTGCGGCTGTACGACTTCAAAAGCGAGCTGGCGGTGACGGAGACTCTGGAGGCGGCGGCGGCGGAGGTCCAGCAGGAGACCCCCATGGGGGCCTATGCCGTGGAGTTTATCACCACCTCCAGCCACGCCCAGCGGGGCTATTATGAGGTGGCGGTGCGCATTGGCTACCGCCGGACCCTGGAGCAGCTCCAGGCGGTGGTGAACGCCACCAGCCCGGAGGCGCTGTACAGCCTGCTGGCGGCGGCCCTGGACGAGGGAAAGACGGAGCTGGCGGTCCGCGTGGGCTATTGGGGGACGGACGGCGAAAGCCGGGTGGAGGAGGCCATGGGCCAGCTCCGGGAGGAGCGGGAGCTGACGGAGACCATCCCCTGGGCGGTGAATTACTATCCCGGCCAGGAGAACCCCGGCCTGGTGGAGTTCCTTCTGGACCCGCCGGAGCCGGAGGAGGGGCTGGAGACAGGCGAGGAGGCCTTTGGCGGGGATGGAGAGGCGCTTGCCGGGGAAGCGGGGGAGGGGCCGGAAGAGGGCGAAGAAGCGCCCCCCGCGGA
>CATOKC010000004.1 GCA_951800675.1 uncultured Oscillibacter sp.
CCGCGGGGGGCCCCAAACGGGCGGCCCGGCTGCTTTCCAGCATTTTCACCGGCGAAAAACGCCGCCGCCCTTGAAGCGGACCGGGGAGATGTGGTATAGTAGAAAGAACAAGCAAAAGGAGATGCGCCATGCGTCGAGAGACCTCCCCGGAGGAAGAGGCCCTGGAGGAGCTGCTCCGCCTGAAAGAGCGGGAGTCTCCCCGGAAGAAAAAACGGACCCCCTGGGTCCGGTATACCGCCGTGGTCCTCCTGGCCCTGGTCTGCGTCGGCGGAGCGGAGCTGGCGGCCTGCCGCGTCTTTGCCCCGGAGCTCTACGCGGAGCTGACGGAGCCGGCGCGGGCGACGGTCCGCTGGACCGCCCAGGTGGCGGGCCGGGGGGCGGAGGCCGTCCTCCGGGCGGGAAGCGCCGCGGCGGAACAGGCGGGGAAGGCCGCCGCCGCTCTGGCCCACCGGGCGGGGGAGGCCCGGGACGCCCTCCGGGACTGGATGGAGGAGGTCACCGCCCCGCCGCCGGAGCCGGAACCCCTGGCGGAGTCCGACTCCACCTTGTCCCAGCCGGAGCTGGCGCCGCCCAAGGAGATGTTGGATCCTCTTATCAGCGACATCATCCTGCGGGAGGGGCGGGAGGTCCTCACCGGCGGCGGGGTGGACGTGATCTACTTCAACCAGACCGACGAGGCCCGGGCGGAGCAGAAGTACGGCTCAGACCCCCTGGCCACCCATGGCTGCGGCCCCACCGCCCTGGCCATGGCGGTCTCCTCCCTGACGGGGGAGATCGTGGACCCGGCGGATATGGCGGCCCTTTGCGTCAAGGGGGGCTATTGGTGCCGGGGACACGGCTCCTACCTCTCCATTGTCCAGGGGGTGGCGGAAACCTATGGCCTGGAGTGCGAGTCCCTGGACCTGAAAACGCTGGAGGAGGACGAGCTGTATCTGCGGCTGTCCACCGGAGAGGTGGCCGTGGCGCTGATGACCAAGGGACATTTCACCAAGGGGGGGCATTTCATTCTCCTCCGGGGCACCACCTTGGGCGGGGAGATTCTGGTGGCGGACCCCGCCAGCCGGGATCGAAGCCTGATCCCCTGGGAGTTGTCCCTGATTTTGGAGGAGCTGTCCCCCAGCCGCCACGACGGCGCGCCGCTGTGGATGCTGTCCAAGCCGGTGGAATAGGAGGCTGTATTCCAAACGGCCTACGCCGCCAGGAGGGCCTTTTTCTGCCGTAGCGCGCCGCATGCTTGGGCTATCCCTCCATTGCCCCGGGGAAGCTTCTATCCTGACGGGAAAATCGTCGTCTATCCGGCGTTTCCCAGCGATGAATGCGGGCTTTCAGAAAACAGGGCCAGCCGGATTCCGGCTGGCCCTGTCGCTTGAATGCAAAAAGTGGTTATTTCAAAAGAAGCTGCTGTTCGGATAGCCCTCAGCCCCGCCTCAGCATCTTTTTCACCTTCGCCTTCATCTCCGGCGACAGGGCCTTTCCCATCGCCCGGACGGGCAGCGGCGGCAGGGCGCAGAACTTCCGGACCACCTGGTCAAAGGGCTCCAGAGCATAGGCGGCGAAGAAGGCGGCCCGGTCCGGGGGCTGGGTGATGGGGGAGGCCAGCCGGGGATTCCCGGCGATGGCCCGCTCCACCGGGAAGGGCTGGCGGACCAGATGGAGCTGGTCGAAGATATGGCTGCCATGGGGGGTGTTTACCAGCAGGAGGCTGACGCCCTTTTGCTGCTGCTCTGGCAGCTCGTCGGGCCGGAGACCCCAGAGGTCCCCCAGGGTGAAATCCCCCACCCGGTTTAAGCAGGCATAGGGACAGCGGTAGCAGCAGGGCCGCAGGAACAGCGCCCGGCCAAAGGCCCGGCCAAATTCCGTCTCAAAGAGGGGGTGGGTGTCCACGGTGCCGTCGTCGTAGACGGCGGTGAAGTGGCTGTTCTGCCAGCCCTCCACCTTGTTGCGAAAGCGCACGGCCTGGAGCTCCCGCCCCCGCTTCTTCTCAATGTGGCGGGCCATGTCCTCCCACACGCCGGGAGAGGGCACGCCATGGCACACCAGATCGCAGGTGGTCAGATTCTCCGGGCGGGTCCCCAGATAGCGATACAGCCCGTCCACCTGACAGGGGGTGCCGGAGAAGAGGACCTGCCGGGTTTCCAGGCATTTTCGCGCCTCCCGGAACACGCCCTCCAAATCGCTCTGGACGTACTTGGCCCCCCGGAACCGCCAGAGGTCCTCCTTGCGGAAGCAGGCGGTGTGCCGCAGGTGCTGTTTCCCGTCCAGCGCCGCGCCAAACACCACGCCGCCCCCCTCCAGCACGTAGTCCGACAGGGCGGAGAAGGCCCCGCCGGAGGTGGAGTCCCGCCGGACGTCCGGCTCCCGGTTCCAGGCGGCGAAGGCGGCGGGCAGGGGCGTTTTCGCCCGCTCCCGGAGCATGGGACAGGTTCTGGTGCAGACACCGCAGTGAACGCACTTCTCCGCTTCCACCTGGGGGAAGGCAAAGCCCTCCCGGTCCCGGACCAGGGTGATGGCGTCCTTGGGACAGACGGCGGCGCAGGCGGAACAGCCGGTGCAGTGGGTCCGATCCGCCAGAAGGGGACGGTCCCCCTGGGAACGGGGGGGCTCTTTCGCGCTCTCCCAGGGCTCGTCCGCCAGGGCGGCCCGCAAATAGGCCATGGCCCCCGCCCGGGCGGCCCGCAGCCGCTCCTCCGCGGCGGGCCAGCCGGGGAGGTCCCCCAGTCCGGCGGCGTCGCCCTTGCCCACCACCCGGTCCGTCAGCCCCAGGCGGCTTAGAAGGCTGAAGGTCCGGGAGCGCTCCGGCTCCTGGAGCTCCGCCGGGGCCACGGCGGTGAAGAAGGGCCGCTGGAACTGGACGGAGAACACCGTCCCGTGGAAGGAATTTGTGCAGACGTAGGCGGCGTGGCGGAAGAGGCTCAAAAATTCCGCCGGACCCGCGTCAAAAATCAGCTTCGCCTTGGGGTGGAGCTTCCGCCGGGTGCCGCAGAGCTGGACCACCGGCAGTCCGGTCTCCTCCGCCAGACGGCGGATATAGGGCTCCAGAGCCCCGGAGCGGGCGATGCAGTAGCAGAGGATATACTCCCCCCGGACCACCCGCTCCGCCGCCAGGGCGGACCAGTCCTCCGCCGTCAGCAGCAGCGTGGGGTCCAGCACCACCTCCGCCTCCCGGCCCGCGGCCTCCCGAACAATGTCCCGGCCGGAGGCCTCCCGGACGGAAAGGTGGGAAAAGTCACAAAGATATCCCTTCAATTCCTCCTCCATCCCCTCGGGCAGGTGCCCCACGCCGAAGGAGGGGGCGTAGGCGATTTTCCGCAAGGGGGAGAAGGTTCCGAAAAACACGGGGTCAAAGCGCCCGTCGGGGAAGATGGTGGGGTTCCAAATCTGGTCGCTGCCGGAGATCAGAAGGTCATAGGGCAGGGCGGCCCGTTTCAGCTCCTCCCAGCTGGTATAGCGGCGAGAGGTGAGGTTCAGGTGGGCCTTGGAAAAGGTCTCGAACCGCTGCCAGCGGCGTTTCAGGGCGGGATAGTGGAGGGTGTTGTAGGCGTCGTTCGCCGCCCGTCCGGGAGTGGTGGGGGGCTTGAGGATGCGGATATCCTGGTTAACGAAGTAGTCAATGGTCTCGCAGTCCCAGCCCAGGGAGGCCAGGGCCCGCTGGGTGGCCGCGGCCTGGAGGATGGCCCCGTAGTGATGCAGGTGGTAGAAGGTGACAAGTCCGGCTTTCAAGCAAATACTTCCTTTCCGTGTTTCCTCAAAGGGAAACGGCGTCGTCCTCGGCGATCCAGTCTGACACGGAAATGATATCAAATTCCGTCTCCGTCCGGCGGATGACCACCCGTTCCAGTCCGGCGTTGATCACCATACGGCGGCACATGGAGCAGGAGGTGGCGTCCCCCAGCAGCTCTCCGGTCTGGGCGTCCCGCCCCACCAAGTAAAGGGTGCCGCCCACCATGTCCCGCCGGGCGGCGGAGATGATGGCGTTGGCCTCGGCATGGATGCTGCGGCAGAGCTCATAGCGCTCCCCCCGGGGCACCTGGAGAACCTCCCGGGAGCAGTAGCCCATGTCGACGCAGTTGGCCCGTCCCCGAGGCGCGCCGTTGTAGCCGGTGGAGATGATTTCGTCATTGGTGACAATGATGGCTCCATAGACCCGGCGCAGGCAGGTGGCCCGCTCCAAAACGGTCTGGGCGATGTCCAGGTAATAGTTTTCCTTGCTGATGCGCTTCATAGGCAGTCCCCCCTTTTGATGACCCATTTTACCACGGGGAGAGTGAATTTGCAAGGCTTGTACATGCCCTTGCGGGCGGGGGAGAATGGATACCGGCCATCGCCGCTATCCATTCTCCCCCGCCCGCAAGGGCAAGAATAAGCTCCCCTTCGCGAAAGGGAATTTTAAAACAACTCCACCTGGTCCGGCAGAACATCCTCCCCCAGGTGACGAAGCTGGTGAAGATGCTCCCTCCTCAGCCGGTCGGCCACGGCAATTTTGCGGATGATGTTCTTCACCGTCTCCTCCAGGGCCCGGCCCTCCCGGTAATCCGCGGGGAACATAAAGTCCACCCGGCCCCGGGCCAGCAGCTCCTCCACCCCCGCCCGGTTGGCGGCCTGATAGACGGCGATGGCCTGTCCGCCATAGGCCCGCATCATCTTCATGCAGGGCACGTCGGAGAGCCCGTCCCCCATGTAGACCATGTTGGGAAAGGGCACCCGCTTGCTGTCGTCGGGCATGGAGTCGTTGAGGGGCTTGTCCTCGGAAACATCCAGAACCCCCTTGTTGATGCGGTAGACAAACTGGGTCTTGGCCGTGAAATTCACCGCCAGCTTGGGCCAGACGGGGCGGCCCGCCTCGTCGTAGTAAAACTCGCTGGCGTAAATCTCCTGAAATTCCCCGCTGATGGAGGACCCCTCGATGATCTCCCGGAGGCCGGAGGAAATCACATAGTGTTCCACCCGCACCCCCTGGGTCTGCCCAAAGGCGTTGATCCGGCAGAACCAGTCCGCCACGCCGGGGAAGAGCTCGATGCCCCGTCCTTTTTCCACCAGGTCCTCCCGGGTGAAGGGCAGGTTTTTCCGCTCCGCCTCCCGGAGCATGACGTACATATAGGCAAGGATGCCGTCAATGTGGTTTTGGCGGCCGAAGCCGTTGGCCTCCGCCCAGAACTCCGCCGGGGTCATCCCCAGGCTGGGAATGAAGGCGTAATCCTGCATGTCCGTGGTGCAGAGGGTCTTGTCGAAATCGTACAAAAACGCGATAATGGGCCCTTCGCTCATGGCGCCTCCCCCCTTCTCAAGAGAGCCGTCAGTCCGACTCGCTTCGGTAATTGGGGCCAAATTTCAGCTCGTTGATGTTCACCCGCCGGGTGGCGCTGAGATCCTCCGGCTCCTGCCCCGCCGAGGCCAGGGTGTCCAGCAGCTTCTCCGTGGTGGGAACGGGGTCCGCCGCCTGGGGAACGGGAGACGGCGCCTGGGGAGGCGGAACCTCCTCACGCGGCGCGGCCTGGGGCGCGGCTTGCGGGGCGGGCTCCGGAACGGCGCTGGCGGGGGCAGGCTCCCCGGCGGAGAGAATCTTCTCGCCGATGGCCTCCGCGGTGGCGGCCTCCGGCTCCTCCTCCAGGGGGCGGCTGGGGAACTCCTCCAGGAACTGGAGCTCCTTTTCGCACAGGGCCCGGCTCTCCGCCACAAAGCGCCGGATTTCCTCCTGCCCCTGCTGGAGGCGCTTGCTGTACCGCTCCGCCTCCCGGCGGTAGCCGTCCAGCTTCTCCCGGGCGGCGGCCTCCGCCTGTTTCAGGATGCTGTCCCGCTTCTCCTCCGCCTCCTTGACGATGGAGTCCGCCATCCGCTGGGCGGTGAGGAGGGTGGCCCGCATGGAATCCTCCGTGGCCCGGTACTCCTCCACCTTCTCCACCAAGACCTTCATCTTGGCTTTCAAGGAGGCGTTTTCCTTATAGAGGGATGTGTAGTTGTCGGTGAGCTCGTCCAGGAACTCATCCACCATGGTCATATTGTAGCCGCCCATCATGGTCTTGGTGAAAGAGCGGGCGGAAACCTCCTGCGGTGTCAGCATAGTCGCATATCCTCCCCAGCGTGCCAGTTCAAATGTCTTTTAAGAATCAGAAATACAGCCCGTTGTTCTCCAGCTCGTCGATCAAATCCCCCTCGATGTCCACGTGGTAGGGGGTGATAATATAGGTGTTGGCGGCCACTTTTTTGATCTTGCCCTCTCCGGCATAGGCCACGCCGGAGAGAAAGTCGATGAGCCGCCGGGCCACGTCCTTGTTGGTGGACTCCAGGTTCAAAACCACCGTCCGCTTGTCCTTCAATTGGTCGGCGATCTCCGAGGCGTTCTCAAACCGCTCCGGCTTCACCAGAACCACCTTCAGCTGGGTGGTGGCGTGGATGTTCACCACCTTGTTCCGGCGGTCGTCATAGCGGGAGCGGCGCTCCTCGAACATGTCCCGCTCCTGGAGCTCGTCCTCGAATTCGGCGGGATCGTCGTCCTCGTCCTCGTAGGGGTGGGTCAGCTTTTTTATCTCGTCCAGGATACTCATGCGTGTACCTCCTGTTTGTAATCTTATGTGTAATGGCGGCTCCCGAAGATGGCGGCGCCCACCCGGACCATGGTGGCCCCGGCGCGTACGGCGTCCTGGTAATCGCCGCTCATGCCCATAGACAGAACCTTAAGGCTATTATGAAACAATTTCCCGTCCATGTCAAGAAAAAGCGCCCGAACGCTGTCAAAATATCGAAGATTTTCCTCCCGGTCCGCCTCCGCCGGGGGAATGGCCATCAGACCCAGGACCCGGATATGCTCCATGGCCAGGGCCGCCTCCGCCCCGGGAAGGAGCTCCGCCGGGGCAAAGCCGCTCTTGGCGGCCTCCTCCCCGATGTTGACCTCCAGGAGGATGTCCTGGACCAGCTCCAGCTTCCCGGCGGCCTTTTCAATCTCCGCCAGCAGCTCCAAAGAGCCCGCGGATTGGATGAGGTCCGTCTTCCCCACCACCTGGCGCACCTTGTTGCGCTGGAGATGGCCGATGAAGTGGAGGGGAGCGCCGTCATAGGCGTTTTCCGCCAGCTTGGCGGTCATCTCCTGGACGCGGTTTTCCCCCAGGGCGTCAATCCCGGCGGCCACCGCCGCCCGGCAGGCGGAGGCGTCGTTCATCTTGCTGGCTCCCACCAGGGTGATTTCCTGAGGGTCCCGCCCCGCCTCCCGGGCGGCGGCGGCAATGTTCGCCCGGACTTGGGCGATGTTTTCGGCAATCGACATAGGGTCACGCCTTTCTCTATTTTTGTTGGGGGACCGGATGGGGTCCCCTGCTTTTGGGGATATGGGGAGCTTGGAAAACGGGGCGGGACCGAGCCCGCCCCCTATTGGAGCACCTTCCCGTCAAAGAGCCCCCGGGCGGAGACGATGACCTGCTCCCCGGCCCGAATAATGCGCTTGGCATCCTTGTCCACGCTGGGGTTCAGCTCTGGCGTGGGGCTTACCAGCACGAAGCTGTCGGCGTTGTAGACCACCTCCACCGGCTTGAACCGGGCCTCCCGGCCCACCAGGCAGTAAATGCCGGTGCGGTCCTCTGTGACGGTTCGGCCGTCGCCGTCCAGATAGGCCCGCTCGGCCCGGAGGCACTCCCGGGGCACCCGGATGCCGGCAAGGGAGCCGGTGATGATCTGGGCTCGCTGCTGGCGCAGCAGCGTCAGCTCCTGGAGGTACTGGGTTCCCCGAAACACCGCCACCAGCCGGCCGTTCTCCCGGGCTCCCAGGGTTTCCAGCGTCACGGGAAGGTCCCGGTCCACCCCCTTGGAAAAGCGGAGGAGCAGGGTTCCCCCGTTCTCCGCTTGCAGCTGCCACAGCTTTGCCGCATCCTCGGCGGATAAAACAGCGGCGTAGTACCACGCGTCCCCCAGCACCAGCTTCCCGGTTCGGGAGGTGACGGAGGGGTCCGCCGTCAGGCTGGAGAGGGCGGAGGGGGTCAGCCCCTCCAGCATGTCCGGGGTCAGCACCGCCTCGAAGCCGTCCACCTCGGAGGAGTAGAGCCCCGCCTCCGGCGCGGTGACACGCCGGACGGAGCCCTCCGCCTGAGAGCGAAGGTTCAGCAGCTGCGCCCCCAGCTCCTGGAGCTGGAGGCCGATGTCTCCGTTCCCCGTGTCGCTGTAGTCCCGCTTGAGGACCAGGGCCCGGAGCTCCAGGGCCGTGCCCTCCGCGTCATAGAGCCGGTCCGCCGCCAGGAAGCGGCGGTATTCCAGCAGGTTCTGGACAATCTGGGCGTCCAGCTTCCGGGTGGTCTCCGCCGCCAGGGCCAAATCCTGGGCGTATTGAAGCTGTTCCACCCGGCTCTCCAGGCTCTCGATTTCCGCCTGCCGGTCCAGGGACGCCTGGTCCGCGTAGATGGAGGCCACGGTCCCCCCGGCGGCCACCCGCTCTCCCTCCGCCCGCTGGATGCGCAGAAGGCCGCCGCCCTCATCGGGCAGCACCCGCTCCTCCCGGACCACGAAGCCCGTCAGGTCCACGGTCTGCTCCACCTCATAGCGGTAGGCCAGGGTAACGCCCAGAGGGTCGTCCAAATATTGGAAAGCCTCGATCCCGAAATAGGCCGCCACTCCCAAAAAGAGGGCGGCCATGAGAAGCTTTGTTCCAAAGCCGCTTTGTTTCTGTTTCATAGCGTTTCTATGTAGCCTGCCTTATGTGAGGTCACTCCTCCTCGTTCAAAGAGACCGTCCGGGTGGGGGCGATGGTGGAGATGGCGTGCTTGTAGATCACCTGCTGGCGGCCTTCGCTGTCCAGGATGACCACGAAGGGGTCGAAGCCGGTGATGGTTCCCCGCATCTGAAAGCCGTTCATCAAAAACATGGTGACGGGCACCCGGTCCCGCTTGGCCCGGAGGAGGAAGAGGTCCTGTAGGTTCTGTTTGTTTTGCATATCGTCCGCTCCTTTTTCGTCTGTCCGTGCGCCTCCCGGCGGGAGGCGCTGTCGTGTAGTTCAGCGAAACGATGATCCTCGGCGTCCCCGAGAGGTTCCGGGCGAATCGTTTTGCCAATTTCTAGGATACCCCCTCCGCGGAGAGAATTTCCGTCGAAATCTGTAGGGCCCGGGCAAAATCCCGGTCTTTTTCCCAAAAGACCCAGTGGATGGCCGGATTCCGCCGCAGCCAGGTCAGCTGCCGCTTGGCGTACTGCCGGGAGCGGAGCTTCACCTCCGCCAGGGCCTCCGCCTCCGTGGCCGTCCCCTCCAGGACGCTTTGGAATTCCTTGTATCCGATGGCCTGGAGGGCCGTGGCGTTTCGGGGCAGACCCAGGCTCAAAAGGGCCCGGACCTCCTCCACCAGCCCCGCCTCCGCCATGCGGTCTACCCGCCGGTCAATCAGGGCCTTCATATCTGCCCGGTCGGCGAACTGGAGGCCGATCCACACCGCGTCGTACCGGGGGGGCAGGGCCTTTGTCTCCTCATTGTGGGCGGTGATGGTTTTCCCGGTCTCCCGGTAAACCTCCAGGGCCCGCAAAATCCGCTTCACGTCCGATGGGTGGAGCCGCTCCGCCGACGCCGGGTCCACCTGCCGCAGCTCTTCCAGCAGCGGTCCGATGCCCTCCGCCGCAAGACGCGCCTCCAGCTCTTGCCGCACGGCTCCCCCGGCGCAGCCCGCCGCGAAGCCGTGGCCCTTCACCACCGCGTCGATCCAAAGACCGGTGCCCCCCACTAGAATAGGCAGCTTCCCCCGTGTCAGGATGCCGTCGACGATGGGAACGGCCTCCTGGGCGTACCGGGCGGCGGACCACTGCTCCGCCGGGTCGCTTACCGCGACCATGTGGTGGGGCACGCCGTCCATCTCTTCTTCCGTGGGGGCGGCGGTGCCGATGGTGAGCCCCCGGTAAATCTGCATGGAGTCGGCGGAGACCACCTCGCCGCCAAATTTCTTGGCCAGCAGGACGCCCAGGGTGGTCTTGCCGCAGGCGGTGGGGCCCACGACGCAGACGATCTTCGGGGCCATTTCAGAAGCTCCGGCCCAGGGTCCGGGCCTGTTCACAGGCGGCCTCCAAAAGCTCCGGGGCCTTGGCGGGGTCCACGTCCAGCCCTCCGGCAAAAACATAGTCGAACCGGGGGATACCGAACATCCTGGAAAGCTGCTTCCAGTACAAAACCCCCAGGCTCTCGGGCCGCTCGAAGTCCCCGCCGGTGGTGAGATAAGCCAGCCGGTCCGCCCGGCAATCCCCGTGGCAGCCGTCGGCTTCGTAGTGATAGCAAAGGCCGTTGGCGGAAATGTACTCGATGTAGGTCCGCATCACCGCCGGGAAGCTCATGTCCCAGAAGGGGGCGGCGGCGACGATTTTGTCCGCCGCCTGGAACTGCCGGGCCAGGTCGAACACCGGCGCGCCAAAAGCCCCCACGGAGGCCAGTTCATCCCGCTGGTTCAGGGCGGCGGGAAGGAAGGGCTTTAAATCCAGCGCTTCCAGGGTCACGGTTTCCACCTCCGCCCCAGGGTGGGACTCTTGAAAGGCGGAGAGAAAAGCCTCCGCCAGGGCGCGGGTCCGGGACGCCGGTCCCCGCTGGCTGACGCAGCCGTCAATGAATAAAAGTTTCATGTCATTCCTCGTCTGATATCGTTGTAAGAATGGGCTTGCCCTCCGGGTCCAGGAGGGGCGGCTCCAGTGACCGGCGTCACTGGAGGTGGGGGATTCTCAAGGTGTAGCCTGCCCCCTCTTGAAGCGGGCTACGCCCGTTTAAAGAGCTTTTCCAGCTCGTGCTTTGTAATTTTCACCGCCACAGGCCGCCCGTGGGGGCAGTAGCGGACCTCGCCGCTTTGAACCTTGGAAACCAGGGCCCGAAGCTCCTCCGGATCGCTTTTCCAGCCGCCCTTGATGGCGGCCTTGCAGGCCATGGTGTGAAGGAGGCCCTCCCGCCGCTCCGCCAGAGAGCGCCCGGAGCGGAGCTTCCCGGCGATTTCCTCCAGAGTGGCGGTCACGTCCTCCGCATCTAAGTCCGCCGGAAGCTCCCGCACCAATACGGCTCCGCCGCCGAAGTCCTCGCAGGAAAAGCCCCGCTCCTCCAAAAGGGGCAGGTGCTCCAGCAGCAGCGCCCCGTCCTCCTTTCCCAGCTCCACGGCGGCGGGGGTCAGCAGGGCCTGGCGCATGGGGGGCTCCAGGGCGGCTTTCAGGCGGTCGAAGTTCACCCGCTCGTGGGCGGCGTGCTTGTCCACCAGCCAGACCTCCCCCGCCTCGCTCTCGCAGACGATGTAGGTCCGCAGCAGCTCCCCGGCAATCCGCCAGGGGGTCTCGCCGGGGGGCTCCAGGGTCTCCTGCCCCGGCAGCTCCGCCGGGGGAATGGCGGGGACAAAGGGCCGGGGTTCCGGCGAAACCGGCTCCCTTGGAAGGGTGGGCTTTGCCAAAGCTTTCGGCTCCGCCGGGGGGGTGGGAGGCGTCTCCATTCGCTCCGCCTTCGGTCCGAGGACCGAGGACGGCGCATCCTGCCGCGGGGGCGGGAAGGCCCCGCTCCGCCCCAGGGCCGGGCGGGTGGAAAGGGGCGGCGCGCTGTCCGACAACCGGGGGCCGGTCCGCTCCGTGTCCCAGGCGGGAAGGGGCGCGGCAGACTTAGGGGCCGGGGCGGCGGGCTTCGCCCCCTGTTCCCGGTAGGCTTTCGCGTCCATGGACTGGAAGAAGTCCCCCCGGGGGTTCACGGTTTTCTCCGGGTCCGCCGGAGCGGCGGGGACCGGCCCTCCCTGCTCCGCCAGGGCATCCAGCACAGTGTGGTAGACCGCGTTGAAAACGGCCTGCTCCTGAGCGAACTTCACCGCCGTCTTAGCGGGGTGGACGTTCACGTCCACCGCCGTCACCGGCAGGGTCACCGCCAGCACGCAGCCGGGGAAGCGGCCCTTCATGATTTGGTTCCGGTAGCCCTCTTCCAAAGCGGCGGTCAAAAGCTGGGACTTGATGAACCGCCCGTTGACGAAAAAGACCTGCATCCCCCGGGAGCCCCGGCCTTGAAGGGGCCGGGTGATGAAGCCCGACACCGCCACGCCGTCTCCGCCCCCCTTCACGGGGAGGAGGCTCCGGGCGAAGTCCCGGCCCAGGGCGGCGTAAATGGCGGAGTCCAGCCGCCCGTCTCCGGGGGTGTGGAGGGCCTCCGCGCCGTCCTTGATGAATTTAAAGGACACGTCCGGGTGGGACAGGGCCAGGTGCTGCATCAGGCCGCCGGCCGCCGCCGTCTCGGCGCTGTCCTTTTTCATGAATTTCAGCCTTGCGGGGGTGTTGTAGAAGAGGTCCCGGACCAGGATGGTGGTGCCCTCCGGGGCTCCGGCCTCCTCCACCGCGCCGGGGACGCCCCCCTCCAGGCGCAGCGCCGCGCCGGTGGGGTCCTCCCGCCGCCGGGTTTGAATCTCCACCCGGCTGACGGCGGAGATGGCCGCCAGGGCCTCCCCCCGGAAGCCCAGGGTGCCGATTTTTCCCAGGTCCTCGGGGCCCCGCAGCTTGGACGTGGCGTGGCGCAAAAAGGCGGTGGGCAGCTCCGATGGGGCGATGCCGCAGCCGTTGTCCGTCACCCGGATGAGGCCCATGCCGCCCCGGCGAAGCTCCACCACCACGGCGGAGCTATGGGCGTCCAGGGCGTTTTCCACCAGCTCCTTCACCACGCTGGCGGGGCGCTCCACCACCTCCCCGGCGGCGATGAGGTCCGCCACGTGAGGGGGCAGCTGCTGAATGTTGGGCATGGGGCTTCCTCCTTTCCGGGGGCGCTTAAAGAAGCAGCGCCGCGATGATGGGAATGGTGACGATGGAGGCCAGGGTGGAGACAAAGGTAATCTGGGCCATGCACTCCGCGTCCCCGCCGTACTCCATGCAAAGAAGGGACCCGTTTACCGCCACCGGCATGGCCATCTGGGTGACGGCGATGCCCAAAATTAAGCTCTCGGTCCCCAAAAGCCCCAGGACGGGGCACAGCGCCGCCGGCATCACCAGAAGGCGGACCGCCGTGAGAAGCCAAAGCCGGGGAGAGGCCAGCATCCGCCCCAAAGGCAGCCCTGCCAGCAAAGAGCCCACAAACATCAAAGACAGCGGCACGGTGACGCTTCCCACGAATTCCAGCGCCTCCCCCGCTACCGCCGGCGGCCGCAGCCCCGCCAGGGCCAGGACCAACGCCAGGGCGGCGGCCAGGATGCAGGGGGAGAGCATGTGGCGGAGACGGAACCGCTTTGCCCCTGTGAGCATCAGCGGCCCCAGGGTGAAGGACAGGAGGTTGAAGGGCAGGACCAAAATGACGGCGTAAAACAACGCGCCGGGGCCGAAGAGCGCCACCGCCACGGGATAGCCGATGAAGCCCACGTTGGGAAAGGCCAGGGTATAGCGCCACACGCCCTTTTGGCCCGGCGTGCCCCCCAGAAGGGGCGGCACGGCCAGGGCAAAGGCAAACTCCAGCCCGTAAAACACCAGGGCGGTTTTCAGCACATCCAGCACCACCGCCGGTTCCGGCAGGGCCTCCCCGCTTCCCACGGCCCCCAGAATCATGGCGGGCATGGTGATGTTCAGCAGCAGCTTGGAAATCTTCCGGTCCACCTGCCCGCCCAGGATGCCCAGGCGGTTGGCGGCAAAGCCGCAGAGAATGGCGAAGAGCAGCACCAGCATCTCCGCCAGGGTATCCCAAAAGCTCATGACAAAACTTCTCTCTCGGGGCGGCGCGCCCCGGTTTCTCACATGCGCCCCGCCAAAGCCGACAGGGCGTTGACCCCCGCGTGGAGGCCGATGGAGGCCCAGAGGGTCCCGGAGTGCTCATAGGCCCAGGCCAGCACCAGGCCGGGAATGAGATACTGGACCATAGCCAGGAAGTAGGCCGGGTCCCGGTTCGCCAGGGCGAACTGCCACACATGAACCAGGGCGAAAAGGGCGCAGCTGGCGGCATAGGCCAAAAGGCGGCTCTTTTCCTTCAGCCCGCCGAAGACCAGGCCCCGGAACAGCGTCTCCTCCACAAAGGGGGCCAGAAAGACGACAATCAGCAGCGTCATGTGGGGGGCGCTTCCCGTCCGGGCGGAGATGACCGCGTCGTTCAAATTCCCGGAGCGGTCCACGAATACGCTCCCCAGCCGGGCCGCCAGCTCACTGAGGCCGTAATAGGCCACAATGCCCACCCCCGCCGTCTTGAGGGCCCGGGCGGGCTCGTCCAAAAAGCGGCGGGTGGAGGTTCCCAGGAGATGGTGGAAGAGGATGGCCGTCACGGCGAAGAGGCCGTAGTAATAGACCGCGCCGTACAGCTCCTCGGAAATCCGCCGCCCCAGAAGCTCCCCCGCCAAATGCCGGGCGGGCCCCGCCATAAGCGGGAGGAGGAGCAGGTAAAACACAAAGAAGATGCCGCCCCCGAACCGCTCCAGGTTCGTCAGCCCCGGGGAGGGTCGTTTCCTCGCCATAGCCGCCCCCTTACGTCAGTTTTTGTTTCAGCTCATACAAGAGGCTCATGGCCTCGATGGGGGTCAGCGTGTCCGGCTGGCAGCGGCGCAGGGCGTCCAGCACCTCCCCCTCCCCCAGGGAGCCCAGGGAGACCTGTTCCGCCTCCCGCCGGGGGGCGGGGGGCCTGCCCCCGGTTTCCAGCTCCTCCAGCACCTGCCGGGCCCGTTGGAGCACCTTTTCCGGCAGACCCGCCAGCTTCGCCACCTCAATGCCGTAGCTCCGGTCCGCCCCGCCGGGGAGGATTTTGCGCAGGAAGATGATCTCCTCCCCCCGGGCCTTCACGGCGAGATGGAAATTCGCCGCGCCGGGCAGGGAGTTTTCCAGCTCCGTCAGCTCGTGGTAGTGGGTGGCAAAGAGGGTCTTGGCCCCCAGGGTCTTGGGATTCGCGCAGTGCTCCAGCACCGCCCGGGCGATGCTCATGCCGTCGAAGGTAGAGGTGCCCCGGCCAATCTCGTCCAGAATCAGCAAGGAGCGCTTGGTGGCGCGGCGGAGGATGTCCGCCACCTCCGTCATCTCCACCATGAAGGTGGACTGCCCGGCGGAGAGGTCGTCGCTGGCCCCTACCCGGGTGAAGATCCGGTCCACCACGCCGACGCGGGCGTGGGAGGCGGGGACGAAGCTGCCCATCTGGGCCATGAGCACAATCAGGGCCACCTGGCGCATGTAGGTGGACTTGCCCGCCATGTTGGGGCCGGTGAGGATGGCCACCCGGTTCTCCTTCTCCCCCAGGAAGGTGTCGTTGGGGACAAAGAGGCTGTCCTTCAGCATCCGCTCCACCACAGGGTGGCGGCCCTCCCGGATTTCAATCACCCCGGATTCGTCCACGTCCGGGCGGCAGTAGTGGTTCCGCGCCGCCACGGCGGCGAGGGACGCCAGCGCGTCCGCCTCCGCCACGGCCCCGGCGGTTTTCAGTACCCGGCCGGAGGCGGCGGAAATCTCCTGGCGGAGCTGGGTGAACAGCTCGTACTCCAGGGCCACCACCCGGTCCGAGGCGGTGAGGATGGAGTTTTCCAGTTCCTTGAGCTCCTGGGTAATGTACCGCTCCGCCCCCGCCAGGGTCTGCTTGCGGATATAGGTCTCGGGCACCTCGCCCTTATAGCTGTTGGAGACTTCGATGGTGTAGCCGAAGACCTTGTTGTACTTGATTTTTAAGGTTCGGATGCCGGTGCGCTCCCGCTCCCGGGCCTCCATCTCGGGGATAACCCCCTTGCCGCTTTTTAAAATGTGCCGCAGGCGGTCCACCTCCGGGTGGAAGCCGTCCCGGATCAAATCCCCCTCCCGGACGGAGAAGGGGGGCTCGTCGCGGATGGTCTCGGCGATGCGCCGCCCCAGGTCCTCCAGGGCGTCCAGCTCCTCCGAAAGCTGGCGGAGGCGGCGGTCGGAAAAGGCGGCGAGGCGGCTCTTAATCTCCGGCAGCTTCCCGATGGCGGAGCGGAGGGCGGCCAAATCCCGCCCCCCGGCGGAGCCGTAGACAATGCGGCCGATGAGCCGCTCCATGTCCCCCAGGCCCGAGAGGGCGGCGATCAGCTCCTCCCGGGCGATGGTGTCCCCCACCAGAGCCGCCACGGCCCCGTTCCGCCGGGTGATGGCGGTGACATTCAAGAGGGGCCGCTCCAGCCAGCTTCGAAGGCACCGGCCCCCCATGGAGGTCTGGGTCCGGTCCAGCACCCAGAGGAGGCTCCCCTTCTTCTCCTTGCCCCGCATGGTGGCGGTCAGCTCCAGGTTTCGCCGGGCGGTCAGGTCCAGCTCCATAAAGAGGCCCTGCTCGTAATAGTCCAGGTCGTTGATGTAGGAAAGGTCGGTCTTCTGCGTCTCGTATAAGTAGCTCAGCAAGCCCCCCAGGGCCATGGCGGCGGCGGGCACGGCGGCGGGAAGCCGGTTCCATGCCTCCTCGCCGAACTGCCCGCGGATATTCCGCTCCGCCTCCGCCAGCAGGAAGCGCCGCTCCCCGGCGCGCTCCACCCGGCAGCGGAATTTCTCCCGGAGGGCCGTCACCAGGGCCGTCTCGGCATAGGCCCCGTCGTTTACCACCGCCTCGGCGGGGGAGAAGCGGCCCAGCTCGTTGATAATATGCTCCGTCCGGTCCTTCCCGGTGAAGGAGGTGAGGTGGGCCCGGCCGGTGGTAATGTCGCAAAAGGCGATTCCGGCGGACCGGGCGTCGGCGTAGACGGCGCAGAGGAAGTTGCTGGCCTTCTCGTCCAGGCAGCTGGCGTCGGTAACCGTCCCCGGGGTGACCACCCGGATGATGTCCCGCTTCACCAGCCCCTTGGCGGCGGCGGGGTCCTCCATCTGCTCGCAGATGGCCACCTTATAGCCCTTGGCGATGAGCCGGGCGATGTAGCTCTCGCTGGCGTGATAGGGGATGCCGCACATGGGCACCTGCTCTTCGGCGGGCTTTAAGTGCTTACCCTTGTCCCGGCTGGTAAGGGTCAGGTCCAGCTCCCGGGAGGCGAGGCGGGCGTCGTCGGCGAACATCTCGTAGAAATCGCCCAGGCGGAAGAACAAGATGGAGTCCGGGTTCTGCTCCTTGATCTCCAGGTACTGCTTCATCATGGGGGTCAGCTCTGCCATGAAATCCCTCTCTTTTCTCTATATACGCTCAAGCCCGTCCTCACAGCTCCGCCGACGCGCCGCAGTCCATGGGCCGCAGGCGGTCCCCCAGGGTCTCTTGAAGCTTCGTATAGGCCCAGTCGCCGGTGCAGTGCCCGGTGTAGTAAATCGTACTTCCCCGGCGCAGCTCCTCCGCCGTGGCGCGAAGCAGCGCCTCCGCCTCCGGCGCGCCGGGCTTCAGCTCAAAGAGGTGGAAGCCGCCAAACACCGCGTCGGGCCTCCGCCCCAGCCGCCGCTCCGCCTCCCGGAGGGTATTCACGATGCCCAGATGCCCGCACCCGGCCAAAAGCGCCGCCTTTCCGCGCTCCTCCACCAGCAGGTGCTGCTCGTGGGCGAAGCCGTCGGGGCGAAAGCCCGCCCCGGTTCGCTCCTGGAGCTTGGGGGCCGCGGCCCGGAGGGACTTGTCGTCCTCCACGTCCGAGAACAGCGTCAGCCCGTCCCCCAGGTCCTCCCGGTCCCCGGTGAAGGAGAACCGCTCCGCGAGAGCTCCCGTCTCCGGCAGGCCGATGTAGTTGGGCTCCTGCCCCGGGAGGACGGCGTAATAGGCCCCCAGGGCCTCTTGGCGGAGGTAAATGCTCGCTTTGGCGTTGACGGCGCAAAAGGCCGCCAGGCCGCCGCCATGGTCGGAGTGGCCGTGGGAGAGCACGGCGGTATCCACGGCGGCAAGGTCGATTCCAAGGGTCCGGGCGTTATCCAGGAAGGAGGCGTCGGGCCCCATGTCGAAGAGGACCTTGCGCCCCGCCGCCTCCACATAGAGGGAGAGCCCCCGGGCGGCGGTAAGCTCGGGGCGGTGGGACGTGTTTTCCAGCAGAGTGACGATTTTCATGGGGAACCTCCCGGTTTTGGATTCAAGCCGCCCCTTGACAGCGGGGGCGGTGTTGGATATACTTAGGAGTAAGCGGGCGGTTATTTCTTTAGGTTGAACCCTAACTGGATAGCCGCAAGCGCAAGCGTAAGTAACGCGATGGTTTCCGGCACGCTCATGGGCCTCGCCTCTTTCCACTTGAAAGAGGATTGACCCCGCCGCTCTTCCCATTTTCATTGTACCACGTTTGTCAATAAGTTCCGGAAAGCCCCGCGCCGGCGCGCGGGGTTTTTTATGTCTCCGGCTTCGGCCGGTAGGGGCGGACACATAGGTCCGCCCCTACGTGGGCCAGTCCCGCCTTGGCGGACACAGGTGTGTTTGTTACAATGGTCCTATAAGAACACACTTGCGTCTTTTAGGAGGTCACGTCATGGACACTTATTCAAATTGTCTGTACGACCATATCATGGGGCGGCCGCTTTTAAGCGGCCGGCGGGACATGACGGAATACAGCCTCCGTTCCGTGGAGCAGGACCGGGCGTGGGAGGAACCGCGAAAGGTCCTGACGGCGGAGCGGCTCCGGTTTCTGGAGGACTATCAGACGGCCAAGGCCCGGGTCTGCGCCCTGGAGGACGAATGGCTCTTCCGGGAGACCGTCTCCCTGGGCAGGTGGATGGCCGCCGAGGGCGGCGGCCCCTACAGGGAATGTCGACGTTTGCCCTAAACCGGCTCCCCGTACAGGGCCCAGGTGTTGCTTCCGGTGATCCTCACGTCCAGGAATCGCCCGATCAGGGACTTGTCCCCCTTTAACCGCACCAGGCGGTTGCCCTCCGTTCGGGAGGAGAGGGGATACGCCTCGTCGCCGCTCTCCCCGTCCACCAGGACCCGGAGCGTTTTCCCTACATATCCGGCGTGTATCCGGGCGGAGTGGGCGTTCTGAACCTCCAGCAGGCGGTCGAACCAGGCCTGCTTTTCCTCCCGGGAGGCGGGGTCCGGCAGCTCCGCCGCCTTCGTTCCCGGCCGGGGGGAGTAGATAAACGTGAAGAGCGCGTCAAAGCCCACCTCTTCCACCAAGGACACGGTGTCCATGGCCTCCGCCTCCGTCTCCCCGGGGAAGCCGATGATCACGTCGCTGGTCAAAACCAGCCCCGGCATGACGGACCGGGCGTACCGGATCAGCTCCCGGTATTTCTCCCGGGTGTAGCGCCGGTTCATCTCCGCCAGCACCCGGTCGTTTCCGGACTGGAAGGGCAGGTGGAGCTGCTTGGCAACATGACGGCACTTCGCCATCACGTCGAAAAGCCGGGGGGTGGCGTCCTTGGGGTGGCTGGACATGAAGCGGATCCAGTAGTCCCCGGGAATCTGGTCGATGTCCTCCAGCAGGTCCGGGAAACGGTAGCCGCTGTCCAGGTCGTTGCCATAGGAGTTCACGTTCTGTCCCAGCAGGGTGATATCCTTGTATCCGGCCTCCACCAGCTCCCGGACCTCCGCCAGCACGGCGGCGCTCTCCCGGCTTCGCTCCCGGCCCCGGACATAGGGCACGATGCAGTAGGAGCAGAAGTTGTTGCACCCGTACATGATGGAGACCCAGGCCTTCACCCCCCGTTCCCGGACCACCGGCAGCCCCTCGGCGATGCAGCCGTGCTCGTCGGCGGTGGAAAAGACCCGCTTCCGGGTTTCGTAAACCTGCCACAAAAGCTCCGGAAAGCGCCACAGGGCCTGGGGCCCAAAGACCAAATCCACATGGCGGTAGGATTCCCTCACCCGCTTCGCCACCCGATCTTCCTGGGCCATGCAGCCGCAAAGGACGATGACCTGCTCCGGGTTCTCCTTCTTGGAGTGGGTCAGGATGCCAAGGTTCCCAAAAACCCGCTGCTCCGCGTGCTCCCGGATGGCGCAGGTGTTCAGCAGGGCCAGGTCCGCCTCCTTCGGGTCCTCCGTAAAGGTGAAGCCCATTTCCTCCAGCATGCCCATGATCCGCTGGCCGTCCGCCACGTTCTGCTGGCAGCCGAAGGTCTCCACACAGGCCCGGGGATGGGCCCCCCGGGCGGCGAACAGGGCCTTGACCTTCTCCTGAAAGTCCCGCTGGCGGAGGATTTCCGCCTCCGGGACCATGATTTCCTCTCGCTTCAAACCGTTTCCTCCATACCTATACGGGATGTTGATGCTTAAACAAGCGTATCATACCATGAAAGCCCGGAAAGCACAAGGAAAAATCCCGGCGGCGAACCCGGCTCTTTGTGGTTTTCGCCAGAGGTAAACGATTTGCCTTTGTGGAAAATGTAAAATTTCACAAAACCCCTTGACGGGCGGTTAAAATTATTGTATATTTTAGCTACAGAAAGAGGTGAGTCCAGTGTATTAGTCCGACACGAAAGCCCACGTCTTCCAGCGCCGTTCGAAAAACCCCCAGCGCAGCCCCGGCAAATACGTGATCTCAGATTCCCAAAAACGAAACACCGCTCACTAAGGATGAGGCCGCGGGACCAACAGGTCGGCGCAAGAAACTGTTTCATGGATTGGAAACCCCCAAGGATCACTCATACTCCGGCAAATTTCCCACGAACGGCAGCCTTTAGAAAGCACGAGGTACAAGGACCAATGGATAGTCCGATCAATGGTTGAGCCCCCCATTCGCCGAAGGAGCGGATGGGGGGATGTTTTTTTTGCGAAAGCGCCCTACCCCCTGGCGGCGGGTCTGGGGATACGCTCCCTTTGAAGCGGTCGGGGGCGCTGCCCTGCCGCCTTCCCAAAAATCAACGGGCGGCGTCATAAGACGCCGCCCGCTTGCTGGTTTATCAATTCGCGAAACTCGGTTTCGGTCTCAGCCCTTCACCAAAGAGGCGATCTCGTCGGCGAAGTTCTCCTGCTTTTTCTCGATGCCCTCGCCCTTCTCGAACCGCACGGCGGTCTTGAAGGTGATGGCGCCGCCCAGCTCCTTGGCCGCGTGGGCGATATAGGCCTCCACAGACCCCTCGAACACGTCGGCGCGGACGGAATCCTGCTGGAGCAGGCAGTTCTCGGAATAGAACTTGTTCAGCTTGCCCATGACGATCTTCTCCCGGACCTGCTCGGGCTTGCCCGCCATTTTCGGGTCGTTCTCCATCTGGGCCAGCATGACCTTCTTCTCCTCGTCTAGCACGTCCTGGGTCACCTGGGACTTGTCCCAGAAGCGGGGGTTCAGGGCGGCGATCTGCATGGCGATGTTCTTGCCCAGCTCCGCCACCTGTTCGGCGGAGAGGCCGGTCTCCAGGTTCACCAGCACGCCGATCTTGCCGCCGGCGTGGACGTAGGGCACGGACACGCCCTCGGCGTACCGGGCAAAGCGGCGGACCTTGATGTTCTCGCCGATGACCAGCACCATCTCCTGCTGCTGCTGGGTGACGGTGAGGTCGGTTCCATTATATTTGCACTCCATCAGAGCGTCCAGGTCGGCGGGGTTCTCCTTGGCCACGGTGGCGGCCACGCCCTTGACGAAGTCCACGAATTTCTCGTTTTTGCCCACGAAGTCGGTTTCGGCGTTCACCTCTACCACCACGCCCACGCCGTCGATGACGGCGGCGTAGGCCATGCCCTCGGCGGCCACGCGGCCCGCCTTCTTCACGGAAGCGGCCATGCCCTTTTCCCGCAGCCACTCCACGGCCTTGTCCATGTCGCCGTCGGTGGCCACCAGGGCCTTTTTGCAGTCCATCATACCTACGCCGGTCATCTCGCGCAGGTTCTTTACATCAGTTGCGCTAAAAGCCATAATTGCGTTCCTCCAAATTTATTGTATCGCCGTATCTCACTCGGCGGCGGGAGCCTCGGGCTCCTCGGTCTGCTCGCCCTGGCGGCCCTCCAGCACGGCGTTGGCCATGATGGAGGAGATCAGCTTGATGGCCCGGATGGCGTCGTCGTTTCCGGGGATCACATAGTCGATTTCGTCGGGGTCGCAGTTGGTATCGGCGATGGCCACCACGGGAATGCCCAGCTTGTGGGCCTCGGCAATGGCGTTGCGCTCCTTCCGGGTGTCCACGATGAAGAGGGCGCCGGGGAGCTTCTTCATCTCCTTCACGCCGCCGAGATACTTCTCGAGCTTGGCGATCTCACCCAAGTGCTTCATGACTTCCTTCTTGGGCAGCATGTCGAAGGTGCCGTCCTCCTGCATGGCCTTGAGCTGGTTCAGCCGGTCCACGCGGGTGCGCATGGTCTTGAAGTTGGTCATCATGCCGCCCAGCCACCGGGCGTTGACATAGTACTGGCCGCAGCGGCCCGCCTCCTCCCGGATGGCGTCCTGGGCCTGCTTCTTGGTGCCCACGAACAGCAGGGACTGGCCGTTTTCAGAGAGCTGGCGGACGAAGTTGTACGCCTCCTCCAGCTTGCGGACGGTCTTCTGGAGGTCGACAATATAGATGCCGTTGCGCTCCGTGTAGATATAGGGGGCCATCTTGGGGTTCCACCGGCGGGTCTGGTGGCCGAAGTGGACGCCCGCCTCAAGCAGGGCCTTCATGGATACGACGCTGGAATTTGCCATGGTGTTTGTTCCTCCAAATCAAGTTTAGTTTTTACCTCCGGCGGCTTCATCCCCCCCGCCAACCCAGGGCCTTGAGGCACCGGGCACCGGCGGAAAGTCGGCGTGCCGTGCGGAATGCTGAAATATCATATCACAGCCGGTTTTCCAATGCAAGGGGATTTTAACAAATCTCCGGGTTTTTTTCGGGAAAACTTCCCCTGTCCCCGCTTAAAGATTGACATTTCCCCTCCGGGGAAGCATAATGGGGATATGATATGAGAGGGGACGCCGCCGCGCCCCGCGAAAGGAGCCTTTTTCCAATGGACACCATTTATATCACCGGGCACCGAAACCCGGATACGGACTCCATCGTCTCCGCCATGGCCTACGCCGCCCTCCAAAACGCCCTGGGGAACCGGCAGTACCGGGCCGCCCGGCTGGGCCAGATCAGCGACGAGACCCAAATCGTCCTGGACCGCTTCGGCTTCCAGCCCCCCAAGCTCATCGACAATGTCCGCACCCAGGTCCGGGACCTGGACTACGACACGCCCCCCACCCTCTCCGCCGCGGCCACCGTCAGCCGGGGCTGGCAGGCCATGCAGGGGGGGAACCTCTCCATCCTCCCCGTGGCCAACGAGGACGGGACCCTCTACGGCACCCTCTCCGCCGGGGACGTGGCCAACTACGACATCACCACCGTCCGCAACCCCCGGGTGGAGGATATTCCGGTGTTCAACCTCATCTCCGTGCTGGAAGGGAAGCTCCTCCACGAGAGCGAGGACGCGCCGGACCTGGTTTCCGGGGAGGTGACCATCGCCCTGCCCGCCAGCCGGGAGAATCTGCTCTTCTCCAGCCCGGACAGCGTGGTCATCTGCGGCGACCAGCCGGACATGGTCCAGCGGGCCCTGGACCTCCAGGTGAACTGCGTCATCATCTGCCAGGGAGAGGCGCCCCAGGAGCTTTTGGAGCGGGCGGGAAAGACCTGCGTGATTTCCACCCCCATCGACGCCTACCAGGCTCTGCGGCTCATCTTCCACGCCCTGCCTATCGCCCGGGTGTGTAAGAGCAAGGATCTGGTCTGCTTCCACCTGGACGACTATATTGACGACGTGCAGGACGCCGTGCTGGAAAGCCGCTTCCGGGCCTATCCCATTTTGGACGAGGACGAAAGGGTGGTGGGGATGCTGTCCCGCTACCACCTCCTCCGCCCCCGGCGCAAGCGGGTGGTGCTGGTGGACCACAACGAGAAGTCCCAGTCCGTCACGGGGCTGGACCAGGCGGACATTCTGGAGATCATCGACCACCACCGCCTGGCGGACATCGAGACGAAAAACCCCATTCACGTCCGAAACGAGGCGGTGGGCAGCACCAACACCATCATCGCGGAAATGTACCAGGAAAAGGGCCTGATGCCCACGGCGAAGATGGCGGGGCTCATGGCGGCGGCCATCGTGTCGGACACGGTGATGTTCAAGTCCCCCACCTGCACCCAGCGGGACATCGACATCGCCAACCGCATGGCCCGCATCGCGAGCGTGAAGCTGGAGGACCTGGGGCAGGCGATTTTCTCCGCCGCCTGCGGGGATGACAAGACCGCCGAGGCCATGCTGAAAACCGACTACAAGGAGTTCCACATCGCCGGGCACAACCTGGCGGTGAGCCAGATCACCACCATGGATTCCGACCGGCTTCTCAAGCGGCTGGATGAGTTCTTGAAGATCATGGCCGAAACCCGGGAGAAGCGGGGGCTCCAGAGCGTGGTGCTGATGATTACCGACGTGCTGCTGGAGGGGACCCAGCTTCTCTTCATGGGGGACGAGGACACCATCCGCCAGGCGTTTGGGATCAAGGGGGAGGAGAATTACGCCTTCCTGCCCAAGATTATGTCCCGAAAGAAGCAAGTGATTCCCATGCTGTCCGCATTATGGGGATGATGCTCCCCCGCCCGTCAGGGCGAGTAAAATCCCCCCCCCCTTTCAGGGGGAAAAGTAAGGAGGCCCCGCCATGCCGCAGGCACCCGACTTCACCACCCTCTTTGACGACGACATCAACCTCCGGGGCCTCTTCGACATCCTCAGCCCTGAGAACAACCTGGTCCTGGCCGACGACATGATGCTCTCCGACGCCAAGGGCGTCATCCTCCGGGTCAGCGAGAGCTATGAGAAAAACTTCGGCTTCGTCCACAACTCCATTGTGGGCCGCTCCGCCTTCGATTTGGAGGCCGACGGCACATTCTCCCCCTGCGTCACCGCCGAGGTCATCCGCCAGAGGCGGAAAATCACCGCCACCCAGACCATCAACCACGCCCACAAAAACGTCATGACCGTGGGCATCCCCCTTTTTGACCGCGCCGGGGAGCTGAAATTCGCCGTTTGCTTCAACACCGTCTCCATGGAGCAGATCAACGCCATCCAGCGGAACTACCGCCACCTCCAGGATTCCCTCCAGCAGTACACCCAGGAGATTGCCGAGCTCCGCACCCGGGCCACCTCCACCAGCCTGATCTTCAAAAGCGCCTCCATGCAGCGGCTCTGGACGCTGATGCAGAACACGGCCAACACGAAAGCCAACATCTTAATTACCGGGGAGACGGGCGTGGGGAAAAGCGCCGTGGCCAAGGCCATCCACGCCATGAGCAGCCGGGCCGACGGGCCCTTTATCGAGGTCAACTGCGCCGTGCTCCACGAAAACCTCATCGAATCCGAGCTCTTCGGCTATGAGAAGGGGGCCTTCACCGGGGCCGCCAGCGGCGGCAAAATCGGCAAAATCGAGCTGGCCAACAACGGCACCCTCTTCCTGGACGAGATCGGGGAGCTGCCCCCCCACATCCAGTCCAAGCTCCTCCAGCTCATCCAGGAGAAAACCATCGAGCGCCTCTCCGGCAACAAGCGCATTGAGCTGGACTTCCGCCTTTTGGTGGCCACCAACCGGAATTTGGAGGAGGCGGTCCAGCGGGGCCTCTTCCGCTCCGACCTCTTCTACCGGCTCAACGTCATCCGCATCCACATCCCCCCCCTCCGCCAGCGGCGGGAGGACGTGCTTCCCCTGGCCCACCAATTCCTGGCCCGGTTCTGCGGGGAGTATGAGAAAAACCTCACCTTCAGCCCCCGACTGCTGGCCTTTTTGGAGCGCTACGACTGGCCGGGAAACGTCCGGGAGCTTGAAAACCTGGTGGAGCGGCTGGCCATTACCGTCCAGGACCCCATCATCGACCTGGGGCACCTGCCGCCGGAGTACGCCGCCGGAACCGCCGCCCCCGCTCCCGCCCAGGAGGGCACCCTGGCGGAGCGGATGGACGCCTACGAAGGGCGGATCATCCGGGAATCCTACCGCCGCTGGGGCACCACCGTGGCGGTGGCTAAGGAGCTGGGCATCTCCCAGGCCACGGCGGCCCGGAAGGTGGCGAAATATGTAAAGTAACCCCTCCGGGACCGAGAGGTCTTGGAGGAATGGCCTGACCAGCCCCCGGAAGGGGGGCGCGATCGCTGGAAGCGGCAGGGCCGCTGACGGCTGTCCAAGGGTCGGGCCCCACAGGAGGACCCTATGAGCCTTGTTCAGCTGAAAACCGAACTGCGCCAGGAGCTAAAGCTGACCCCCCAGCTGATGCAGTCCATGGAGGTTTTGCAGATGACCTCCCAGGAGCTGCTGGAATACCTCTCCCGCCAGGCGGAGGAAAATCCCCTGCTGGACCAGTCCGACCCGCCGGAGCGGGCCTATGAGGAGCTGCGCCGCCAGGCTGGGTGGATTGACGGCGGCGTCCGGGACCGGGCCACCTTCACCCACGAGGACGCGGCTCCGGAGGCCGGGGCCATGGACAGCGCCCTGGAGAGCCTGGCCGCCTTCCTCCGGGACCAGATTCACCGCCTCCGGCTCCCCAAGCCCCTGGCGGCCCTGTGCGTCTATCTGGCGGAGCTGGTGGACGAGGACGGCTATCTGGCCCAGGAGGACCTGGAGGGCCTCGCCGCCATGAAGATTCCCCAGGCCCTGACGGACCAGGCCCTGGACACCCTCCAGAGCCTGGAGCCCCCGGGGGTGGGGGCCCGGTCCCTCTCCGAGTGCCTGCTGCTCCAGCTCAGCCGCCGGGAGGGCGCGGACCCCGTGGCCATGGACATTGCCGCCCGCTTCCTCCCGGAGCTGGGCCGGAAGCACTACGCCGCCATTGCCCAGAAGCTGGGAACCACGGTGGAGGCCGTCCGGCAGGCGGAGGCGGTCATCGCCTCCCTGGAGCCCCATCCCGGTCGGGCCTTTCAACCGGCGGAGACCACGGTCTACGTCCGGCCCGACGTGTTTGTGGCGGAGCTGGAGGGGGAGCTGAAGGTGGTTTTGAACGAGTACTACCTGCCCCGGGTCTCCGTCAACGACTACTACCTCCGGCTTTTGAAAAGCTCGGACGAGAAGGAGACCAAGGACTACCTCCGCCAGAAGCTCCGCCAGGCCAAGTGGCTGCTGGACAGCCTGGAGCGCCGGGGAAGCACCCTTCGCCGCTGCGCCGAGGCGGCGCTGGAGGCCCAGCGCCCCTTCTTTGCCGGGCAGACCCAGACCCTGTCCCCCATGACCCTCACCACCCTGGCGGAGGGGCTGGAGCTCCACCCCTCCACGGTTTCCCGGGCCGTCCGGGGGAAGTACCTCCAGTGCCGCCAGGGTACATACCCCCTTCGGTATTTTTTCAGTCTCCCCGTCAGCGGCGGCGTTTCCCGCCAGGCGGCGAAGCAGGCCCTGCTGGCCCTGGTCCGGGAGGAGGACCGGCGGCGGCCCTACAGCGACCAGGACCTCTGCCGCCTTTTGGAGGAGCGGGGCATCTTTTTGGCCCGGCGGACGGTGACGAAATACCGTTTGGAGCTGGGCTTGGGCTCCTCGGCGGCCCGGAGGAAATGACGGAAAATGAAAGGAGCCCCGCCGTTTGAAACGGCGGGGCTTTTGCTTGGACTTGGAGTGTCTGCGCTTATTTCGTGGTCTCCTGGGGGGCGGGCGCGTAGGCGGTCCGGTGCAGGAAGGTCACGATCTGACCCCGGGTGCAGGTCTTTTCGGGCTCGAAGGTGGTGCCGTCTCCGGTGCCGGAGGTGATGCCCTTCTCCACGGCCCAGGCCACGGCGGCGATGTAATCCGCGTCCTTGTCCACGTCGGTGAAGCTGGCCTCCGCCTCGGTTTCAGGGCTTCCGGCGGCCTGCCAGATGTAGAGCATAGCCATGGAGCGGGTGCAGGCGGCGTCGGGGTCTCCGTGCTTGTCGGAAACCTCGCTCTCAAACCACGCCAGAGCGGCGTCCCGGTCCTTCACGCCCTCCTTGGCGCCGGGCTTTCCGTTGGCCCGCCACAGGAAGGTGAGGATGTTGGAGACAGAGCAGGTGTCCCCGGGGCCGAAGGTGGTTTCGGTTTTTCCGTTGGTAATGCCCTCGGCAACGGCCCAGTCAATGGCCTTGACGAAGGGGGAATCGGCGGCCACGTCGGTAAACTTGGGAGCAACGGGGGTCTCGTCCTTCTTGTCCTCGGTGGGCTCCTCCGTCCGGGCGCCGGGCTTCACGTTCTGAACCTGGTCCACGTTTTTCTTGGCGTCATAGGTTTCAGAGGCGTCGTAGTTGAATTCCAGCTCCGTGGTGATCTTGTCGCTCTTAGGGATGAACCAGATGGCCCCGTCCAGGCTCATGACGCACTCCGCCAGCTCCGTGGCGCCCTGGGGGACCTCGGCGGCCACGTCCAGCTTGCCGTCCTGGTCAAAGAAGAACATGGTTCCGCAGTTGTTGGCGTCGGGTTTGATGTCCTCGCCCTTCATTTTTTTGTTGGACCCGTTGTAGACCACTTTGCAGTCGATGTTGGGGCCCACGCCGCCTTCGCCTTCCTTGGTAGCCAGCTTATAGTCCCAGCGGGAGGCGAAGTAGATGCCGTTCTCATCGGGTTTCAGCACGGTGCGGATTTCCTTGGTCTCGTCGGTGGTGCCCTTGCACTCCTTGAAGTCCTGAATCAGCTGGACGGAGCCCGCGGGGGCCTCGGCCTGGGTCTGGGCGGCCTTGTCCAGGGGGAAGGCGTCCACGCTCTTGGCGTCCTCCGGCTTGGCGTCCTTGTACTGGAATTTCACGGCCATCTCCAGGTCCTCGGTCTTGGGCATGGCGATGACGGTCCAGTTCTCCAGGTCCACCTTGAACTTGGCGACCTTTTTCGCGTCATCCGGGGCGCTTTCGGTGCTGGTTTCCACCTTGCCGTCTTTTTCAAAGACGCTGACCTTCACGTCCTTCAGGCCGTCCAGCTTCAGCTCCTCGGTTTTGACCTTGTAGTCCTCTCCCTTATAGGTGACGGTGAGGCTGATGTTTTCCACCTCGTACTTCCAGGGGGAGATGTAGTAGCCGCCCTCTACGTCCACGTAGGTGGCGGTTCCCTTGCTGTCCTCCACGCCTTCGGTCTGGAAGTCGTGCTTGACCTTCATTTCCTTGGCGGTGTAGATGGTGCTGGCATAGGCCGCCGGGAGCAGGGCGCAGAGCATGGCCAGCGTGAGAAACAGGGACAAAAACTTTTTCATTGGTATGCCTCCATTCGATTTGGGAGGGCCTTCCGCCGATATCCCAGTTTAAAGTACCTTCCAGTATAGCACCGGAAAATGTCATTTTCAATGCGCCTACAGCCAAAATACAAACGTTTGCCTTGTGTATATTTACGATATTTTCGAGTTTTTTTGCGGGAGCGCGCTGGGGAAAAGCCCCCCGCGCCGCTGGCGCGGGGGGCTTTCGTTTCGCGGTCTCCGGCTCATCCCCGCCGGGAGTACAGCCGGGCAAGCCCCCCCTCGGAGGTCTCCCGGTAGCTCCGGTTCAGGTGGATGCCGGTTTCGTACATGGTCTTGAGCACCATGTCATAGCTGATGCGCCGTGTCTCCGCCAGGAAGTAGGCCAGGTTCGCGGAGTTGATGGCCCGCATGGCCGCCACGGCGTTGCGCTCGATGCAGGGAATCTGGACCAGGCCGCAGATGGGGTCGCAGGTAAGGCCCAGGTGGTGTTCCAGGGCCACCTCGGCGGCGTACTCGATGCGCTTGACGGAGTAGCCGAAGAGCTGGCCCAGGGCGGCGGCGGCCATGGCGCAGGCCACGCCGATTTCCGCCTGACAGCCGCACTCCGCCCCGGAGACGGAGGCGTTTTGCTTGGCCAGGGCGCCAAAGAGCCCCGCCACCCCCAGGGCGTGGGCCACGTCCAAATCGCTGAGGCCCCGCTTGTCCTGGAAGTAGTACAGCACCGCCGGCAGCACGCCGCAGGAGCCGCAGGTGGGAGCGGTGGCAATGAGGCCGTTGTCCGCGTTTTGCTCCGACACGGCGTAGGCGTAGGAGCAGACCCGCTGGCACTCGATGATCTCCGGGTGCTTGTTCACCAAAATGTGGTCGTGAATGGATTTGGCTTTGCGCTCGATGTGGAGCCCGCCGGGCAGCTCTCCGGAGGCGGCCAGCCCCTCCTGAATGGAGCGCTGCATAACGGACCAGATTTCCAGCAGGTCCTCCCAGATGCCCGCCCCCTCGTTCAGCTCCACGTAGTCCGTGAGGCTGATGTAGCGGAACTCGCAGAACTCCTTGATTTCGGCGAAGGAGTTTTCAAAATAGGTCTCCTGCTCCTGCCCCGGGGCGGGGCGACCCTCCCACTCCAGGTCCCCGCCGCCCACGCTGTAAACCCGCTGGGTGCGCAGCTCCTGCCCGCCCCGGAGGGCGGTGAGGTCCAGGGTGTTGGGGTGCTGTTCCATCGTCTCTTGGGAAAAGACAATCTCCGCCGGAAGAGGGGAGAAGGTCTCCGCCAAAATGCGGTCCGTGCCGTGGCCCTTCCCGGTTTTGGACAGGGACCCGTACAGCACCGCCCGGTAGGCGTCCGCCTCCGGCGTCTCCTGCCGGAAGAGGGCGGCGGCCCGGGCGGGGCCCATGGTGTGGGAGCTGGAGGGCCCCCGGCCCACCTTGTATACGTCGTGAATGGATCTCATAGCTTCCAAATACTCCTGTGTGTGAGGTCAGGGGGCGAAGCCCTCCACAATGTCCACCAGCTCCTGGCCGATGCGGGCTTGGGCCTCCCGGGTTCCTGCGCCGATGTGGGGGGTGCAGGAGACCGCCGGGTGCGTGGCCAGGGCCCAGTTGGGGTCCTTCTCGCTCATCCACACGTCCAGCCCCGCCGCCCGGACCTTGCCGGATTCCAGGGCCTCCAAAAGGGCCCCCTCGTCCACGTTGCTGCCCCGGGAGACGTTGACAATCACCACGCCGTCCTTCATCTTTCCCAGGCTCTCCCGGTCCACCAGAGCCTTGTCCCCGCCGGGGGCGCAGAGAATCAGCACGTCGGAGCCCGCCAGCAACTCGTCCATGGAGACAAACTTCATGGTCTCGCACTCGCAGCCCTCGGGCTTGTTGCGGTGGACGGTGGAGAGGACCTTCATCCCCAGGGCCTGGCACTTGTCGCCCACCATCCGGCCGATGCGGCCGTAGCCGATGATTCCGGCGGTTTTGCCGGAGAGCTCAAAGCCCTTGGAATAGGCCTTCTTCTCCCACTTGTTCTCCCGCATGGTGTGCCCGGCGATGGAGATGTTCCGGGCGCAGGAGAAGAGGAGGGCCAGGGCCAGCTCCGCCACGGCGTTGGAGGAGGCCCGGGGGGTGTTCCGCACGGCGATGCCCGCCGCCTCGGCATAGGGAATGGCGATGTTGTCCATGCCCACGCCCGCCCGGACGATGAGCCGGAGCCGCCCGCCCTTGGCGGCGTCAATCTGGGGCTCCTTGATTTTGGTGGCGGAGCGGATAATCACCGCGTCAAAGTCCCGCAGGGCGGGGCCCAGGGCGTCGGACTCATAGAACTGCTCCACCACCTCACAGCCGTCCGCCCGGAGCTTCGCCACGGCGGAGGCGTCCATGCCGTCGGTGACCAATACGCGCTTTAACATCATAATTGTACCCCTTTCGTATCCGGCACACCCCAGGGGTGCCAATGTCGGAAAACCCTCACGCCCATTGGGGGACAGGCGTGTCCGGCAGCCCGGAAGGGGGTCCAGGGGCGCTCCCCTGGTTTTCCGCCTTTAGCGGAAAATAAATTTGAATCATTTTCCTGACGACATGCGCGTCAGGAAAATACCAAGACTCCAGCCGCCTTGGGCGGCGGCGCCAGTCCGCGGACTGGTGAGGGGGAATCTAAAGGGGGGACGAAGTCCCCTCTTTAATTCAACTGTGCTCCGCCTCGTACTTCTTGAGGAACTCCACCAGGGCCTCCACGCCCTCCTTGGGCATGGCGTTGTAGATGGAGGCCCGGAGGCCGCCCACGCTCTTGTGGCCCTTGAGGTTGTCAAAGCCCGCCGCCTTGGAAGCCGCCACCACATCGGCGTCCTGCTCCTTCGTGGGGGTGACGAAGGGCACGTTCATGAGGGAACGGTCCTCCTTCCGCACGGCCCCGGTGAAGAGCTTGGACTGGTCCAGGAAGTCGTAGAGAATCTTCGCCTTTTCCTCGTTGCGTTTGTTCATCGCCTCCAGGCCGCCGTTATCAAGGAGGTACTTGAAGACCTTTCCACAGCAGTAGATGGCCCAGCAGTTGGGGGTGTTGTAGAGGGAGTCGTTGTCCGCGTGGGTCTTATAGCTCATATAGGTAGGCACGAACCCCGGAAGGTCGTCCCGCGGCAGGTCCTCCCGGATGATGACCACCGCCATGCCCGCCGGGCCCACGTTCTTCTGCACGCCGCCCCAGATGAGGCCGTACCGGCTCACGTCGCAGGGGCGGGAGAGGAACATGCTGGACTGGTCGGACACCAGCACCTTCCCCTTGGTGTCGGGGAGGTTGAAATAGGTGGTGCCGTTGATGGTCTCGTTTTCGCAGATATACACATAGTCCGCGTTGTTCGGGATGTCCAGATTGGAGCAGTCCGGGATATAGGAGAAGTTCTTGTCGGCGGAGGAGGCCACGATCTTGACCTCGCCGTATTTCTTCGCCTCGGCGATGGCCTTTTTGGACCAGGCGCCGGTCTCCACGTAGCAGGCCACCCCGTTTCTCATCAGGTTCATGGCCACCATGGCGAACTGGACCGTGCCGCCGCCCTGGATGAAGAGGACCTTGTAGTTGTCGGGAATGCCCATGAGCTTGCGGAGGTCCGCCTCCGCCTCGTCCCGAATCTGCTGGAACACCTTGCTCCGGTGGCTCATCTCCATGACGCACATGCCGCTTCCCCGGTAGTTCATCATCTCGGCGGCGATCTCCTCCAGCACGGGCTCCGGCATCATGGCGGGTCCGGCGGAGAAGTTATAGGTACGGCCGTATTTCATAGCGCTTTCCTCCATTCAAGCATTTTCACAAGTTTCGCCCCGGAAGGGGGGCGCTTTCCTGTCTATAGTATACAGGATTTCCCAGAGGGAATCAACCGTATCCATAAATTTTGTGGGCCAAGGGTAAATTTCTTTCTTTTTGCGCCCGCTTGCATTCCGGGGCAAACCCCTGTATACTGAAAAAAACTTGTTTAGAACGCCCCGCCCTCCGGCGGGGGCGGCGGAGGAAGCCTATGACGTGGGACAACATCAAGCAGGACCTGCGGTCCCGGTGGGGCCTGACCCTGCTGTATGCCCGGGCCCTGGGGAAGTGGCTGCTGCTGGCCACGGCGGCGGGGACCTCCTGCGGTCTGGTGGGCACGGCCTTCCACATGGCCGTGGAATTTGTGACGGAGCTCCGGGGGGAATTTTCCTGGCTGCTGTATCTCCTGCCCCTGGCGGGCCTGGCCATTGTGGGGCTTTACAAGCTCCTGGGCACCGAGGGCCAGGGAACCAACGACATCTTCGATCAGGTGCGCCTGGGGGGCCGCATCTCCCTGCTGCTGGTCCCGGCCATCTTTTTGGGCACGGTGATCACCCACCTCTGCGGCGGCTCCGCCGGGCGGGAGGGGGCGGCCCTTCAAATGGGGGGCTCTCTGGGCTATCGGGTGGGACGGCTCTTCGGCTTTGACGAGCGGGACCTGCGCGTCGCCACCACCACGGGCATGGCGGCCTTCTTCACCGCCCTTTTCGGCACGCCTCTGGCGGCGGCGGTATTCTCCATCGCCGTGGTCAGCGTGGATTCCTTCTACCACGCCGCCTTCTTCCCCTCTCTCATCGGGGCTCTGGAGGCCTATGGCATCTCCCGGCTGCTGGGGGTGGTCCCCACCTCCTTCGCCGTGGAGGCCCCGGCCCTCTCTGCGGCTCTGCTGAGCCGGGCGGGGGTGCTGGCGGGGCTGTGCGGGCTGCTGTCCGTGGTGTTCTGCGGCGCCATCCGCCTGACGGAGCACCAGCTTCAACGGCGGATTCCCAATCCCTGGCTCCGGGCCTTCGCCGGGGGCTGCGCCGTGGTCCTCCTCACCTGGCTTTGCGGGACCGCGGACTACAACGGCGCGGGGATGGCGGTCATCGCCGCCGCCGTGGAGGAGGGGACCGTCCGGCCCGCCGCCTTCGTCTGGAAGCTCCTGTTCACCGCCGTCACCCTGGGAGCGGGGTTCAAGGGCGGGGAGGTGGTGCCCTCCTTCTTCGTGGGGGCGGCCTTCGGCTGCGCCGTCGGGCTTTGCCGCGGCGCTGGGCCTCGCGTCCGTGTTCTGCGGGGCCACCAACTGCCCCCTGGCCGCCATCGCCCTGGCCATCGAGCTGTTTGGCAGCGGAGGGCTTTTGTACTACGCCCTGGCCTGCTGCGTCAGCTACGTCCTCTCCGGCTACGGGGGGCTGTACTCCAGCCAGACCATTCTCCATTCCAAGCTCAAGGGCCGGTATATCAACGTACATGCCAACGACCAGGCTGTGGAGCGGACCGCCGCGGCCCAGGAGCCCGCGTCCGTCACGTGATTCACATAAAACGCGCCTCCCGCGGCATACTGTCATCAACCGACATTTGCCATGGGAGGCGTTTTGTATGCAGCTTTTGCGAGATATCGGCATGACCGCCCTGACCACCCTGCTGTCCATCCTGGCCCTGTTCCTCCTCACCAAGCTGATGGGGGCCAAGCAGGTGTCCCAAATGACCATGTTCGACTATGTGGTGGGCATCACCATCGGCTCCGCCGCCGCCGAGCTGGCCACCGAATTGGAGGAGCCCCACAAGCCCCTCACCGCCCTGATTGTCTATGGGCTGGTGGCCGCGGGCATCTCCCTGCTCACCAGCAAGTCCCTGAAAGCCCGGGCCCTGATCACCGGGAAGCCCCTGGTCCTTTTGGAGGACGGGGTCATCTACCGGGAGAACCTGAAAAAGGCCAAGCTGGACCTGAACGAGTTTCTGACCTACTGCCGCATCGGCGGCTGGTTCGACCTCAGCCAGCTCCAGACCGCCGTATTCGAGCACAACGGCACCGTCAGCTTCCTGCCCAAGGAGGCGGACCGCCCCGCCACCCCGGCGGATTTGAACAAGAATCCCGCCCAGTCCCAGGTCCAGACTCCCTTTGTCATGGACGGGAAGCTGCTCTCCGGCAACCTCCGCCAGGCGGGGAAGGAGGACGAGTGGGTCCGCCGAGCCCTCCTCCGCCAGGGCTACCGGAACGAGGGGGAGGTCTTTCTGGCCCTCTGGGGCGGGGGAGAGGATTTGACGGTGTTTCCTATGGATCCGAAGCGGGGCAGGGAAATGGCCTGACCAGGGGGTCAGGCCCCACAAGGAAGGTGCATACTCCTGCCCAGGTTACAGCATTTCGGGCTTATTGCTGCTGGTGTTTCTGTAGAACGGAAATCTGTCTTTGTGGGGCCTGTGCCCCTGCACAGGCCATCCTCCGGCCTCCTCCGGGCTCAGTGGGAGAGGATAAACTCCTCCAGCTCCTCCGGGGTTTTCACCACAGCCACCGCCCCGGCCTCCTCCAGCTCCCCCGGCGGGGCGTAGCCGAAGAACTCCACCCCGGCGCAGTCCACGCCGCAGGCCCGGGCCCCCAGCACGTCGAATTTCCGGTCCCCCACCATCAGCACCTGGGGAAGGTCCCGCTCCGTCAGGCCCAGCTGCCGCATGGCCTCCCGGACCACGTCCTCCTTTTCCCAGTCCCCGTGGGGCGGACTTCCCACCAGGGCGGAGAGGTGGGGCGTGAAGCCGAACCGGGCGCAGATGGAAACGCACAGGTTCTCCGGCTTGGAGGAGGCCAGGGCCAGCACATAGCCCCGCTCCTTCAAGCGGCCCATGACGGCTTCCATGCCCGGGGCCGCCCGGTTCTCATACTGGCCCACGGGCTCGTAAATCAGGCGGAAGCGCTCCACCGCCTCCGCCGCCTTCTCCGGGCTGTAGCCGCAAAAGCGCGTAAAGGAATCCTGAAGGGGCGGGCCGATGAAGCGGAGCAGGGTTTCCTCCTCCGGCACCGGGCCGCCGTAACCCAGGATGGTCTCCCGGACACAGTGGACAATGCCCTCCCGGGAGTCCGTCAGAGTCCCGTCCAGGTCAAAGAGCAGATAACGGTACATATCACGCCTCCTCGCAGTATTGGGGAACCACCACGCCCCGGGCGGTTCCGTCCACCTCCAGGAGTGGGCCCTCCAGCCGCCGGACGGCCCCGGCGGGCCACAGGGACAGGAAGTCCTCCACCCCCGCCACGTTGGGCAAACCGTAGGGGGCGTGCCGGTAGTGCATGGGGATGACGCACTTGGGATTCAGGGCCTCGCGGACGGCCTTGGCCCCCTTGGCGTCCACAGTGTAGACCCCGCCCACGGGGACCAGCGCCAGGTCCAGGGGGCCGATGGCCTCCACCTGCTCCGGCGAGAGCGGGTGCCCCAGGTCCCCCAGGTGGGCGATGGTGACGCCGCCCGCCGAGAGGATATGGATGGTGTTGGTCCCCCGGAGGGCCCCGCCCTGATCATCGTGGAAGGTCTCCACGGCGCGGATGGTGAAGGGGCAGGGGCCGTCGAAGGGGACCACCTCCGCCTGGTCCACGGCGTTGTGGTCAAAGTGGCTGTGGCTGCAAAGAATCTTGTGGACCGGAAGCCGGAATTCCTGGTGCTCCCCGCCCTCCCGGACGATGGTCATCCGGACCTTGCGCGTTACGGTGTAACCGCCCTTTGCCTCCCAGCGGGCGCGCTGCTCCCAATCTGCCGCCCGGGAGGCGGTCTCCAGCAGGGAGGGGTAGCCCTCCACGCCGGTATAGGGGTCCAGCAGAATCCGATAGCCCTCCTGCTCCACGGCGAAGCAGGCGTGGCCCAGCCAGGTGAGTTTCATATGTATTTCCTCCTTGCGGGTTTTGAAAAATAGGGGGCGGGTTGAACCCGCCCCTTTAGTATATCAGTCTTTTTCCTGTTTGTCATCCGGGTTTTTCGGCCCGTCCTTCTTCCGGTTGAAGAAGCCGTTCCCCCGTTCCCGGGCCTCCCGGAAGGTCGCCGTCCGCTGAATCTGCCTCCGCTTGGAGAGCTTGACTACCAGCAGCAGGATCAGCCCCAGGACCAGAAGCCAGATCCAGTTATACGCCAGGAAAATCGCCAGCCCCTGGAGGAAGTCCCCAAAGCTCCGGAGTCCGCCGGTGAAGGCGTTCCCCAGGCGGCTTCCAAAGGTGGGCGGGGCCTCCTCCACCGCGGTGAGGCGCAGCACCTCCCGCAAGCGAACGTCGATGGTGGCGAAATCCACCAGGGAGTCATAATGCCGGAGGGACCCGGTGAGCTGCTCGATCTGATATTCCGTCTCGCTGATGGCGTTTTCCAGGTCGATGATGTCCTCCATATTTTCCGCCTTGGAAAGCAGCGTCTGAAGCCGCTCCATCTTGGTCTTTTGGGTTTCCAGGCGGCTCTCCGTGTCGTAGTACCGCTCGCTGATGTTCTCGGCGTTCTGGTCCTGGCTTGTGACGTGGCTGATTTCCCCCACGGTCCTCAAAAAGCCCCGGAATTCCTTGGCGGGAACCCGGACGGTGTAGCTGGCGCTCCGGCTGCCGTCGCCGTGGCTGTCGGAGGAGGCGTATTCCAGATAGCCCCCCAGCTTCTCCACCAGCTCCTCCAGGGCGGCGGTGCAGGCGTCGTAGTCCTGGGTCTCCGCCTGAATGCTGGCGGTGTAGACCATTTTGGCGTTGGCTAAGCGGTCCTCCTGCGTTCCGCCCTCATCGGGGGCCGCCCCCGGCTCGGCGGGAGAGCCCCCCGCGGCGTCGGCGGGGGCGTCAAAGCCGAATTCCATATCCGCGGCCTTCCACTCGTCCCCGCTGTCGTCATAGGCCGTCTGGCTCTCGCTGGCGGTGGGGGCGCTGGCGGCGCCGCTGGCTCCGCCTCCGCAGGCGGTGAGGGTCAGGGCCGTCAGCAAGGCGGCCAGAAACAGGGCAAGTCCTCTCTTCATCCGTGTATCCTCCTTTTCCGCCCCGTTTTCCAAGCGGGGCCTTTGCTTATATAGACGATGTTTTCAGGGAAAAGGTTGCAGGGTCCCCCTATTTCTAACTACGAAAACAGGGCCCCGTCTCCGGGGCCCTGGATACACCGATTACGCCACCGCCGAGAAGGGGGTGCGCTTCTGGTTTTCCTGATTCTGCCGGGCCAGATCCTGCTGCTGGGCGGCGTTGTCCGTGTCCGCCTTGGTGACGGTGTGGGTGGTGCCGCCGGAGACAAAGGACTTGCCGCACTCCGGGCAGATTTCCGTGTGCATGGTCACGCTCTGGCTGACCACCTTCCGGCCCTCCCGGTCGGCCTTGGCCTGCTCCCGGTAGACGTGCTCCATCTCGTGGCCCCGGACGGCGGAGGCCGCCTGCTCCGGCTTGATGTTGGTGGGGGTCTGGAAGGACACGCCCATGTCGTCGGACCCGTCCTGGTACTTCCGGCTCTCGCAGGTCTCGCACTCGCCCGCTTCCAGAGCCTCCTGGGCGCTCTCGGCCCCCTGGGCGCTCTTGCCGTCCAGGGTCTTTTCGGTCTCCCGCCCGGGGATGGCGGCGGACCTCGCCTCGTCCTCCTGCCCCGGCAGGCCGGGAAGCGCCGTTTCATCCGCCTTGGGCGCGCCCTTTAGGGCGTTCCGCTCCAGGGCGCTTTCCGCCTGGAAGAGCCGCCCCTCCAGTGCGTTCTTTCGGGAGCCGTCCACGGGGGAGAGGCCCTCCTTCCCGGTCTCCACGAAGAGCCCGTCGGGCCGCACCTCGCCATACCGGGTCCGCATCCGCCCGGCCATGGCCGCCGGGTCGTTTTCCAGCCGGCTCGTCAGCTCCGGCAAAGACGCCTCGTCCCGGGAGATGGGGCGGGCGGCCTGGACCGGCTGCACCGGCGTTTCCAGGGAGGGACTTTTCCGGGCGGTCCACACCTGGCCCTGGCGGCCCTCCTGGGCCTGCTGGGCGCCGCGGGCGTTTCGAATATTCTCGGACAGCCGGGACTGGTAAAACGCTCCGACGGAGCCCATGCCAAAGCCCCCGACACCTGAAATTCCACCGACCATAGAATCACCTCATATCGATATTGCCTTACGGCGAAACTCTAACAACTATAGTATACCATATTCCGCCCAAAGCGCAAGCCCCTTTTTCGGCGTGCTCCAGGCATTTGGCAGGGGCGCGCCCTGTAGGGGCGGACCTGTGTGTCCGCCCTCCAAAACCGCCGGGCCTCTGGAAGCCGGTCAAACCCATACCCCCTGGAACCGGGCCCAAACACGGGCCGCCGGAGGATTCCCCCGGCGGCCCGTCCGCTGCTCAATATCCAAAAATCATATCCCGGCGAATCTCCGCCAGGGAGTGAGCTCCGCACATGGCCATGGCGTCGGCCAGCTCGGCTTTCAGCTTGTCCACGTAGACCTGGACCCCCTCGGCCCCGCCGCCGTAGACCATGTTCACAAAGGGACGGCCGATGAGCACCGCGTCCGCCCCCAGGGCCAGGGCCTTGAACACGTCCAGGCCGGAGCGGACGCCGCCGTCCACCAGAATGGTCATCCGCCCGCCCACGGCGTCCGCGATGGCGGGCAGGACCTCCGCCGTGGCGGGGCACTGGTCCAGCACCCGGCCGCCGTGGTTGGAGACCACGATGCCGCTGGCCCCGGCCTCCAGGGCCTTCTCCGCCCCCCGGACGGTCATGATGCCCTTGAGGATGAAGGGGGCGCCCTCCGTCAGCTTCACGATGTTCCGCAGCTCCTCCACGGTTTTGCTGCCCGCCGGGGGCTGGAGGTTTTTCAGGAAGGGCAGGCCCGCCGCGTCGATGTCCATGGCGATGGCGAAGGGCTTCGCCGCCTGCGCCAGGGCCAGCTTCTCCCGGATGGTCTCGATATTCCAGGGCTTGATGGTGGGTACGCCCCGGCCGCTTTGCTTTTTCAGGGCCTCGGCGGCGGCCTCCATGACGGCGGGGTTCGTGCCGTCGCCGGTGAAGGCGGCGATGCCCGCCTGGGCGCAGGCGGCCACCAGCAGGTCGTTATAGGCCAGGTCGTTGTACTTGTCCCCGTAGTGGAGCTGCATGGCCCCCACCGGGGCGGCAAAGACGGGGAGGTCCAGCTTCTGCCCGAAGAGGGTGAGGGAGGTGTCCGCGGGTTTGTTTTCGCAGATGGTGTCCATATTGACGCAGAGCTCCTGCCACTTCTGGTAGTTGCGGATGAAGCCGGTGCCAATGCCCTTGGCCCCGGGGCCGGGAATGGTGTTGCGGCAGCCCAGGCCGTTGCAGGTGGGGCAGGACTTGCAGTGGGGGCCCATACAGGTACGGGCGTTTTCCAGGACTTCCTGATAGGTCATGTCGGGTTCCTCCCAATATGTATCAAAGTTTTCAGGTTTCACGGTTTAGGGCTTGTTTGGTAATTAGCGATATGCCCAACAGCGAGGAATTTTTTTGCCGGACAAGGCAAATTTTCGCGGGCATCCTGACGGATGGCAAGAAAATTTAACGATGTATGGCAGAAAAAGGCCCGCTGTTTGGGCGCGCTGACAATTTTCAAACAAGCTCTAGTCAATTGTACAGGAAACGGAGAAAAAAGGCAAGAACATTCGGCCGGAAAGAGGCCAAATGCTCTTGCTCTTGTCTGTTTACCTCTGGTACTCGAACTCAAAGCCGTCCATGGACACGGTGTCCCCGTCCTGGATGCCCATTTCCTCCAGCCGCCGGAACACCCCCGCGTCCCGGAGGGCCTTGTCGAACCACATGCGGCTCTCGTAGTCGGCGAAGTTGACGTTGGCCATCAGCCGCTGGAGCCAGGGACCCTCCACGATCCACACGCCGTCCTCGTGCTGGATGTCCAGGGGGGCGGAGGCGTCCGCCTTGGGGGCCCGGGGCACGTAATCCGGCTCATACACGGCGATGGGCGGCAGCACGGACAGCCGCTCCGCCGCCAGCTGCACCAGCTCCCGGGTGCCCTTGTGGGCGGCGGCGGAAATCTCCACCAGGGGATAGCCCAAGGCCTCCGCATGGGCCCGGAGGGCCTCCAGCGGGGCCGGGTCCTCCAGGATGTCCGTCTTGTTGGCGGCCACAATTTGGGGCCGCTCCGCGAGATCCGGGCTGTAGCGCTTCAATTCCTCGTTGATGGCGTCGAAGTCGGCAACCGGGTCCCGGCCCTCGCTGCCGGACACGTCCACCACATGGACCAGCAGGCGGCAGCGGTCGACGTGGCGGAGGAAGTCGTGGCCCAGGCCCGCCCCCTCGCTGGCCCCCTCGATAATGCCGGGGATGTCCGCCAGGACGAAGCTGACGCCATCCTCCACCCAGACCACCCCCAGGTTGGGGAAGAGGGTGGTGAAGTGGTAGTTGGCGATCTTGGGCTGGGCCTTGGAGACAACCGACAGGAGGGTGGACTTGCCCACGTTGGGGAAGCCCACCAGGCCCACATCCGCCAGGAGCTTTAGCTCCAGGATGACGTCGTGGCTCTCCCCGGGGAGGCCCGCCTTGGCGAAGCGGGGGACCTGGCGGGTGGGGGTGGCGAAGTGGCTGTTGCCCCAGCCGCCCCGGCCCCCCCGGCAGAGGACGAAGGGCTCGCTGCCGCTCATGTCGGCCATAATCTCGCCGGTTTCGGCCTCCCGGACCAGGGTACCCCGGGGGACCCGGATGGTGAGGGACTGGCCGTCCCTGCCGGACTTGCGGCCCCCCTGGCCGTCGGCGCCGTTAGCGGCGGAATATTTGCGCTTATAGCGGAAGTCCATCAGGGTGGACATATGGTCGTCCACCTGGAGGATGATGGAGCCGCCCCGCCCGCCGTCGCCGCCGTCGGGGCCGCCCGCGGCGACATATTTCTCCCGATGGAAGGCGATGGCGCCGTTGCCGCCATTGCCGGCTTTTACCGTGATACGGGCTTTGTCGATAAATCCTGATGACATAAAGGTCTCCTTAAGGTTTCCCCCTTTGGGGGAGGCTTGTACTCGCCCTTCGGGCGGGGCGGATTGGCAACCAGCGATGGCTGGTGCAATGCACCCCCCATTTTCTCTTTTCCTTCCAGAAGGAAAAGAGAAAACGGGCCGTGCACGGTCCAAAAGAGAAAAGGAAGTATCGTCCCTGCGGGGGGACGAGGGACGGGGGCGCGGCTGAATGATCGGCGGAGCCGGAATGACTTCCCACGCGCAATTGGATTGAGCGGGGGTTTGTTCCTCAACGAATGGACAAGCTCCTCTTTTCGCTGCCGCTACCCTGGTGGTAACGGCTCCCGGCCCGCTAGTTGGTCCAGGGTGACGCCGTAATAGTCGGCAAGGACGCACAGCTTACTCAGGTTCGGTTCCCGCTCTCCACTTTCATAGCGGCGGTAAGACATCGAGGACATGCCGCATTGAACCGCCACGACTTCCTGGCTCCTCTGAAGCCGCTTTCGACAAATTTTTAAATTCTCGGAAAACGCGCTCATAAATCCCCCACTCCTCTTGACAAATGAGGTCTCGACCGTTATACTTATAACATACCGTTCGGAACATAATGTTTAGTACTATTCCGAGGAGATGATTTTATGACGGACCTTATCAATCATCTATACTTTTACTCCGAAGATCATTGTATTCCTCAAAGCTTGGAAACCCCGGAGTACCGAAAGACCGTCCACGGCTTAGAGCGAGACTGGGCGAGATTCCGCTCCACCCTGACGGCAGAGCAGAACCGGCGGCTGGAGGACCTGCTGTCCCGTCAGTTCACCGTCAAGCTCACAGAGGAGCAAGCGGTATTCCGCTCCGGCCTGTCCATAGGGGTAACACTCGGCCGCCTGTAAAAACCCAACTAGCGGCAGCGAAAAGAGGAGCTTGTCCATTCGTTGAGGAACAAACCCCCGCTCAATCCAATTGCGCGTGGGAAGTCATTCCGGCTCCGCCGATCATTCAGCCGCGCCCCCGTCGCGTCCCCCGTTACTTCTTTTTCTCTTTTGGACCGTGCACGGCCCGTTTTCTCGTTTTCTTCTGGAAGAAAAAGAGAAAATGGGGGGTGCATTGCACCAGCCATCATCATGGCTGAAATCCCCCCCGCCCGAAGGGCCGGCCCCCCACCCCCTGGGAAGGGGGGAGAAAAAGGACCCGGACAGGATGTCCAGGCCCTTCTAAAACGCTCACTCAGCCTCGTAGACAGAGACCTGCTTGCGATCCTTGCCCAGCCGCTCGAAGCGGACCGTGCCGCTGGCGGTGGCAAACAGCGTGTCGTCGCTGCCGCGGCCCACGTTCACGCCGGGGTGAATGTGGGTGCCGCGCTGGCGGACGAGAATGTTGCCCGCCAGGACGAACTGGCCGTCCGCCCGCTTGGGGCCCAGGCGCTTGGCCTTGGAGTCGCGGCCGTTCTTGGTGGAGCCGCCGCCCTTCTTGTGGGCGAAGAACTGTAAACCAATGCGAATCATGTCAGGGACCATCCTTTCTGAAAGATTTTAGATGGGGAAGGGGACCTCAGTCCGCTTCCAAAACCTCAATGTTGTCCGGGTACTCGTCGTGGAGCATGGTGAAATAGACCATCAGCCCTGTCAGAAGGGTCTGGCAGGCGCTCTCCGCCGTGGGGCCTAAGGCTCCGGGAAGGCGCAGGGAAATCAGCGCCTTGTCCTCGTCAATCCGCACCGCGGCGGCAAGGCCCAAAACGTCGTTGACGGTGGCCTCCACCAGGGTGACGGCGGCGGTGATGGACGCGCAGAGGAGGTCTTCCCCCGCCTCGGCCCAGCCGCTGTGGCCCTTGGCCTCAAAGCCGGTGATCCGGCCCGCTTCCGTGTGGAAGGTGACGCTGGTCATGCTCAGACGGAGATCTTGCCGATCTCGACCTTGGTATAGGGCTGACGATGGCCCTGACGCTTGCGGTAGCCCTTCTTGGGATTGTACTTGAAGATGCGGATCTTCTTGCCCTTGCCGTTTTTGACGACCTTGGCCTCCACGGAGGCGCCGGCCACGGTGGGAGCGCCGAAGGTGGCCTTGTCCCCGTCGATGACGGCCAGGACCTGGTCGAACTTCACGGCGTCGCCGGCCTCCTGGGGCAGCTTCTCGATGTAGACCACGTCGCCCTCGGCCACCTTGTACTGCTTTCCGCCGGTCACGATGATCGCGTTCATGCTTGTTTCAACTCCTTCATTTACGGGCTCGCTGTCGGGGGCGGCGTCTGCGCGCACTTATTCAGGCCCATTCAAAGCGGCTTCCCTAGTATATCAGCAGAATTTGGGCTTGTCAATGGGGGTTTGGCGATTTTTTGGAAAACCGGGCGGGATTCGGAATCTTTTCCCCGGGGCAGGACATTGCCGCGGGGGAAAACGCCCCGCCTCGTATTTTATGGAGAGGCGCAGGGGCGGACACACAGGTCCGCCCCTACAGGATGAATCTCCGAATCGGGCGTCCTCTCAGCAGGACGCCAGCAAAGCCTCCAGCTCCTCCCGGGAGAAGCGCTGCGCGTTGTCGCAGAAGCGGCAGGTCAGCTCCGCGCTCCCCTGCTCGTCGATCATGGCCCGCAGCTCCTCCCGGCCCAGGCTGATGAGGGCCCGCTCCATCCGCTCCCGGCTGCAATCGCAGCGGTACGCGATGGGCCGCTTCTCCAGCACCTCCAGCGCAAGGCCCGGCAGGGCCGCGCGGAGCAGGGCCTCCGGGTCCGGGTCGGCCCTCAAAAGCTCTGTCACCGGCCCGGCGGCCCGGAGAGAGGCCTCCAGCCGCTCCGCCGTCTCCTCGCCCGCACCGGGGAGGAGCTGGACCAGATACCCTCCGGCGGACAGGACGCTCTGGTCCCGGTCCACCAGTACCCCCAGGCCGCAGGCCGTGGGAATCTGCTCGGACTCCACGAAGTAGAGGGCGATGTCCTCGGCAATCTCCCCCCAGAGAAGGCCCACGCTGCCCACATAGGGCTCCTTCATCCGCAGGTCCCGAATTACCGTCAAAGTCCCTTGGTTTCCTACGGCGGTCCCCACGTCCAGCTTCCCGTCCTCCCGGAGGGGAAGGTCTACGGCGGGGTGCTCCACCGTTCCCCGGACGTTGCCCTCGTGGTCCGACACCGCCAGCAGGGTCCCCAGTGGGCCGCCGCCCTTGATTTGCAGGGTGAGGCTGGCGGCCTCCTCTTTCAGGGCGTTGCCCATCATGGAGGCCCCCGCCAGAAGGCGGCCCAGGGCCGCCGTGGCCACCGGCAGGGTCTTGTGGATCTGCCGGGCCCGCTCCGTCAGGTCCCGGGTGGACACGGCGGAGACTTTTATCAGGCCGTCCTGGGAGATGGCCCGGATCAATTGGTCGCTCATGGTTCAAACTCCTTGCTTCAGCAGCATTGAAATTGCCAGCGGTCCTCGTTGAGCCTCGGGGGCTTATCCGTCAGGTCCCCCGTCAGATGGACGGAGGAAAAGCCCGCCTCGCCCAGGGCTTCCCGCAAAAACGCCTCGCTCCAGGCCCGCTCCCGGTGCTCCTCGAAGGAGCGGTCCCAGGCCCCGTCGGGCCGGAGGCGGAACAGGTCCACCTGATAGGCGCAGATCTGCTTTTTCTCGGAAAAGAAGGTCCGCCAGACGCAGAAGCTCTCCTCCGTCTCGTCCATGTAGAGCTGCCCGTCCATCCGCCGGAGCTTGTAGGGGGTGTTCACGTCGAAGAGGAACAGGCCCCCCGGCTTGAGCCAGCGGCGGACATGGCGGAAGGTCTCCCTCAAATCCCGCTCCGCCGTCAGGTAGTTCAGGGAATCCAAAGTGGAGACCACCGCGTCCGCCGGCTGGGCCAGGCGGAGCCTGGGCATGGCCTGGTGGAGGAACAGGGGCGGGCGCTCCAGGCCCGCCGCCTTGGCCGCCGCCTGGGTCAGCATCTCCTCGGACCCGTCGGTGGCGAGGACCCGGTAGCCCTTCTTCGCCAGAAGGCACGCGATGGTCCCCGTGCCGCAGGCCAGGTCCAGCACCGTCTCCACGGGGATGGGGCTTTCGCGGAGCCGCCGCGCAAGAAACGCCGCCCGGCGGCGGTAGGACCCGTCGGCCATGAGGCCGTCGTAGCTGGCGGCCAGGGCGTTATAGGCGCTCATGAGGGCTTGTCCTTCATCCGGGCGAAGAGCTGGGCATAGGCCCCGGTGCCGTAGTTCAGCGAGCGGTTCACCCGGCTGATGGTGGCGCTGGACGCGCCGGTGCGCTCCAAAATCTCGTTATAGATCATGCCGTCGTCCAGCAGGGAGGCCACCTCGAAGCGCTGCTCCATGCTCCTGAGCTCCGCCACGGTGCAAAGGTCCTGAAAAAACTGATAGCACTCCTCCTCGTCCCGGAGCTGCAAAATGGCCCTGTAGAGCTGTCCGCTTTTTTCTTTTTTGCCGATCTTCACCATGAGACCTCCTGTCGTTGATTTCAGCACCTCTATTTTAACCTTTCAGAGCGTGAAAGTAAAGGGGGCTTTTGGGGAAAATTTCGGGAAAAACGCCCTCCCTTGTCACCGCCTCCCCCTCCGGCGCATAGGCTGGAGAAATACGGGGAGAGGAGCGGTGGCTGTGGGAGAGCGTCTGGCCCTGAAAACGGAGCCCTTCGCGGCGGAGCGGGAGTGGACGGTGGAGGGTGTGCCGGTGCTGTCGGCCCTGGCCCAGGCGCCGGAGCCGGAGGGGAAGGACCGGACGGCCCGGCGAATCAAGCGCTTTTATCAATTGCAGTGCCGCGCGTTCCTGCGCTACTGCGAGCGGTGCCTGTTTCCCCAGGCGGCGGCGGAGTGCCGGGCGGCCCTGGAGGCCAGCCGCCCCCTGCCCGCCTTCCGGGCGGAGCTTTCTTACCAGGTGACCTATCACGAGGGGGGGCTTTGGAGCCTCTACACCCAGACCCGGGAGACCTTGGGCCCCGGCCCGGCCCTGGTGACCCGGCGGGGGGACACCTGGGATTTGGCGGCGGGATACCCGGTGCCGCTGAAGGACTTCTTCCCCGCCGGGGCGGCCTGGAAAAAGCGGATTCTCCGCCACGCGGAGGAGGAGATCCGGCGGCGGGAGCGGGCCGGGGCGGGCCGCTGGCGGGAGGACTGGCGGCGCCAGCTCCGGCGGCGGTTCAACCCCCAGAACTTCTACTTAACGGCGGAGGGCCTGGCCTGCTTCTGGCCCATGTACGCCATCGCCCCGGCGTCGGAGGGGGTGCCGGTGTTCTTGCTGCCCTATGGGGAAGGGGTATCGCCGGAGCGGAAGGCGGAAGCCTGAGAAAAAGACCCCAGTTCGCTGGGGTCTATGTTAATATCCCAAACGCCCAGAAGAATACAAACACGGCGCACCGCGTCCTTTTCGTCCCGGGCAACTTGGATGGCTCGGGCAATGGCGATGCCCAGAGGGCATGCTTCCCGGTCTTTCAGTTGGCACGCAGGAGACTTGTGCTTCATTCTGAGTCGCCTCCAAAACATCAGTTTTCTACATATATGTAGGCATTATAGCAGATGAATTACATATCATCAAGATATATCCTATATATATGGAGTTTTTTATGAAACGCAGCACGCCCATGCGCCGAAACATTGGCGCGAAGGTCCGGCATTACCGAAAGCGGCTGGGCCTGACGCAAAAGGAATTGGCGGCCCGTCTACAGGTGAACGGCTGTGATTTATCAGCGACCATTGTTGGACATATTGAGACCGGGCACCGGGCCGTCTCCGTTTTTGAGATTGACAAATTAGCTGAAGTCCTCCATGTGGACTACAACGCCCTGTTTGCCCAGGATTGAGCCGGGCAGACCTTGGGGGAGGGCGGTCTATCGGTAGGAAGGCAATCCCGGGAGGAATGGGCCATGGGCAGCATGGAGGTTCCGGGGGAACGGGCCGCCGAGCACCCGCAAGGGGTACGCCGCGGGCATGAGACACGCGTAAAAACCGGAAGCACGCCTTGCGCGTTCCCCGTCCCTCGTCCCCCCCTGTGGGGGGCCGCAAAAAGAGACAGCCCATTCTGAGCTGTCTCTTTTTTCTGTCGAAAGGCGAAATCTCACTTCACGCACTTGACCACCAGGCGGGTCAGGCCGAAGAGGCCGATAGCGTTGGGAATGACCATCAGGTTATTGAACATATCCGACAGCTCCCACACCAGGTCGTTGGACGCCAGGGTGCCCAGGAAGATAAACACCAGGGCAATCAGCGTATAAGCCACGATGGACTTCTTTCCAAACAGGTAGGTCATGTTAATCTTGCCGAAGAGGTTCCACCCCAGGATGGTGGAGAAAGCGAAGAAGAACAGGCACACCGCCACAAACATGGCCCCCAGGTTCTCCCCGAACACCACGCCGAAGGCCGTCTGAGCCAGATTGGCCTTGCCGATGACCTCGGTGACGGAGCCGGTATACCCGCCCGCCAGGGGACCGCCCTCGGTGTAGAGGGTGGAGATGATCACCAGGGCGTTGAGGGTCAGCACCACGAAGGTGTCAATGAACACGCCGATCATGGCCACCACGCCTTGATCGTGGGGGCAGGACACGTTGGCCAGCGCGTGGGCGTGGGGGGTGGAGCCCATACCGGCCTCGTTGGAAAAGAGGCCCCGCTTGGCGCCCTGGCTCAGGGCGATTTTCAGCGCCGCGCCGAAGCCGCCGCCCAGGATGGCCTGGGGCTGGAAAGCGTACCGGAAGATCATAGCCACGGTGGCGGGGAGGTACTTGGCCCGGACCACCAGCACCACCAGCCCGCCCAGGACGAAGAGGGCCGCCATGATGGGGACGACCTTCTCCGTGACGGAGGCCAGGCGCTGCACGCCGCCCAGGAAAATCACGCCGCAGATCACCACCAGAATGACCCCGATGATCCAGGAGGGCACGCCGAAAGCGGTCTGGAAGGTGGAGCCGATGGAGTTGGACTGGACCATGCAGCCGAAGAAGCCCAGGGCCAGGATGATGGCGATGGAGAAGAAGCCCGCAAGGAACTTGCCGAAGGCCCCCCTAAAAGCCGTGGTGATGTAGTACACGGGACCGCCCTGGATGCTGCCGTCCTTGTCCCTCACCCGGGTCTCCTGGGCCAGGACGGCCTCGGAATAGATGGTGGCCATGCCGAAGAAGGCGATGATCCACATCCAGAAGATGGCCCCGGGGCCGCCGGTGAGAATCGCGCCGGAAGCGCCCACGATGTTGCCGGTGCCCACCTGGGCGGCAATGGCGGTGGCCAGGGCCTGGAAGGAGCTCATGCCCCCCTCATGCCGCCCGCCGGAGAGGGAGAGGCTGCCGAACACCTTCCCCATGCCCTCGCCGAAGCAGCGGATTTGGACAAAGCGGGTCTTGATGGAGAACCACAGGCCCACGGCGATGAGAAGCCCCACCAGGATATAGTCGGACAGATAGGCGTTGATGGTCTGCACAATGGGCAGAAGCGTTGCTTGCACTTGCTGTAACATAGATTGTTTCCCTCCTAAAAATAAAAGGAACGGCCCGCGCCGCTCCGAACAAGAGGACGGAAACAGGGGAATCCCCCCGTGCCGTTCCACTCCGTCCTTTTACCTGAGAGATTCGGCGGACGCTCCCACGCGCCGCCTTGCACCTTCGGTACCCGTTTCCGGGCTTCTCCAGAGCCGCATCCGTCCCCGGTCTCTCGGCCCGAGGGCCTGTTTCCGGGGATTTCCTTTGCCGGTATCCAATTTGGTATTACCTTAACACGCCCCGCCCCCGTTGTCAATCGTGCATTTTCACAAAATGTCCGCAATATGGAGACGGATATTTTCTGGCGGCGGACAAAAAGACCGGGAACGCCATGCGCTCCCGGTCCCGTTCGCTCAAAGCTCCCGCACGGAGACCACCCCGGCGGTGGCCAGAATCTCCTGCTTCAAATGCTCCACGTCCAGCCCCTTGTGGAGCCGCAGGGTGAAGATGGCGCAGGCGTTGTGCTCCTCGTTGGACTTGGAGTGAATGATCCCCATGTTGAGGATTTTCAGCCCGTGCTCCCGGAACTCCTGGAGCAGCGTGTCCATGGTCTTGTTGTCGCTGTACTCCACGTAGAGATTGACCTCCGGGGCGTTTTGCAGCATCCGGTACTCCACCCGGGAGAAGAAGAGCTCGGCAACGAGAATCAGGAAGGTGGCGAAGAGCCCCCCCTCGTAGAAGCCGCCGCCCAGGGTCAAACCGATGATGGCCGCCGCCCAGAGGCCCGCCGCCGTGGTCAGGCCCTTTACCCGCTGGCGGCGGGTGACGATGATGGTGCCCGCGCCGATGAAGCCGATGCCCGCCACCACTTGGGCTCCCAGGCGGGCCATGTCGGTGTACTGGCCCAGGACCAGGTAGAGGTACTGGCTGGTCAGGGTGGTCATGGCCGCGCCGAGGCAGATTAAAATATGGGTGCGGAAGCCCGCCGGGCGGCGCTTGTACTCCCGCTCGATGCCGATGACGCCGCCGCAGACAACCGCCAAGGTCATCCGCAGGGCCACGGACCAGATGGTCACGTCCCGCAGGCCGTCAAAGAGAGCTAACATCCCGTTTCTCCTCCTATCCGCTTAAATATCGTGGACGACATACACGTCCTCCAGCTCTGAGATGGAGGCCAGGATTTTGGCGTGGGTGCCCGGCCGGTTCATCCGCAGGGAGAAGATGGCGTTGGGGTGCTGGGAGGGAGTCTGCTTTCCGTGGTCCACCTCCACCTCGTAGATGGTCACGTCCTTGGCCTTGATCCGGTTGATGATTTCCGCCACGTTGTCCAGAGACTGGAACTCCACATAGATATTCATGTTTTTCGCGTTTTCCACAATGAACAGCTCCACCGCCGGAAGCAGGTGGACCACCAGGAAGATCAGAAGGAACGCCAGGCCCACGCACTCGTAGAACCCCGCCCCGACGGCCAGGCCCATGCAGGCCGAGGCCCACAGGCCCGCCGCCGTGGTCAGGCCCTTCACCTTCTGCTGGCCCGTCACCAAAATGGTGCCCGCGCCCAAAAAGCCGATGCCGTTGATGACCTGGGCGCCGAAGCGGCTGACGTCGGTGCGGATGCCGATTTCCGCGGCCCGCTCCGCCCAGACGTGGTGGAGCATATAGGACTCGTACTGGCCCAGCAGCATGGTCAGCGCCGCCGCCATGCACACCAGCATATAGGTGCGGAAGCCCGCCGGGCGGTGCTTCCTGGCCCGCTCCAGACCGATCATGCCACCGCAGAACATGGCCAGGGTCAGCCGCAGCAGCACGGAGACGGTGTTGATCTCCCGCAGGTAATCCAATTGGTGCAGCACTGGACTCGCTCCTCTCCAAATAAATGCCCCTCCGGGCGTAAAGAAAAGGGAAGGAGCGGCGGAAACCGCTTCTTCCATCACCTGTTCAAAAAGGCCGGAAACGTTTGCGGTGCGTCAGCCACACCGGCCGCTGAGTTGTTAATCATTATAGACAGCCCGGGAAGCGTTGTCAACGTTTTCCGCCTTAAAGAGCGTCTTTTCGGCGGGTTTGACAAATAGAAACCAGGGTTTTAGGCGTTTTGCCGGAGAGAAAAGGCGGACATTCCGCCCGCCGGCACGCAAACGTTGTCCTTTCGGATTACCGAATGACGGCGAAGTACAGCCAGAGGCCGAAGGAGATGAGGATTTGCAGGGCCAGAATCAGCGGCACGCCGAACCGGAACGCCTTGTGGAGGGTCTTGTGGCGAAAGACCTTCATGCCCAAAAGGGCCCCCGCGCTGCCCCCGGCGGCGGCCAGGAGGAGAAGGTTTTTCTCGGGAATCCGGCGGACGGTTTCCTTTTTCTCCTTCCGCTTGGCCTTCCACTTGTCTGCGCCGAAGGCCAGGAAGGTGATAAGATTGATCAGCACCAGCCAGCAGGCCAGGAGCCCCCAGGGGGAGCCGATCACGGCCCAGATAAAATCATTGTGCGCCTCCGGCTCGTAGACGGCGGAGAGGAGGGCGAGATTCATATGTACACCTCATTTCGGGGAATCAAGCCTGTGCTGAAATGGGCAATGGCCTGACCTGGGAGGCAGGCCCCACAGGAAAACGAGACCGGCTGGATTCCCAGCCGGTCCATTGTAGCACAGGTCTTAGTTCTTGGCAAGTCCCGCCAGCTCCACCGCCGTCTTGGCGGCGAGCTTAGCGTTGTTATACACCAGCTGGATGTTGCTGTCCAGGGAGCTGCCGCCGGTGAGCTCCTTGATCTTCGCCAGCAGGAAGGGGGTGGTCTCCTTGCCGTGGATGCCCTTGACCTTCGCCTCGTCCACCGCGTCGGAGATGGCTTTTCCGATGACGTCCGCGTCCATGGAGTACTCCTCCGGGATGGGGTTCGCCACCAGCATGCCGCCCACCAGACCCATGTCCTGCTTCACATAGAAGGACTTCGCCAGATCGGCGGGGGTGTCGACGCGGTAGTCCACGCCAAAGCCGGACTTCCGGGTGTAGAAGGCGGGGAGCTCCTCGGTGCCGTAGCCGATGACGGGCACGCCGTGAGTCTCCAGGTATTCCAGGGTCAGCCCCAGGTCCAGAATGGACTTGGCCCCGGCGCAGACCACCATGACGGGGGTCCGGGCCAGCTCCTCCAGGTCGGCGGAGATGTCCATGGTGGTCTCGGCGCCCCGGTGCACGCCGCCGATGCCGCCGGTGGCGAAGACCTGGATGCCCGCCATGTGGGCGATGATCATGGTGGTGGTGACGGTGGTGGCTCCGTCCCGTCCCTGGGCCACCAGGATGGGGAGATCCCGGCGGCTGGCCTTGGCCACGCCCGCGCCGGTCTTGCCGAGATAGTCAATCTCCTCGGGGGAGAGGCCCGCCTTCAGGCGGCCGCCCAGGACGGCGATGGTGGCGGGGACGGCCCCGTTCTCCCGGATGATGGCCTCCACCTTCAGGGCGGTTTCCACGTTCTGGGGATAGGGCATGCCGTGGGAGATGATGGTGGATTCCAGGGCCACCACCGGCTTTCCGGCTTCCAGGGCTTCCTTGACTTCGGCGGCGACGTCCAGATACTTGTTCATGTTCATGATGTTGACCTCCAAAAATATATGAATTTGAGATGGATCAAGCGTTGATCAGGCGGCTTTCCAGGGCCTCCTCACTCATGGCGGGGTTGATGGTCTCCCTGCTCTCCATGGCGATGGAGGAGGCGGCCAGGCCCGCCCGGGCGGTGTCCGCCAAATCCGTGCCCCGGAGATAGGCCCAGGCGATGGCGGCCATGAAGGCGTCCCCGCAGCCGGTGGCGTTTACCAGCTCCGCCGGAAGGCATGGCAGCCGCGCCCGGCCGCTGCGGTCCGCGGCGAACACGCCCTCCGCCCCCAGGGAGATGAACACCCGGCGCAGGCCGGTTTCCAAAAGGGCGTCGGCGGCTTTGTTCAGGCTGGCCTCGCCGGTGATGGGCACGCCGGAGAGGAGCTCCGCCTCCAGACGGTTGGGCTTCAAGGTGTGGAGCTTGCCCAGGACAGGCTTTAATTTCACGGCCTTGGCGGTGGACACCGGGTCGGCGAAGAGAGGGGCGGCGCAGTTCTCCGCCAGCCAGGCGATGCTCTCCTCGGGGATGTTGGTGTCGATAACCACCACCTGGCTGGCGTCCAGGAGCTTGCGCCGCTGGGCCAGGGCCTGGGGGGTCAGGTGCCGGTAAATCTCCATGTCGCTGACGGCCAGGGCCATGTCCCCCCGCTCGTCGTTGATAAAGAGGTAGGTGGAGGTCCGCCCGCCGGGGATGACGGGGGACTGGGAGATGTCGATGCCAAGCTCCCCGCAGCTGGCGGCCAGCTTCTGGGCGTTGAGGTCGTCCCCGAAGGCGGTCAGCAGCCGCACGTCCAGGCCCATCAGGGCCATGTTGTGGGCGATGTTCCGCCCCACGCCCCCAAGAGACGAGTGGACCGCGCCGGGGTTGGAATCCCGCGCAACCAAAGCCGCCTCCGGGCGGCCGCCGATGTCCACGTTCACGCCCCCCACGACGGTGACATAGGGGGCGGTCTGGACGATGTAGCCCTTGCCGGTGATGTAGCCTTTTTTCATCAGGTTGGAGATATGCACGGCGACGGAGGAGCGGGTGATGCCCGCCTTGTCCGCCAGCTCCTTTTGGGAAATGAGGGGGTTTTCCTCAATCCAGTTCAAAAGCTGCCGCTCCCGCTTGGTCATGGTCCACCTCCGTATAAACAATTCTTTAGCTTCTTAATCTATTGCTTATTTTACACATAATTTTTGTTTTGTCAAGCCCCATTTCAAAAAATTTCGCGAAGAAGAAGGAGCGGGGCATGCCCCGCTCCTTTTTCTTACCAATCGTGCCTTGGCGTATAGATTCCTTTTGCCCAGAAAGCGTTGACAATGGCGTCAATCCGGTGGAAACACGCCGGGTCCTCCAGGGCGTCGTCGTCCAGGACCGCCTTGATCTCGGAGAGCAGACTCATGGCCTCGGCGTTCAGCTTGGGGGCCAGTTCCTCTATGCTCAGGGAATTTACGTAAACCATGACCATCTGCTCAAGGGTCTTTTCATACAAGGCCTGGGGAATTTCAGAATTCATCGCGCTCACCTCACCCCCTAGTATAGGTCAAAATCACCCTAATATCAATAGGTCAATTTGCCATAATATTGCCGGGTGATAGCATGTCCAGATTGAAGAAACTGCGAAAAGAGCGGGGATTTTCCCAAATTAAAATGCAGATGCTGACGGGAATTGACCAGAGCGATTATTCCAAAATCGAAACGGGGAAGCGAAGCATGTCCTTTGAACAGTGCCGGCGCGTCGCCTTGGCGCTGGAGACCAGCATGGACTATCTGGCGGGCCTGACCGACGACCCGAAGCCCTATCCCAGAAGCCCCGAATAAAGCTGCGCCTCCCCCGCAAACGCGGGGGAGGCGTTTTGACCGTCCGTCCCCCCTCCGGGGCCGATGGTCCAAGAGCCCTGGACGGCGGGGCCCGCTTTGGGTATACTGAGGGCAGAGAGGAGGCGGGCGCTTTGAAAATCGACGTGACCCTGGACCCGGCCCTGGAGGAGCTGCTGGTAAAGGTGCTCTCTCCGGGGGAGACGGAGGAGCTCCAGTCCCTCCTGCGGCGGCTGGAGGAGCCGGAGCGGCTGACGCTCTTTCGGGAGGGGACCGCCGTGCCCTTGGACCCAGGGGAGGTCCTGCGGTTCTACGGCGAGGACAAGGAGGTCCGGGCCCAGGCCCTGGGCGGGGCGGTTTACACCGTCCGCCTCCGGCTGTATGAATTGGAGGAGCGGCTGGACCGGCGGACCTTCGTCCGGGTGTCCCACTCGGAAATCGTCAACTGGAAGCGGGTGACGGCCCTGGATTTAAGCCTGTCCGGCACCATCCGGGTGACCCTGGAGGGCGGCGTGGTTACCTACGTCTCCCGGCGGTACGTGAAGAAAATCAAGGAGGTGCTGAGGATATGAGCAAATCCGAAGTCCGGCGGGAATTCCTCCGGCGGGTCAAGGCGGGCTTCCCCTGGGGAATCGCCCTGGTCTATCTGGTGTTTGTGCTGGGAAACGCCTTCACCATCCCCAGGCCGGAGGGCGGAAATCTGCTGGTGGTGCCCGGGGCCATGGCGGAGGCCTACGGAAGCCCGGTGGCGGCGGCTCTGGTCCAGTTTTTCTGGTCCGGCCTCCTGGGGGCGGCGCTGAACACCATGGAGGTTCCCTTCCTCCTGGAGCGGCGGACCCTCCACTGGTCCGGGGCCCATTTTCTGGGGACGGCGGCGGTGTTCTCCCTGGCGGGGTGGCGGTGCCGGTGGTTCCCCATCCGGGAAAGCTGGCTGTGCCTTCTGGGCCTGCTGCTTTTGCTGTACGTGCTGAAATGGTCCGTCCGGTTTCTGGAGTGGCAGTCCGACGTGTGGGCCATTCGGAAATCCTCCGGCCTGGAGGGGGCGGACCCGCCCTGGAAAACCCTGGCCCCGTACCTTCTTCTGGCGGCGGCGGTGGAGCTGCTGCTTCCCCCGGGCCTGCGGCTGGCGGACGCCCGGGATTTCCCGGTGCTGACGGGAATTTTTTACCCCTTCCTGGTCCTGCCGCTGTTCTGCTTTTTCAGCGCCTGTCCCCTGGGAACCCGGCTCCGCCGCTGGTGGCTTCTCTACCCGGCGGCGTGCGCGGCGCTGACCCTGCCCTGCGTGTTTTGGCTGTACAACTACACGGCCCTGTTTCAGGCGTGGACGTCGGGAGCCGCCGCCCTGGCAGGGGGGCTGCTGGGCGTGGTTTTGCGGCGGCTGAAAAAAAGGGAATAACCCTGGAACCAAACCGCCTCCCTTTCCGTCTAAACGGGAAAAGGAGGCGGTTTTATGAAGCTCTGGAAACGTGTGTTTATTCTGGCCCTCTGCCTATTGCTGACGGCCTGCGCCCCGGCGGCGGAAACGCCGGAGTCCCCGGCCCGGACGGAGGGCCCCGCGGCCCCGGCGGACCCCGCGGGCGTCCCCCCCTCCCTGGCGGAGGACGAAGAGCCCACGGTCCTCACCTGCCGCGTTGTGGACGGGGCGGAGGACGGAAATCTGCTTTTGGCGGAGCTGGACGAAGGGCTCTACGGCGGAACCGGGGTTTACCGGCTGAACGTAAAGGACGTGCCCGTGACCCTGGATGGGGAGGCGGCGGAGCCGTCGGTCCTGGAGGACGGCATGGCGGTGGACGTGGCCTTCAACGGCCATGTGCTGGAGAGCTTCCCGGCCCAATTGGGGGAGGTGTATTCCGTCTCCGCCTGGTCCCGTGGCCGGGGGCGGAACGGCGGCGGGACTATGTTCGACCTCTGTGGGCTGTATCTCCAGGTGCTGGACGACCTGTGGAAGAAGGACCCGGCGCTGAACGGGGACATTTCCCAAATCGCCCTGGACCTCTCCCGGGCCCCCGGGGAGCTGACGGAGGGGGAGAAGCTGGCGCTGGTCCACCGCTTTGGGGAGCTCCGCGGAGTGGAAGCCTTTGCCGCCACGTTTGAGGAGCTGGAGAAGCAGGGCTATCTAACCTCTGAGCCCCTAGGGAACGGCGCGCCGGAGGGGGCGGCGTTCCTCCACTGGGAGGACGGGTGCCTCCTCTCCATCACGCCCAGCGAGGACCACGAGGGGGAGGACTATTCTTTGCCCACGCTGTTTTTCAACGCGGAGAAGTGGCGGTCCTCCCTGGGGGCATATACCTTTTATGGCTGCTCCGCCATGTGGCCCCAGGGCGGGACCTGGACGGACTACCAGATCGGCGGTGAGATGATTTCGTAAGGGGGCATGGCTGGTCCCACCCAGGCACCGGCATTTCGGGGAAGGGCGGACACATAGGTCCGCCCCTACGGATTCGTTTATCGGAGCATCAGCGGCAGCGGAAAGAGGAGGCAGTCCGTTCGACCGCCTCCACCCCCCGCCCGCACCATGCCGCGGGCAGAAGACATGCATAAAAAACGGAGGCGCGCCTTGCGCGTCCCCCGCCCGAAGGACAAGAAAAAACTCCCCCTTTCGGGGGAGCTTTTCACAATCGCCAAGCGCGGCTTAGAAGTCTGCGCTGCCCACCGTGCGGGGATGCGGCAGCACGTCCCGGATATTGCTCACGCCGGTGAGATACATTACCAGCCGCTCGAACCCCAGGCCGAAGCCCGCGTGGCGGCAGGAGCCGTAGCGCCGCAAATCGCAGTACCACCAGTAGCTCTCCGGGTCCATGTCCAGCTCCTTGATGCGGCGCTCCAGGACCTCCAGCCGCTCCTCGCGCTGGCTTCCGCCGATGATCTCCCCGATGCCGGGGACCAGGCAGTCCGCCGCGGCCACGGTCTTCCCGTCGTCGTTGAGGCGCATATAGAAGGCCTTGATCTCCTTGGGATAGTCCGTCACAAACACCGGGCGCTTGAAGACCTGCTCCGTGAGATACCGCTCGTGCTCCGTCTGGAGGTCGCAGCCCCAGTAGACCTTGTAGTCGAACTGGTCATTGTTCTTCTCCAGAATCTCCACGGCCTCCGTGTAGCTCACCCGGCCGAAGTCGGAGGAGGCCACATGCTCCAGCCGCTGCTTGAGCCCCTTGTCCACGAAGCTGTTGAAGAAGCTGATTTCGTCGGGGCAGCGCTCCATGACCTTTTGGATGGCGTACTTGATCATGGCCTCCGCCACGTCCATGTCCCCCGCCAGATCGCAGAAGGCCATCTCCGGCTCGATCATCCAGAACTCGGCGGCGTGGCGCTGGGTGTTGGAGTTCTCCG
>CATOKC010000005.1 GCA_951800675.1 uncultured Oscillibacter sp.
GCATCAAGGAGCTGAACAACCCCCGTTATATGTCCATCGGCGGCATCTACGCGACCTACAACAAGCCCCTGGAGACCTTCGACTTTGACAAGCTCAAGGACCACAAGCTCATCGACCCCAGCACCATCGGTCTGAAGGGCTCTCCCACCAACATCTTCAAGAGCTTCACGCCTCCCCAGAAGGGCGCGGGCATGATGCTGGAGGGCGACGGCAAGGAGACCTGCGAGAAGCTGGCTTCCATCCTGGCCGGCAAACACATTATCTGAGAAGGGAGTATATAGAACATGTCTACTTTCAATAGCGCGGATATCGCTGCCTTCAAGGACGTTTGGGTCTTTTGCGAGCAGCGCGAGGGCAAGCTGATGCCCACCGACTTCGAGCTGATTTCCAAGGGCCGGGACCTGGCCAACGAGCTGGGCGTGAACCTCTGCGGCCTCCTCCTGGGCGGCGAGGGCATTGAAGCTACAGCCAAGGAGCTGGGCGGCTACGGCGCGGACAAGGTCTATGTCTGCGAGAGCCCCATGCTGTCCGTCTACAACACGGACGCCTATGCCAAGGTCATCTGCGACGTCATTGAGGAGCTGAAGCCCGAGGCCTTCCTGATTGGCGCGACGAACATCGGCCGGGACCTGGCTCCCCGCTGCGCGGCCCGGCTGCACACCGGCCTGTGCGCGGACTGCACCCACCTGGACATCGACGTCGCCAACTACATCCAGTTCCTGCGGGAGGCCTCCACTCTCGATGTGGACGGCCAGAAGTGGGACATGGAGGACCGGAACCTGAAGATGACCCGTCCGGCCTTCGGCGGCCACCTGATGGCCACCATCATCTGCCCCCGCTTCCGTCCCTGCATGGCGACGGTGCGCCCCGGCGTTATGAAGAAGAACCCCTTCGATCAGGCCAAGGCCGACGCCTGCGTCATTGAAAAGCCCGCCTTCACCCTGAGCGAGGCGGACGTGCAGACCGAGGTCACCGAGGTGGTCAAGGCGGCGAAGAAGCTGGTGGACCTCATCGGCGCGGACTTCATCGTATCCGTGGGCCGCGGCATCTCTAAGGATGTCGAGGGCGGCATCAAGCTGGCGGAAGAGCTGGCCGCGGAGCTGGGCGGCGTCGTCGGCGGCTCTCGTGCCACCATCGACAGCGGCTGGCTGTCTGCGGACCACCAGGTGGGCCAGACGGGCAAGACGGTGCACCCGAAGGTGTACGTGGCTCTGGGCATCTCCGGCGCGATTCAGCACAAGGCGGGTATGCAGGATTCCGAGTGCATCATCGCGGTGAACAAGAACGACACGGCCCCCATCTTTGAGATTGCGGACTACGGCATCTGCGGCGACCTCTTCAAGGTGACCCCGCTGCTGACCGAGGCCATCCGGGCCGCCAAGGCCGCGAAGTGATACTTTCTTGAAAGAAAGTATCCAAAGAACTTTCGCGCGCTCTGGTTGTCTGGTGATGAACCGGGCCGGAGCGACGGCAGCCAAGTCTCAGCGCGCCAAAACGACCGAAGGGCAAAAACCCTCCGGTCGTTTTTCTCGTCATATACCAGGTTAGCGGCAGCGAAAAGAGGTGCAATGAACCAGCCATCGCTGGTATCCATTCTCCCCCGCCCGAAGGGCGAGCATCACTCCCCCTCCTTGGGGTGAAAATGCCTCCAAACCGCCTCCGCGGCGGGTCTTGGCACCACCGCCGCCAGGGCCTCCACCTCCGCCTCCCGAATGGCCTTGATGGTCCCAAACTTCTTCCGCAGCTCTTCCCGCCGCTTCGGCCCCACGCCGGGGATGCCGTCCAGGGCGGAGCGCAGGGCGCTTTTTCCGTGGCTCTCGTGGTGGTAGGTGATGGCGAAGCGGTGAGTCTCCTCCTGAATCTGCCCGATGAGGGAAAACACCGCCTGATTCCCCACAATGCCGATCTCCCGGCCCTCCGGGGTCACCAGGGCCCTCGTCCGGTGCCGGTCATCCTTCACCATGCCGAAGATGGGGACGCCGACCCCGAATTCCTCCGCCACGCCCAGGGCCGTCTGGGCATGGGTGACGCCGCCGTCGATCAAAAACACGTCCGGCAGGGGCAGGAACTTCTCGTCCCCGTCCGCCGCCCGCTGAAGCCGCCGCCGGAGCACCTCCCGCATAGAGGCGTAGTCGTCGGGCTTCCCCGCCAGCTCCTTGATGCGAAAGCGCCGGTAGGCGCTTTTCAGGGGCCTTGTGCCGCTGTAGACCACCATGGAGGCCACGATGTCGCTGCCCCCGGTGTTGGAGATGTCGAAGGACTCCAGCCGCTTGGGCGGGGCCGGGAGGTCCAGCATCTTCGTCAAAAGCTCCAGGGTGTGGGCCACCCGCTCCTCGGCGGTGGTGGCCCGCTCCGCCTCCTCGGCGGCGTTCCGCTGGGCCATGGCCATCAAGGACGCCTTCTCCCCCCGCTGGGGGACGTGGACCCAGACCTTGTGCCCCGCTCGTTTCGTCAGGACCTCCGAGAGGTTTTCACAGTACCCCTCCGTCTCAAAGGGCAGTAAAATCTCATGGGGCAAAATAGCCCGGGGCAGGTAGTACTGGGCCGTCAGGGCGGAGAGCATTTCCTCCTGTCCCTCCTCCATGGGGGCGGTGAACAGCTCCGTCTCCCGGCCCGCCAGGTTTCCCTCCTCCATGTGCAGGACGGCGTAGCAGCACTTGCCCGCCCCCCGGTACAGGCCCCAGATGTCCGTGTCGGCGCAGAGCCCGGCGATGACCGTCTGCTTTTTGGAAAGGGCGCTGATGGCGTTGATCCGGTCCCGGAGGGCCGCCGCCTGCTCAAACCGCAGGGCCTCCGCCTCCGCCTCCATCTCCCCGGCCATCTCCCGGAGAAGGTCCTTGGCCTTGCCCTCCAGCATCTGGCTGGCCTGGCGGATGCGGCGCTGGTATTCCTCCGCCGTCATTTCCGGACGGCAGAACCCGTCGCAGCGGCCCATGTGGAAGTTCAGGCAGGGCCGCTCCGCCCCGACGTCCCGGGGGAATTTCCGGCTGCAGGTGGGAAGCCGCAGGGCGGCGCACACCGCGTCCAGGGCCTGGCGGGTCTCAAACCGCCCGCCGAAGGGGCCGAAGTACTTCGCGCCGTCATTGGCCCACTTGTGGACCATGGAGAAGCGGGGATAGGTCTCCCGGGAGAGGCGGACGAAGGGATAGCCCTTGTCGTCCTTGAGCAGGATATTGTACCGGGGCATGTGCCGCTTGATGAGGGAGTTTTCCAGCACCAGAGCCTCGAACTCGCTGGAGACGAAGATGGTGTCGAAGTGGTCGATCTGGGAGACCATCTGCCTCGTCTTGGCGGTGTGGGAGGCGCTGTCCTGAAAGTACTGGCTGACCCGGTTTTTCAGCCTCTTCGCCTTGCCCACGTAGATGACCTTCCCGGTTTTGTCCATCATCAGATAGACCCCCGGCAAAAGCGGCAGGTCATTCGCTTTTTCCTTCAGCTCGTCCTTGGTCATGGCTTGGCCTCCTTTGCCGGTTGATGGGGCTCTTCCGGGGGAATTGCGTTCGGGGGAGAAGGGCGGACCTGCGTGTCCGCCCTTCTCCCGGGACCGCCGTTTCCCGGAGAGGCGTCCTCCTCCCAGGCGCGGCCCAATAAAAAAAGACCTCCCCGCGCTGACGGGCAGCACGGGGATGGTTCGTTACTCTCCGAAGTTGTCTTTCACCAGATCCACCAGCGCGGTGACCGCCTCTTTCTCGTCGCTGCCGTCCGCGATCAGGGTAATGGGGGTGCCCTTCACGATGCCCAGGGACAGCACGCCTAACAGGCTCTTGGCGTTGACGCGGCGATCCTCCTTCTCGACCCAGATGCCGCTTTTAAACTCGTTGGCCTTCTGCATGAAGAATGTGGCGGGGCGGGCGTGCAAACCAACTTCGTTGTTGACCGTGATTTCCTGCGTATACATGTTGCAGCTCTCCTTTTTGTATCAAATCAAATGGAACCGTTTGCCCACGAGTCATTACTGTACCATCATAACCGCTTTTCCGTCTCCCGTCAATGGACAATTGCACAAACATTTCAAAAAATTTTCCTTGGCAGTAAAATTCTTTTTGTTAGTTTACGCCAATTTTATGGAAACTTATACGTCATTTCGCTGAAATTTCAAGAGTTCTCCAGAGAAATTCCCAGCCGCCCCGCTTCACCCGCCAGTCCTCCCGTTCTCCATCCTATGGCCCCGCCGGGCAATTCATGCGAAAGCCCGGGGCGTTTTCTAAAAAAAGACGTTCGCTCCGAAATTTGCCGGGGTTTGATTCAGGCGCGCGGGAGACAATAGGGCTTGGGTATCGTGAACACGGAGCGGAATTTTCGTTCCGTGAGCCGTCAAAGCGGCGGGGGGCTTTGCCCGCGCGCTTCTTTGACGGGAAGGCTCCGGGCCCCCCCGGACCGGCGGGGCCCGGAGCCGGAAAGATCGAAGGAGGAGTATCCCATGAAAAATACTCTGCTGTTTCTGCTGGTTTCCCTTCTGCTGGCGGTCTGCCTTACCGCCTGCGGCGGCGGCGGAACCGGAACGACGGACAGCTCTGTCAACGGAACCGAGGACTACCGGGGGGATTACAACAACGACGGCTATGACGACGGCCTGATGGGCGACGCCCGGGACGCCGTGGACGACGCCGGACGCTCCGTCCGAAACGCCGTGGACGACGCGGGGAACGCCATCGACCGGGCGTTTTAACCCCTCGCCGGACCGTTGGATACGCCTTTCCAGCGGCCCGGCCTACCTAGGGGCTTCCCTTTTTCCGCCGCCTCCGGTATAATGGGGGCGGAAACAGAGAGGAGGCCCGCCATGCCCCAGGAATTTACCATGAAAACCATTGCCCGGATTCACAGCGACTTTACCGGAAAGTTCGGCGTGCCCCGCCAGAGCGGCCTGGTGGAGGCGCTGGAGGCCCTGGTGGTCTTTGAGCCGAAGTACCGGAACCCCGCCGCCCTCCGGGGGCTGGAGGGTTTTTCCCACATCTGGCTGCTGTGGGTGTTCGACCAGGCCGTCCGGGCGGAGTGGTCCCCCACCGTCCGTCCGCCCCGGCTGGGGGGCAACGCCCGTCTGGGGGTGTTTTCCACCCGGTCCCCCTTCCGGCCCAACCCCATCGCCCTGTCCGCCGTCACCCTGGCGGGCATGGAGGAGACCCGGGAGTGGGGAACCGTCCTCCGGGTCCGGGGGGCGGACCTGATGGACGGCACGCCCATTCTGGATATCAAGCCCTACCTCCCCTACGCCGACTGCCGCCCCGAGGCCCTGGGGGGCTTTGCCTCCGTTCCCGCCGGGGAGACGCTGGCGGTGGAGTGTCCGCCGGAGCTCTGGGAGAGGGTCCCGCCGCGGCGGCGGGAGGCCCTCCGGGCGGTGCTGGCCCTGGACCCCCGGCCCCGGTATCAGGAGGACCCGGAACGGGTCTACGGCTTCGGCTTCGCCGGGCTGGAGGTCCGGTTCTCCGTGGAGGGCGGCGTGCTCCGGGTTCGGGAAATCTTGGAGGGAACGGAATCGTAAAACCGCCGGCCACTTTCCTGTAGGACACCCTGTAGGGGCGGACACATAGGTCCGCCCCTACAAGATTGCGTCCCCTGTGACGGAACGATTGGACCGGACAGGAGCATGAATCGCCCGCGAAAAGAGGGCCGCCCCAGGCGGCCCCCTCTTTTGCCGGTATGATGCCGGTCAAGCGCTCCCGGTCACTCCAGCTTCCGCACGAAGTTTCCAAAGACCCGGACCCGCTCCTGGACGGTGACGAAGGCGTGGCTGTCCCGCTCGTGGACGGCGTGGAGCAGCTCCTCGATCTCAAACTTGGACAGGCACACCACCAGCACGTGGAGGCCCTTCCCGCTGTAAGCCCCGGTGCCCTCCCAATAGGTGACGCTGCGGCCCAGCTTTTCAATGATGAAGCGGCCCAGCTCCTTCTCGTCCTCCTTGGTGAAGATCATGGCCTGGACGTTGACGTTTTGCTGGTGCATCCGGTCCAGCACCATGGCGGAGAAGAAGTTATAGATGATGGAGTAAATGGCCACCTCCGGGATGAAGAGAATCAGGCAGGCGGCGTAGAGGAAGAAGTTGACCGTCAGGGAGAACTTGCCCACGGTGAAGCGGCTGCCCCGCTTGCTCAGGCACAATCCCACGATGTCCAGTCCGCCGCCGCTGCCGCCGCAGGTCAGCACAATGCCGCTGGCGGTGCCCACGATGATGCCCCCCAGCAGGCAGGAGGTGAGGTAGTCCTCCACAATGGGGACCGACGGCGAGGGAATGACGCTGTAGAAGAAGGAAAAGGACACGGTGCAGGCGATGGTCTTAAAGGTCATCGCCCGCCCCAGGGTTTTCCACCCCAGGAGCAAAATGGGAATGTTGCTGATGAAATAGAGGATACCCGCGATGTCCGCCCCGCCGAAGCTGAGCCCCATTTTCTCCTGAAGCAGGGTGCGGACCAGCTGGCAAAAGCCCATCAGGCCGCCGGAGTACAGGCCCAGCGGCACAATGAAGAGGTTCAGCGCCAGGGCCACCACGCCCTCTCCCAGCATGGCGGCCAGCAGGCGCAGCCAGCGGTGGTGCAGGGAATTATACATCATGTCCTTCATATCGTTCCTCCCGGTCCGGCGGCCTGGCCGGCCCTTCCCCCGCGCCCCGTCGCTTCCGGGGCGGTCGTGATTGTTTTTCGATGGAACATGCTGGCTATGATTATAGACGCTTCTGGAGGAATCCGCAAGGGAAAAAGAGGGACAGAATGGACGAAACGGCAGGAAAATCCTGGGTTTTCCCGTGGAAAATCTACAAAGCGTAGCGCAGGCAGCGGTACAGCCGGTCCCGGGCCCGGCGAAGGGTCCGGGAGACCGTGGAGCGGTTGACCCCCAACTCCCGGGCGATCTGGGGAATGGTCATCCCCTGGTCATAGTAAAGGTCCAGCATCTGCCGCTGGCGGGGGGTCAGCTCCCGCTCCCGGGCCTGGCGGAGATTCCGGCGGAGGCGCTCCAGCCGCTCTGAGTTGTCGGCGGCGTTCTGCCGGTTCCAGACCGTCAGGTCCCCGATCCATTCGCTGGCCCGGGTGGAGAAGAGTCCTTCATAGCGTGTATTTCTCATGCTTGTGATAACTCCTGTCATAGTAGTGGGCGGTCAGCGCCGCCAGCTCCCGGGCTTCCCGCCAGAGGGGGGTCAGCTCGTCGATGCGGCGGCGGAGGCGGAAGGCCGCCTCCGGGTCCGCCTGGGTCCGCTCCTGGGTCCGCAGCTCCACGATGCGCCCGTGGATGGCGGCGGCGCTGCTGCGGTAGGAAAGGGACATCTCCAAAAGCGTCATAGCCGGACCTCCCTTCCCAGAATCTCCCGGCAGGGGGCCAGCTCCCGCCGGGCCAGCTCCGAAAAGCACTCCCCGCAGGAAAGGTGGCCGTTGCAGGCCCAATACTCCTCGCCCCGGAGAATTTCCCGGCCGCACAGGGTGCAGCGCAGGGCCCGCCTCCCGGGGCGGCGGCTGGTTTTTAACATGTAAATCCTCTCCTTTGAAAAAACCGTGAAAATAGGAAAAATTTTTGTTGACAAATGGGAAACGGTCTGCTAGAATAGGCAATGCTGTTGGAACTGCTGGTGTAGCTCAGTTGGTAGAGCAGCTGATTTGTAATCAGCAGGCCGGGGGTTCGAGTCCGTCCACCAGCTCCACAAGTTCATACTGATATCTGGGGGAATTCCAGAGCGGTCAAATGGGGCAGACTGTAAATCTGTTGTCACTGACTTCGGTGGTTCGAATCCACCTTCCCCCACCAGCTCAAAAGTTCCCACCACCGTTCCGTTTCCGGCTTCGCCGAAAACTGCGCTCTGGTGGGAATTTCTTCGCCTTCAACCGCGGACCGCGCTGCTGGGTCCGCGGTTGAGGTTTTTTACGGGGGACGAGGGACGGGGGTATCCGGGCCGGTGGAATTACAAGAAACTTGGCGGTGACTTTAAAATAGCACATATGTTCGAGGATGTCAAGGGGGATTTTACAAGATTCTTGTAAAAAAGATTGACAGGGCTTTCGCACGCTGGTAAGATGAGAGAAATAAAAGGGGAGGTGCGGGGATGTCGTTTGGCGAGAGGATGCGGGCCCGGCGGGGGGAATTGGATATGACCAGGGCCGAGCTGGCCGCTTTACTGGGGGTCTCCCCTTCCGCCGTGGGAAATTATGAGACGGGGGTTAGCTTTCCCAAGGAGGAGATTATGCTGCGGCTCTTCGACTCCCTGGAGGTGGACCCGAACACCTTGTTTCAAGACAGCTTTCAGTACAACAAGCGGGCCGTGGACCCGAAGGAGCAGAGGCTGCTGGAAGGATACCGGGGGCTGTCCGCTTTGGGGCGGGAGACGGTGCGGACCATGGTGGAGGCGCTGCGCGCCTGCCGGGACGAGGCGGAGAAGGCCCCTGGAGCGGCAGAGCCCCGGATGATCCCCCTCTACCGGACCCCTGCCGCCGCCGGGTACGCCGCCCCGGCCTTTGGGGAGGATTTTGATTACATTCCCGTTACGGGGGACGTGCCCCCGGCGGCGGAGTTCGCCGTGCGGATTCAGGGAGACTCCATGGCCCCCTACATCGCCGACGGGTCTGTGGCCTATGTGAACCGGGACCCCTTGAAGGCGGGAGACGTGGGAATCTTCTGCGTGGATGGAGACGTGTTTTGCAAGCAGTACTACAAGGACCCGGCGGGAATTGTGTACCTCTTTTCCCTGAACCGGGCCCGGGCGGACGCGGATGTGATTCTCCCCTCCTCCGGCGGGCGGAGCCTGGTGTGCTTCGGGCGGGTGATTCTGCGGGCCTTCCCCCTGCCGGGGCGGTGAGGGCGGTCCCGGACGAGAAAGCGCCCGGCGATCCTCGGTAATCCCGGGGGGCGGAAACATCGGTCCGCCCCGCGCGATAAAATCTCCGGATGGACGAGCCCGCTCCCCGGAAACGGTTGACAATTCCGCCCTGGGCGGATAAAATAAACTCGTTATTTTAGGACCCTAAATAGGAAAGGAACGAAAACGCTATGGCTACGGATAAAAGACAAGTGGACGCCATCACCGCCCGGGACGCGGACTTTGCCCAGTGGTACACCGACGTCTGCAAAAAGGCGGAGCTCATCGACTACACCTCCGTCAAGGGCATGTTCATCTACCGGCCCTACGGCTACGCCATCTGGGAGAACATCCAGGGCGAGCTGGACCGCCGCTTCAAGGAGACGGGCCATGAGAACGTCTATCTCCCGGTGCTGATCCCCGAGTCCCTGCTCCAGAAGGAGAAGGACCATGTGGAGGGCTTCGCCCCGGAGTGCGCCTGGATTACCATGGGAGGCAGCGAGAAGCTGGAGGACCGCCTCTGCGTCCGCCCCACCTCCGAGACTCTCTTTTGCGAGCATTACGCCAATATCATCCACTCCTGGCGGGACCTGCCCAAGCTCTACAACCAGTGGTGCAGCGTCCTGCGGTGGGAGAAGACCTCCCGCCCCTTCCTCCGCCACCGGGAATTCCTCTGGCAGGAGGGCCACACCATGCACGCGGATGAGGCGGAGGCCCGGGAGGAGACCATGCGGATGCTGAACGTCTACGCGGACTTCATGGAGAACTTCCTGGCCATGCCCGTCCTCCGGGGCCGGAAGACGGACAAGGAGAAGTTCAAGGGGGCCGAGGAGACCTACACCGTGGAGTGCATGATGCACGACCACAAGGCCCTCCAGGCGGGCACCAGCCACTATTTCGGGGACGGCTTCGCCAAGGCCTTCGGCATTACCTACACCGGGAAGGACAACCAGCTCCACCATCCCCACCAGACCAGCTGGGGCGTCTCCACCCGGATGATCGGCGGCATCATCATGACCCACGGAGACGACAACGGCCTGGTGCTGCCTCCCCGGGTGGCCCCCATCCAGGCGGTGGTCATCCCTGTGGCGTCCCACAAGCCCGGCGTGCTGGACGCGGCGGCGGCCCTCCGGGACCGGCTGAAAACCGCCGGGGTACGCTCCAAGATGGACGATTCCGACAATTCCCCCGGCTGGAAGTTTGCGGAATACGAGATGAAGGGCGTGCCCCTCCGGGTGGAGATCGGCCCCAAGGACATGGAGAAGGAGCAGTGCGTCATTGCCCGCCGGGACACCGGCGAGAAGGTGACGGTCCCCCTGGCGGAGCTGGAGGAGACGGTGAAAAAGCTCCTGGACGAGGTGCATGACAACATGTACGCGCAGGCGCTCCAAAACCGGGAGGACAACACCTTCGACATCGCCTCCCCCGAGGAGGCCAAGGCCATCGCCGAGGGGAAGGGCGGCTTCCTGCGGTCCAAGTGGTGCGGCTCCCTGGAGTGCGAGCTGGCCATGAAGGAGCGGGCGGGGGTCAGCTCCCGCTGCATGCCCTTGAAGCAGAGCGGCACGGAGGGCGTGTGCCCCGTGTGCGGCAAGCCCTGCAAGACCGATATTTACTGGGGCGTGGCCTATTAAAGACCCAAAAGGGGGAGCGGCGCTCCCCCTTTTTCCCACTCCAGAAAGGAGGCCGCTCCATGGAACACCGCCGCTATCAAGTCTTAGACGCCATCCGGGGCTGCGCCCTTGTCAGCATGATCCTTTACCACGCCGCCTGGGACCTGGTGAACATGTTCGGCGTGGACTGGCCCTGGTACCGGAGTTTCGCCGCCCACGTCTGGCAGCAGAGCATCTGCTGGACCTTCATTCTTCTCTCCGGCTACTGCTGGGCCCTGGGGCGGCGGCAGCTCCGCCGGGGACTGACGGTGTTTTTCTGCGGGGCGGCGATCACCGCCGTCACGTGGCTGTTTATGCGGTCCAACCTGGTTTACTGCGGCGTGCTGACCCTGCTGGGGGCCTCGTCGCTGCTGCTGGGGCCTCTGGCCCCGGCGCTAAGGCGAATCCCGCCCCGGGCGGGGGCGGCGGGGAGCTTTCTGCTGTTTTTGCTGCTCCGGGACGTAAACGGCGGCTTTTTGGGCTTTGAGGGATTGCACGTCGCAGCCCTGCCCGCCGGGCTGTACCAAAACCACCTCACCGCCCTGCTGGGCTTTCCCCCGGCGGACTTCTTCTCCACGGATTATTTCCCCCTCCTCCCCTGGTTCTTCCTGTTTTTGACGGGGTGGTTTCTCTTCCGCCTCCGCCCGGAGGGGGATGTCCGGGAGCTCCCGCCGCTCCCTCTGGTGACGGCCATGGGGCGGCACTCGCTTCTTCTCTACATGCTCCACCAGCCGGTAATCTACGGATTGCTGGCGGTCCTGTTCCACGCCGGATAGGGCCCCTGTCCGGCGCAAACCCTTTTGTCGGAGGTGCTTCCATGAACAAGCTGGTCCTGGGCGTCCTGGCCCACGTGGACGCCGGAAAAACCACCCTCTCCGAGGCGCTGCTCTATCAGAGCGGGGCCATCCGCCGCCTGGGCCGGGTGGACCACCGGGACGCCTTTTTGGACACCGACGAGATGGAGCGGGAGCGGGGCATCACCATCTTCTCCAAACAGGCGGAGTTCCCCCTGGGGGACCTAGCCGTCACGCTGCTGGACACTCCGGGCCATGTGGACTTCTCCGCCGAGGCGGAGCGGGTCCTCCAGGTCTTGGACTGCGCGGTGTTGGTGGTCAGCGGCTCCGACGGGGTCCAGGCCCACACCCGGACCCTCTGGCGGCTGCTGGAGCGGTACGAGGTACCCACATTTCTCTTTATCAACAAGATGGACCTGGCGGGTACGGACCGGGAAGCCCTCCTGGCGGAGCTGAAAGCCCGGCTGGATAGCGGCTGCGTGGACTTCTCCCTGCCGCCGGAGGCTCTGGCGGAGGAGGCCGCCGTCTGCGACGAGGCCCTGCTGGAGCGGTATCTGGAAACCGGGGAGATGGCGGAGGAGGACCTGACGGACCTCATCCGGCGGCGGAAGCTGTTCCCCTGCCTCTTCGGCTCGGCCTTGAAGCTGGAGGGGGTGGAGGCCCTGCTGGAAGCTCTCCGCCGCCACGGGCCCCTGCGGGCCTATCCGGAGGCCTTTGGGGCCCGGGTCTTTAAGGTCTCCCGGGACGCTCGGGGGGCGCGCCTCACCTGGATGAAGGTCACCGGCGGGGTACTCCGGGCCAAGGACCTTTTGACCAACCGCCGTCCCGACACCCCGGAGGAGGAGGTCTGGGAGGAAAAGGCGGACCAGCTCCGCCTCTACTCCGGGGAGAAGTTTCAGCCTGTGGACAGCGCCCCCGCCGGGACGGTGGTGGCGGTCACGGGTCTGAGCCGGGCCCTTCCCGGCCAGGGGCTGGGTTATGAGACCGCCTGGACCGTCCCGGCCCTGGAGCCGGTGCTGGCTTATCAGATGCAGACGGAGGCGGACCCCTCCGCCGCCCTGAAAGCCCTGCGGCTTTTGGAGGAGGAGGACCCCCAGCTCCGGGTCTCCTGGACCGCCGGAGCCGTCCGGGTCCAGCTGATGGGGGAGGTTCAGACGGAGATTTTGCAGCGCCGCCTCCGGGAGCGCTTCGGCATCGAGGCCCAATTCGGCGCGGGGCGGGTGGTGTACCGGGAGACCATCGCCGCCCCCGTGGAGGGCGTGGGCCACTTCGAGCCCCTGCGGCACTACGCCGAGGTCCATTTGCTCCTGGAGCCCCTGCCCCGGGGGACGGGCCTCCACTTTGCCACCGTCTGTCCGGAGGACCAGCTGGACGGCCACTGGCAGCGCCTTGTTTTGACCCACCTGTGGGAAAAGCCCCACCTAGGGGTCCTCACCGGCTCCCCCATTACGGACATGAAACTTACCCTCACGGCGGGCCGGGCCCACGAAAAGCACACCGAGGGAGGCGACTTCCGCCAGGCCACCTACCGGGCGGTGCGCCAGGGGCTGATGCGCGCCGAAAGCGTCCTGCTGGAGCCCTGGTACGCCTTCCGCCTGGAGCTGCCCGCCGCCCAGCTGGGCCGGGCGCTGAACGACGTCCAGCAGATGGGCGGCGAGGCGGAGCCGCCGGAGGCCCTGGGGGAGGAGGCCGTCCTCACTGGCCAGGCCCCGGTAGCCGCCATGGGGGACTACGCCAAGGAGCTGGCGGCCTATACCCGGGGACAGGGCCGCTTGAGCCTCCGCCCCGCCGGGTACCGGCCCTGCGGAGACCCGGAAACGGTCGCGGAGGCCCTGGGCTATGACCCGGAGCGGGACGTGGAGAACACGCCGGACTCCGTCTTCTGCGCCCACGGCGCGGGGTACACGGTGAAGTGGAGCGACGTCCCCGCCCAGGCCCATGTGGTGAGCGGCGTCCGCCTCGGCGCCCCGAAGCCCGGGGAAACCAAGGAGCCGGAGACCCGCCGGAGCGCCGCCTACGCCGGGACCATCGAGCAGGACAAGGAGCTCCAGGCCATTTTCGAGCGGACCTACGGCGCGGTGAAGCGCCGGGACTTCCTGCCCCCCAAGGCCCCCCGCCGCCCCGCCGCCCCGGAGGCGCCGGAGCGCCGGAGCGTCTCCCGCCAGCCCTCCGGGCCGGAGTATCTGCTGGTGGACGGGTATAACATCATTTTCGCCTGGGACGAGCTGAAGGCCGTTGCCCGGGAGAGCCTGGACGCGGCCCGGAAGGCCCTGTGCGACCTTCTTTGCAACTACCAGGGTTACCGGAAATGCGAGGTCATCGCCGTCTTTGACGCCTATAAGGTCCGGGGGGGCCAGGGGTCCGTGGAAAAGTACCACAACATCCATGTGGTCTACACCAAGGAGGCGGAGACGGCGGACGCCTACATCGAGCGGGCCACCTATGAGCTGGGGAAGCGCCACCGGGTCCGGGTTGCCACCTCCGACGGGCCGGAACAGCTCATCATTCTGGGCCACGGGGCCCTCCGGGTTTCCGCCGCCGCCTTCCGGGAGGAGGTGGAGGCGGTTCAAGGCCAGATCGCCCGGATTCTGGCGGACAACAACCGCCTGGGCCACGGGGCCCTCCGGGCCGCCATGGAAGAGGCGGAAAAGCGAAAGGAGGAATGAGCATGCGGACGCTACTGACCGCGCTGGCCGCGTATTCCGGCTGTACCGCCGCCCGGCGGTATCTGGACCGCCCCGGCCGTCCCGAGCGGGACTATCTGGGGGGCCGGGTCCGGATAGAGCCCTTGTGGAACGAGGGGGCGGCCTTTTCCCTGCCCATCCCGGCGGAGGCCCTGCCCCTGGCCTCGGCGGCGGCCTTGGGGCTGCTGTGGGGACGGCGGAAGCGCTGCCCCCTGGGGACGGGGCTGATGCTGGGCGGGGGCCTCAGCAACCTCCAGGAGCGCTTGACGGAGGGCCGGGTCTATGACTACCTCCATTTCCCCCGGGCCCCCAGGCCCCTGGACCGCTATGTCTTTAACCTGGCGGACCTGTGCGTCTTTGCCGGGGGGGCGCTGTGCCTCCTGCGGGGCGGCAAAGGTTCCCCTTCCTCTTGACTTTCCGGCGGTCCTATGCTAAACTGTCGAAGATAAAAGGCCGCTTTTTCCAAAAGCGGAGCGCTTCAAATTCAATCAGATGGGAGTAACGATCATGAAGAGAATCAAGACCCTGGAGACCCGCAGCCTCTGTGAGAGCGCCAAAAAGGGCGGCTGCGGCGAGTGCCAGACCTCCTGCCAGTCCGCCTGCAAGACCTCCTGCGGCGTCGCCAACCAGAAGTGCGAGCAGAAGTAAACAGCCGAAGCGCCGCCCGGTGAGGCGGCGCTTTTCCTGTCAACAAGACCGCCGCCCCTCCGGGCGGCTTGGGAGGAACACATGGTACATCAATACAAGCTGAACGGCTATAACCTCGTCCTGGACAGCTGCTCCGGCGGCGTCCACGTGGTGGACGAGGTGGCCTATGACCTGATTGCCCTCTACCCGGACCATACGCCGGAGGAGATCGTACAAACCCTGCTGGAAACCTACCGGGACCGCCCCGATGTGACGGAGGCGGAGCTCCGGGAGTGCCTGGCCGACGTGGAGTCCCTGGTAAAATCCGGGCAGCTCTACACCCCCGACACCTTTTCGGACATCGCCGGGACCTTTAAAGAGCGCTCCGGCGACGTGGTGAAGGCCCTCTGCCTTCATGTGGCCCACACCTGCAATTTGAACTGCTCCTACTGCTTCGCGAGCCAGGGGAAGTACCATGGGGACCGGGCCCTCATGAGCTTCGAGGTGGGAAAGCGGGCCCTGGACTTCCTCATCGCCCACTCCGGAACCCGGACGAACCTGGAGGTGGACTTCTTCGGCGGCGAGCCGCTGATGAACTGGCAGGTGGTGAAGGACCTGGTGGCCTATGCCCGGACCCAGGAGGGGCCCCAGCACAAGCGCTTCCGCTTCACCCTCACCACCAACGGGATGCTCATTGACGAAGACGTCATCGACTTTGCCAACCGGGAGATGGACAACGTGGTCCTCTCCCTGGACGGGCGGAAGGAGATTCACGACGCCCTTCGGGTGGACTACGCCGGAAACGGCAGCTATGACCGCGTCGTCCCCAAGTTCCAGGAGCTGGTGAAGGCCCGGGGAGGAAGCCGCTATTACATGCGGGGCACCTTCACCCACCGGAACCCCGACTTCACGAAGGACCTCTTCCACATGGCGGACCTGGGCTTTACCGAGCTTTCCATGGAGCCGGTGGTCTGCGCCCCGGGGGACCCGGCGGCCCTGACGGCGGAGGACTTGGAGATCGTCAAGGAGCAGTACGAGCTCCTGGCGAAGGAAATGCTGGGGCGCCATAAGGAAGGCCGTCCCATCACCTTCTATCACTACATGCTGGACCTCACGGGTGGCCCCTGCGTCTATAAGCGGGTCTCCGGCTGCGGCTCCGGCACGGAGTACATGGCCGTCACCCCCTGGGGGGACCTGTACCCCTGCCACCAGTTCGTGGGGGAGGAAGCCTATAAGCTGGGGGACGTGTGGAAGGGCGTGACGAACGCCGTCCTGCGGGAGAAGTTCCGCTCCTGCAACGCCTACGCCCGGCCCGAGTGCGCGGACTGCTGGGCCAAGCTTTACTGCTCCGGCGGCTGCGCCGCCAACGCCTACCACGCCTCCGGCTCCATCCGGGGGGTCTATGAGGCGGGCTGCGAGCTCTTCCGCAAGCGGATGGAGTGCGCCATCATGCTCCAGGCCGCCCTGGCGGAAGAGGCGGAGGAAGCATGACCACCCCCCTGGCGGACTTCCTCCGGGCCTACGCCGCCTCCGGCATGGCCCGGCTCCACATGCCGGGGCACAAGGGCCGGGGGCCCTTGGGCTGCGAGGCCTGGGACCTGACGGAGATTTCCGGGGCGGACTCCCTCTATGAGGCCTCCGGGGTCATTGCGGAGAGCGAGGAAAACGCCTCCGCCCTCTTCGGCTCCGCCGCCACGTTCTACTCCACCGAAGGGTCTACCCAGTGCGTCAAGGCCATGCTGTTCCTGGCCCTCCAGAACCGGCCGGCGGGGACGCCGCCGGTGATTCTGGCCGCCCGGAACGTCCACAAATCCTTCGTCCACGCCGCCGCCCTGCTGGACTTCGAGCCCCTTTGGCTCTGGCCGGAGGAGGGGACAAGCTCCCTCTGCGCCTGTCCCGTTACGGCGGAGGGCCTGGAAAGGGCCCTGTCCGCCCTGCCCGCGCCCCCCGCCGCCGTCTACGTCACCAGCCCCGATTACTTAGGGAATATGGCGGATATCTCCGCCCTGGCGGAGGTGTGCCGGGCCCATAAAACGCCGCTTCTGGCGGACAACGCCCACGGGGCCTATCTGCGCTTCCTCTCTCCCTCCCGCCACCCCCTGGACCTGGGGGCGGACCTCGCCTGCGATTCCGCCCACAAGACCCTGCCGGTCCTCACCGGCGGGGCGTATCTGCATATCTCCAAAACCGCCCCGGCGGCGTTTCGGGAGAACGCCCGGGCCGCCCTGGCCCTCTTCGGGTCCACCAGCCCGTCCTATCTGACCCTGGCCTCCCTGGACCTGTGCGGCCGCTATCTATCAGAAAATTACCCCGCCCGGCTGGCGGAGGCCGTCCGCCGCCTGGAGGCCCTGGGGAAAACCCTTTCCGCCAACGGCTGGCAGGTTGAACCCTCCGACCCTCTCCGCCTGACCCTTCGGGCCCCGGCGGGCCTGACGGGTCTGGACCTGGCGGACCGCCTCCGCCGGGGCGGCGCGGAATGCGAGTACGCGGACCGGGACTTCCTGGTCCTCATGACCACGCCGGGGAACACCCCGGAGGACCTTGCCCGCGTTTCCGCCGCCCTGGGGGAAAACCGGGCTCCCGCCGCCCCGGCGGTTTTCCTGCCCCTGGCAAAGGGAGAGCGGGTCCTGTCCATCCGGGAGGCCCTGTTCGCCCATCAGGAGTCCGTCCCGGCGGAGGAGAGCCTGGGCCGGGTCTGCGGCGCGCCCACGGTGGGCTGTCCCCCGGCGGTGCCCATCGCCGTGTCCGGGGAGCGGATTGGGCCGGAGGCCCTGGCGCTGTTTCACTATTACGGCGTAAAACGCGTGGATGTTTTGGGCCGTGTTTGAAAAATGGCAAAACGCCGTCTTTGGGCATCTTTTTCCGCCAGGACTGCGTTGATTTGACTTGAAATCTGTCAGGATTCCCGCGTCAAATCGCCTTGCTTGGCAAAAAATCTGCCCCAATCCGGCATTCCGCCAATTTTCAAACAAGGCCTAAAGAGTGAAAATTAAAAAATGAGGCACACTAGCCTTGCGGCCCCGTTCCTCTGGCACGGGGCAAATTTTTTTCAGAATAGGAGAAACGCGATGAACGCGACGGTAAATGAAAGCTGCATTGGCTGCGGCCTGTGCGCCGGGAACTGCCCGGAGGTATTTTCCATGGGAGACGACGGCTTTGCCCACGGCGGAGAGGTCCCTGACGGAATGCTGGACGCGGCCCAGAGCGCCCGGGACGAGTGCCCGGTGAGCGCCATCAGCATCGGATAAAGGAAGGACCGCCAAAAGGCGGTCCTTCCTTTATCCGATGCCGATTTTTCCTTCCCGTCGGGAAAGCCTTTACTCGTCCAGCTTGAGCACCGCCAGAAACGCCTCCGTGGGAATCTGCACGGAGCCCAGGGAGCGCATCTTCTTCTTGCCCTCCTTCTGCTTTTCCAGCAGCTTTTTCTTCCGGGTGATGTCGCCGCCGTAGCACTTGGCCAGCACGTCCTTCCGCATGGCCTTGACGGTCTCCCGGGCGATGACCCGCCCGCCGATGGCCGCCTGCACCGGCACCTCGAAGAGCTGGCGGGGGATGTTCTCCTTCAGCTTCTCGCAGAGCTTCCGGGCCCGGGGATAGGCCTTGTCCTTGTGGGCGATGAAGCTCAGCGCGTCCACCTGGTCGCCGTTGAGCAGCAAATCCACCTTCACCAGCTCGCTGGGCCGGTAGCCGGAGAGCTCGTAGTCCAGCGAGGCGTAGCCCTTCGTGTTGGCCTTCAGCGTGTCGAAGAAATCGTAAATAATCTCGTTCAGCGGCATCTGGTAATGGAGCTCCACCAGGTGGGTGTCCAGGTACTGCATGTCCTTGAACTCCCCCCGCCGCTCCTGGCACATGGGCATGATGTTCCCCACGTAGTCGTTGGGGCTGATGATGGAGACCTTGACATAGGGCTCCTCCGCCCGCTCGATGGAGGCCGGGTCCGGGTAATTATGGGGATTGTCCACCCGGACCAGGCTGCCGTCCGTTTTATAAACATCGTAAATTACGGAGGGTAATGTGGTCACCAGGTCCAAATCAAATTCCCGCTCCAGCCGCTCCTGGATGACCTCCATGTGGAGCATGCCCAAAAAGCCGCAGCGGAAGCCGAAGCCCAGGGCCACGGAGGACTCGGGCTCAAAGCTCAGCGACGCGTCGTTGAGCCGGAGCTTTTCCAGCGCGTCCCGCAGGTCCGGGTACTTGGACCCGTCCTCGGTGTAAATGCCGCAGTAGACCATGGGCTGCACGGGCCGGTAGCCCGGGAGGGCCTCCGCCGCCGGGTTTGCCCCGTCCGTCACCGTGTCGCCCACCCGGGTGTCCTGGACGTTTTTGATGGAGGCGGTGAAATAGCCCACCTCCCCTGCCCGAAGGCAGTCACAGGGCTCCATGCCGAGAGGCAGCAGATGCCCGCACTCCACCACCTGGTAGCTGGCGCCGGAGGCCATCATCTTCACCGTCTGCCCCGCCCGGAGAGAGCCCTCCATCAGGCGCATATAAACGATGACCCCCCGGTAGCTGTCGTACTGGCTGTCGAAAATCAGGGCCTTGAGGGGGGCCTTCTCGTCCCCGGAGGGGGGCGGGACGTTTTTCACAATGTCCTCCAGCACCGCGTCGATGTTGACCCCCTGCTTGGCGGAAATCTCCGGCGCGTCCAGGGCGGGGAGGCCGATGATGTCCTCCACCTCCTGCTTGGCCTGGGCGGGGTTGGCGGCGGGGAGGTCGATTTTGTTGAACACCGGGAGAATCTCCAGGTCGTGCTCCATGGCGAGGTAGGTGTTGGCCAGGGTCTGGGCCTCCACGCCCTGGGTGGAGTCCACCACCAGCACGGCCCCCTCGCAGGCGGCCAGGGACCGGGACACCTCGTAGTTAAAGTCCACATGGCCCGGGGTGTCGATGAGGTTCAGGGCGTAGTCCTCCCCGTCGGCGGCGGTGTAGTTCAGCCGCACGGCCCGGGCCTTGATGGTGATGCCCCGCTCCCGCTCTAAGTCCATGTTGTCCAGGAGCTGGCTCTCCATCTCCCGCTGGCTGACGGCGTTGCACTTCTCCAGAAGGCGGTCCGCCAGGGTGGACTTGCCGTGGTCAATATGGGCGATGATGGAAAAGTTGCGGATGTGGTCTTGGTTTATCATAGAAAAAAGCCTCCTTGGGGAAGTCTTGATGGTGTCATACTTGCGGAAGATGGGGGTACACCGCCGCCCACACGCCGGTGTCCGGGTCCCGCTCCAGGACTAGAACGTCGGGACTTGTCCCCCGGTCGAAGTATATCCGTTCGGCGGAATCATCCGGGTGAATGTCAAACCTGTATTCTGACCCAATGCTGCTGTTCAGCCCGCCGAAGCAGCTGTAAAAGGAGCAGTGGATCTCATCGCCGAACTGCTTGGCCTCCATGGCCCGGATGAAGCCCATGGAACCCTCGGGAAACGTCTGTACCGTGACGATGGACCCGTCGTCAGAGACAGAAAACTTTTGCAGATCGATGTCCGTCCTCTTATGAAAGCCCGGCAGCACGAACAGTATCCCGGCGGCCGCGCCGATGAGGAAAGCCAGGACAATGGGCAGGATTTTTTTCATGGGGCCCTCCTTTTTCAGCTCTTGCGCCAGTCCGGCGGCTGGTCATGGTCCTCGTACCACCGCTCCCAGAACTCGCCGTCCCACAGCGCGTCGTAGTCATAGTGTATCACAAAGTCCCGCCAGTCCGCCAGGGTCTTCTCCACGTCCTCCTCCCGGAGGAGGAACTTCTCGGCGCAGACGTTCCCAAGCACCCATTTCCCGGCCTCGCCGGAGTGGTGGATATAGTCGCAGTAGTTGTTCAGCTCCGTCACCATGTCCTTGGCAAAGAGCGGCGCGTGGACCCGGACGTTGGGCCAGCGGTTCAGGGTGTGGCACGCCGTCCGCAGGGCCGTGAGCCGGGCGTCCAGGTCCCCCCGGCGGAGGCAGCGGTCCCAGGAGAGGATGCTGTAGGGGGAGAGGAAAATCTCGAACTTCGCCTCCGGGTGGTCCTGAAACCAGTCCTCCATCACCGCCAGATTCTCCAGGGTAAATTGCAGATAGGCGTTTTCCGGCGTCCGCTCCTCCGAAACCGGGGGACGGTCATAGGTCCGCAGGGCCTCGTACCTCCCCCACCGGGAGGTCTTGTCCCAGGTGAAGCCCTCGTCCAGGGTCTGCCCGCCGCCCTGGCGGGCGGTTATAAGGGCGTAGAGGCTGTAGTAGAGGGAGTCCTTATTCAGAAGATACTTCACGTCGTCCAGGGGATTCCGGTTATAAAGGTACTCCGGCATGGCGTCCGTCACGCCCCGTCCGTCCCGGATGAGGGTGTTTAAATCCAGGGCGAACAGCACCCGCTCCGGCGGGTTCTCCCGGAAGAGCAGGTCCACCACCCGGTCGAATTCGGAAAAGTACCCGTCGGGAATCGTGATCCGCAGGCCGGGACCGTGGTAGAATTCCTCGATCCAGGCGGCGCGGTAGTTGGCGGCCATGGAGGTGCCCAGGAGGACCGTGTCCGCCGGGACGTTCTTCGCCATGCCCGCCGCCTGATACCGCTCGTTGAAAAAGGCAGGGAGGCGGTCCTCCGGCATCCGGTAGTAGAGGCAGGGGTCCACGGCGTACACAATCCCGCCGCACAGGGCCAGGGCCGCCAGCAGGGAAGCCAGGAAGCGGCGGGCCCAGCGCGCATAAATCTTATTCATTGCTCAGCCTCAGAAATTGGAATAGATGAAGGTGGTCACCCCGGTGAAGGACAGCACGGACCACGCCGCGAGCAAAGCCAGGACCGCCGCCCGCCAGAAGGCGGGCTTAAAGTGGTCCATCTGCCCCACGGCGTTTCGGGGCCACAGCGCCGCCAGCAGGGCGGCGGTAAAGAGCCCATAGGTCAGGACCGGGGCCGTCCAGGCCCGGAGGGCGGGAAACACCATGCCGAAGGCCTTGGCCTCCTTGGCGAACACGTCCGCCATCAGCCACTCCGCCGGGGGGCGGAAGTCGGCGGTGACGGCGGTTTTCAGCAGCGTCAGCGCCTGGGGAACGCCGGGGGCCCGGAAAAAGACCCAGGCGGCGTTGACAAAAGCGAAGGTCACGGCCCAGCGCAGGAGTCTCGGAAGCCTCTCCCGGCCCTTGCCCCAGGCCCGCTCCACGATCTGGCCCAGGCCGTGGAGCCCGCCCCAGATGAGGAAGGTCCACCCCGCCCCGTGCCAAAGGCCGCTGACAAGAAAGACGAGGAGAATATTGAGATAGGCCCGCCCGGTCCCCCGTTTGCTTCCCCCCAGGGGGAAGTACAGGCACTCCCGGAGGAAGGAGGTCAGGGTGATGTGCCACCGCTTCCAGAATTCCCCCACAGACAAGCTCCGGTAGGGGGAGTCGAAGTTCACCGGGAGGCGGAGGCCCAGGAGGCGGGCGCACCCGGCGGCAATGTCGCAGTAGCCGGAGAAGTCGAAGTACAATTGCAGGGTGTAGCCTAAAATCACCAGCCAGCCTCCGGGGGCGGAAAGCTCGTCCAGGCGGTCCCAGCCGTTGCCCACCACAATGCCCAGGTTGTCCGCCAGCAGCACCTTTTTCGCCATGCCGGAGGCGATGGCGTACAGGGCGGCGGCGAAGTCCTGCCCGTCCGGGCGGAGGAACTTCTCCCCGTGCAGCTGGGGGAAAAAGGCCTGGGGCTTCAAAATGGGGCCGGAGACCACGGAGGGGAAGAAGAAGGCGTAGAGGGGCAGGTCCTCCCGCTCCGGGCGGAAGCCGCCGGTATAGACTTCCTTCAAAAGCCAGAGCTGCTGGAAGGTGAAAAAGCTGAGGCCCAGGGGGACCCAGCCGAGGGACAGGCGGCCCCCGGTGACAAAGCCGGTGTATTTAAAGACCGCCAGCACGCCGATGTGCCAGGCCGCCGCTAAACAGAGGCAGCGGCGCCGGGCGGCGGTCCGGGGATAGGCGTAGGCAACGGGCCCGTCCCCTCCCGGCCGGACGCGGATATCCGGCGCGGTGAGGTACCCCACGGCGGCGGTGGAGACTGCCAGCCCCAAAGCCAGCACCAGCAGCGCGGCCCAGCCGCCCCCGATGATATAGAAAACCAGACAGGCCAGGGTCAGGCACTTCGCCGCGACGCGCCGGTCCCACCGGGCCAATCCCAGGCAGACGGCGGTGGTGACGGCGAGGAAGGCCAAAAAGTCAAACGATTGAAAATTCATTTTTCCGGCTGTCTGGAAAGGGCGGTGAGCCGGGCGTCGGCGGTGCTGAGGACCTGGGTCAGGCTCTGGCAGCGCCCCGGATAGGCGGCGTTGATGGCCGGGGACGAGAGGTCCGGGAACTCCGCCTTTTTGGCCTGGAGCTCCCGCAGGGCGGCGGCGTACCGGGCCTCGGCCAGCTTCCGGTCCGCGTCGGCCAGCCCCAGGCCGCAGGCGTTGGGGTCCAGAGCGAAATAGCCCTCGTTGGCCCCGGAGGAGCGGTAGAGGTGCCGGTAGAGCTGGTAGACGGCGCTTCCCAGGTAGGCGGAGGCGGCGTTGATGACGGCTTTATCCCCCAGCTTGCCCAGAAGCTCGAAGAGGACCCCCACCGCGCCGGAGAGGAGCTTGCTCTGGAGGGTGGCCAGGACGCTGCCCCGGAGGGTGCTTTTCGGCTCGGCGGCGTCCAGGATGTCCTGCTCCGTCAGCATGTTTCCCTCCCGGGAGAGGGTGCGGCCCAGGATGAAATCGGCGGAGACGCCGTAATAATCGCAGGCCCGGACCACAAAGCGCAGGCCCGGCTCCCGGATGCCGTTTTCATAGTGGGAAAGGAGGGCCTGGGAGATGCCCAGCTCCCCGGCGGCCAGACGCTGGCTGACGCCCTTCTCCTGCCGCAGCAAGGACAAGGTGCGGGAAAACTCTGAACTCATAAGCGGACGCTCCTTTGGTCTAAATTACGCAACGTATAGTCTACCAAAAGAGCTACGCGATGTAAAGATATTTTTTGCGGAAGGGCGCGCTTTTGCCGGGAATGTAAAATCCCCCTTGTAAAAAGGCCGGGGATGGTGTATGATAAATAGGATTTTGGAACATTAGGAGGAAGCTGCTATGAGCAAAACCGCGAGCATGGTTATGAAGATCATCGGCGCCAGCCTGGCCTTCGCCGCTTTTGTCTGCCTGCTGATCGGCGGCTGGCACGACCTCAGCGTCGGTTGCTGCGGCATGAAAAAGCGTCTGAGCCAGAGATTCAGCTCCGAATACGACGACTACGCCGACGAGGAACTTTACGAATAAGCGGGTTCTCCGCCCCGGCTTTCCGGGGCGGGGATTTTTTGCCCGCCCCGTTGACAAAGCCGCCGGTTTCCGGTATGATGTCTCGTTGAGAACGTGGAAAGGAGAACATCTATGCGTCTGCTGCTCACCGGCGGGTCCGTCTTTCGCGACGGGGGATTTCATCCCCTGGAGATTGCCGTTTCCGAAGGGCGTATTGTTTCCGTTTCCCCCCGCCTTCCCCGGGACGGCGCTGCCGTCATTGAATTGAATCACCATTTTATTGTTCCAGGTTTCGTTGATGTTCACGTTCATCTTCGGGAGCCTGGATTTTCTTATAAGGAGACCATCGCCTCCGGCACGGCGGCGGCGGCGGCGGGAGGCTACACCGCCCTCTGCGCCATGCCGAACCTGAACCCGGTCCCCGACAGCCCGGACAGCCTCCAGGTGGAGCTGGAAGCCATCCGGCGGGACGGCCGGGTCCATGTCTATCCCTACGGGGCCATCACCCAGGGGGAGAAGGGGGAGGCCCTGGCGGATATGGAGGCCCTGGCCCCTTTTGTTCCCGGCTTCTCCGACGACGGACGGGGCGTGCAGTCCCGGGAGATGATGCGGCGGGCCATGCTGCTGGCAAAAAAGCTGGACAAGCCCATCGCGGCCCACTGTGAGGACGAGTCCCTGCTGGACAAGGGCTGGTGCGTCCACGACGGGGAGTTTGCCAAACGGCACGGCCTCCCGGGCAACGACCCCGCCAGCGAGTGGCGGCAGGTGGAGCGGGATATCCAACTGGTCCGGGAGACCGGCTGCCGCTACCACGTATGCCACGTCTCCACCAAAGAAAGTGTGGCCCTCATCCGGGCCGCCAAGGCCCAGGGCCTCCCCGTCACCTGTGAGACCGGGCCCCACTACCTCTGCCTTTGCGACGGGGACCTGGAGAACGACGGGCGGTTTAAAATGAATCCCCCCATCCGCTCCGCCGCGGACCGGGACGCTCTGGTGGAGGGGCTTTTGGACGGGACTGTGGACTGCGTCGCCACGGACCACGCTCCCCACTCGGCGGAGGAAAAGGCCCGGGGCCTTCGGGGGAGCCTCAACGGTGTGGTGGGATTGGAATGCGCCTTCCCGGTTCTCTACACGGAGCTGGTGAAAACCGGGAAGGTACCCCTGGAAACCATCCTAAACGCCCTGTGCGTCAACCCCCGGAGGATATTCGGCCTGCCGGGCGGAAGCATCGCAGAGGGCCAGCCCGCCGATTTGACGGTGCTGTCCTTCGACCACGCGGGCACGGTGGACCCGGCGGGCTTTCGCTCCCTGGGCCGGGCCACGCCCTTCGCGGGAAGACGGGTGGAGGCCGCCGTCTCCATGACCCTTGTGGGCGGGAACATCGTCTTCCCGGAGGGCTTGAAGCCCGGCCCCAGCGGAACCATCGGCATCATCCGGGGCTATGACCGCCAAGAAGGAGGGGAACCATGAAGAAATCCGTGTTTACCCTGGGGCGCGCCCGGCGGCTGGCCGGGGACGTGTGGGAGCTGGTCCTGGCGGGGGATACCTCCGCCGTCACCGCCCCGGGGCAGTTTGTGAATCTGGAGCTGCCGGGGAAATTCCTCCGCCGCCCCATCTCCGTCTGCGACTGGGCGGAGGGGAGGCTGACCCTTTTGGTGAAGGAGGCGGGCGAGGGCACGAAGGAGCTGGTGCGCCTCCCCGCCGGAACGGAATTGGACACGTTGTCCGGCCTGGGGAACGGGTTCAGCCCGTCCGCCGCGCCGGAGGGGGCCGCCCTGGTGGGCGGCGGCATCGGCATCGCGCCGCTTTACGGACTGGCAAGGCGGATGCTGGAGCGGGGACAAACCCCCGCCGCGGTACTGGGCTTCCGCTCCAGGGAGGACGCTTTTTATACGGAGGAGTTCGCCGCCCTGGGCCTGGAGGTCCGGATCGCCACGGAGGACGGGAGCCTGGGGACCCGGGGCTTTGTCACGGACGTGCTGAACGAACTCCCGGACCGCCGGTTCGTCTGCGCCTGCGGCCCCACGGCCATGTTGAAGGCCGTCCACGCCCTGCCCCAAATCACCGGCGGGCAGTTCAGCTTCGAGGCCCGGATGGCCTGCGGCTTCGGGGCCTGCGTGGGCTGCACCATTCAGACAAAGAAGGGCCTGCGCCGGGTGTGCAAGGACGGGCCCATATTCCACAAGGAGGACATTGTATGGCAGACCTCTCCGTAACCCTGGCGGGGGTGACCCTGAAAAATCCCATCATTCCCGCCTCGGGGACCTTCGGCTATGGCCGGGAGTTCGCGGATGCTTATGACCTGGATCTCCTGGGCTCCTTCTCCTGGAAGGGCACCACCCGGGACCCCCGGCCCGGCAACCTCCAGCCCCGGATCGCGGAAACCGCCGCCGGGATGCTGAACGCCGTGGGCCTCCAGAACCCAGGGCTCAAGGCGGTCCTCCGGGAGGAGGTCCCCAACATCGCCCGGATTTTTCACGGCCCGGTTATCGCCAACGTCTGCGGCTTCTCCCTGGAGGAGTACGCGGAGAACTGCCGGGCGCTGGAGGAGGCGGAGCCGGTGAAGATTCTGGAGGTCAACATCTCCTGCCCCAACGTCCACGCCGGGGGGAGGAACTTCGGCTCGGACCCCCACAGCGCCGCCGCCGTGACAAGGGCCGTCCGGGCGGCCACGAAAAAGCCCGTCTTCATGAAGCTCAGCCCCAACGTGACGGACATCGCGGAGATCGCCCGGGCCTGTGAGGCGGAGGGGGCCGACGGGCTGTGCCTGATCAACACGCTTCTGGGGATGCGGATTGATTTGAACACCAAGCGCCCCCTGCTTCAAAACCGCGCCGGGGGCCTCTCCGGCCCCGCCGTGTTCCCGGTGGCCCTGCGGATGGTGTGGGACGTGTACGAGGCGGTGAAGCTCCCCCTCATCGGCTGCGGCGGCGTGAGCTCCGCGGAGGACGCCGCCGAGATGATGCTGGCGGGAGCCTCCGCCGTGGAGGTGGGGGCGGCGAACCTGCGGGACCCCTGGGCCTGCAAAACCATCATCGAGAACCTGCCCGCCGTCTGTGAGCGGCTGGGCGTGGAAAAACTATCGGACTTGACAGGAGGAGCGCACCATGGCTAAAGACGTGATTATCGCCCTGGACTTTCCCACCCGGGAGGAAACCCTGCACTTTCTGGACCGGTTCCCCGCCGGGGAGGACAAGCCCTTCGTGAAGATCGGCATGGAGCTGTACTACGCCGAGGGCCCGTCCATCGTCCGGGAGATCAAGGCCCGGGGACACAGGATTTTCCTGGACTTAAAGCTCCACGACATCCCCAACACCGTGAAGCGGGCCATGGCGGTCCTCTCCGGCCTGGACGTGGACATGGTGAACCTCCACGCCGCCGGGACCTCCACCATGATGAAGGCCGCCCTGGAGGGCCTGACCCGCCCCGACGGGACCCGCCCCCTGCTCATCGCCGTCACCCAGCTCACCTCTACGGACGCCGCCGCCCTGAAAGACGAGCTGCTCATCGAGACCCCCATGGCGGAGACGGTGCTTTCCTACGCGAAAAACGCCGCCGCCAGCGGCCTGGACGGCGTGGTCTGCTCCCCCCTGGAGGCGGCTTTGGTCAAGGAGCGCTGCGGCGAGGGCTTTTGCGCCGTCACTCCCGGCGTGCGCTTCGCCGGCGGGGACGCGGGGGACCAGAAGCGGGTGATGACCCCGGAGCAGGCGGCGAAAAACGGCTGTGATTATATCGTTATGGGCCGCCCCATCACCCTGGCGGCGGACCCGGTGGAGGCGTACCGCCGGGCGGTTCAAGAGTTTTTACGTTGAGGAAGGAGAACCATACTATGACCCGTGAACAGACCATTGCCCACGACCTTTTATCCATCGGCGCGGTGTTCCTCCGCCCCGACGAGCCCTTTACCTGGGCCAGCGGCATCAAGAGCCCCATCTACTGCGACAACCGCCTGACCCTCACCGCCCCGGAGGTCCGCGCCCACGTGGAGGAGGGGCTGGTGGACCTTATCTGCAAGCACTATCCCAATGTGGAGGTTCTCATGGGCACTTCTACGGCGGGCATCGCCCACGCCGCCATCGCGGGCCACCTCATGGGCCTGCCCATGGGCTACGTCCGCTCCAGCGGCAAGGACCACGGGCGGCAGAACCGCATTGAGGGGAAGCTGGAGCCCGGAGCGCGGGTAGTCGTGGTGGAGGACCTGATCTCCACCGCCGGAAGCTGCGTCGACGTGGTGGAGGCCCTCCGGGAAGCCGGGGCCGAGGTGCTGGGCGTCGCGTCCATCTTCACCTACGGCCTTCAGAAGGGCCTGGACCGCCTGGCGGCGGCGAACGTGACCAACTACAGCCTCTCCAACTTCGACGCGGTGTGCGACATCGCCGCGGCGGAGGGGAAGATCCGGCCCGAGGACATCAAGCGTCTGAAAAAGTTCCGGGCGAACCCTTCCGACGAGAGCTGGAGAGACTGACCGAACCGGGGAAAGGAGCCTGTATGCCCAGAAACATCATTGACGTCACCGACCTCACCGTGGAGGAAATCGACCAGTTGATTTCCACGGCGGAGGACATCCTCGCGAACCCCGCCAAATACCAGGACGCCTGCGCCCACAAGCAGCTGGCCACCCTCTTCTTCGAGCCCTCCACCCGGACCCGGCTCTCCTTTGAGTCCGCCATGCTGGCCCTGGGGGGCGGCGTGCTGGGCTTCTCCGAGGCCTCCTCCAGCTCCACGTCCAAGGGGGAGACCGTGGGGGACACCGTCCACACGGTGAGCTGCTACGCCGATATCATCGCCATGCGCCACCCGAAGGAGGGCGCGCCCTTCGCCGCCGCCCAGTTCAGCGAGGTCCCCATTATCAACGCCGGGGACGGCGGGCACAACCACCCCACCCAGACCCTGACGGACCTGCTCACCATCCACCGGGAGAAGGGGCGGCTGGACGGCTTCACCATTGGCTTTTGCGGGGACTTGAAATTCGGCCGGACGGTCCACTCCCTGGTGAACGCCCTGAGCCGCTATGAGAACGTCAAATTCGTCCTCATCTCCCCGGTGGAGCTGAAGCTGCCCCGCTATGTGAAGGAGGAGGCCCTGAAAAAGCGGGGCATCTCCTACAAGCAGACCGAAAGCCTGGAGGCCGTCATGCCGGACCTGGACATTCTCTACATGACCCGGGTCCAGCGGGAGCGCTTTTTCAACGAGGAGGACTACCTCCGCTTAAAGGACAGCTATATCCTCACCCCGGAGAAGCTGGAGACCGCCAAGGCGGACCTCTCCATCCTCCACCCCCTGCCCCGGGTGAACGAGATTTCCGTGGCGGTGGACAAGGACCCCCGGGCCGCCTACTGGAAGCAGGTGAAAAACGGGAAATTCATCCGCATGGCCCTGATTTTGAAGCTGCTGGATATCCATGCCTAACGGAAAGGGGAGGACTCTATGAACATTGACAGCATCCAAAACGGCGTGGTCCTGGACCACATCCAGGCGGGCAAGAGCATGGACATCTACAAATATCTCCACCTGGACCAGCTGGACTGCTCCGTGGCCATTATCAAGAACGTCCGCAGCGGCCGGATGGGGAAAAAGGACATCATCAAAATCGACTCCCCCATGGACGTGGACGTGGACGTGCTGGGCTATATCGACGACAAAATCACCGTCAACATCATCCGGGACGGCGTCCGGACGGAGAAGCGCCGCCTCCAGCCCCCCAAGAAGCTGGTGAACATCATCCGGTGCAAGAACCCCCGGTGCATCACCGTGGCGGAGCCCCAGCTGGACGCCATTTTCCTCCTCAGCGACCCGGAGAGGCACGTCTACCGCTGCGCCTACTGCGACACCGCCAAGGGGAAGAAAAAGGGCGTTTGACCGGAGGGCGCGAGAGAAAAACATGGAAGCCTATGAACTGATCCGCTCCCGGCGCGGGACCCTGGCCCTGGAGGTCACGGCGGACGGGCGGCTGCTGGTCCGGGCGCCCCTGCGCTGCGCCCAGGGACGGATTGACGCCTTTGTAACGGCTCACGCCGCCTGGATTGAACGGCACCTGAAGCTCCAGCGGGAGAAAGCCGCCCGCCGCCCACCCGCCCCCACGGCGGCGGAAGTCGAGGCCCTGAAGGCCTGGGCCCGGGCGGAGCTGCCGGAAAAAATCGCCCGTTGGAGCGAAAAAATGGGCGTGGCCCCCACCGGCTTTAAAGTGACCGCGGCCCGGAAGCGCTATGGAAGCTGCTCGGCGAAAAACAGCCTGTGCTTTTCCTGCTTTTTGATGAACTGCCCGGAGGAGGCCGTGGAGCTGGTGGTGGTCCACGAGCTCTGCCACATCCGGGAGAAGAACCACGGGCCGGGGTTTTACGCCCTGCTGGAGCGGTACCTCCCGGACTGGCGGGAGCGGAAGAAGCTGCTCTTTATGAACTGAAATTTTCGATACGGAGGACGGATATGGAAAAGCGAAACCTCTTGGACCTGCTGAAAGGAAATCCCTACCCCGGGCGGGGCATCGTCCTGGGGAAGAGCGGGGACGGAAAACAGGCCGTGGCGGTGTACTTCATCATGGGCCGCAGCGAAAACTCCCGGAACCGGGTGTTTGTCCCCACGGAGGACGGCATCCGCACGGAGGCCCGCGACCCGTCCAAGATGACGGACCCCAGCCTCATCATCTACCACCCGGTCCGAAAGGTAGGCAATGAGCTGATCGTCACCAACGGGGACCAGACGGACACGGCGCGGGACTATCTCCTGGAGGGCCGCACCTTCGCCGAGGCGCTGAAAAGCCGCGCCTTCGAGCCGGACGCGCCCAACTACACCCCCCGGGTCTCCGGCCTTTTAAGCCCGGACGGCAGCTTCCAGCTCTCCATTTTGAAAAGCGCCGAGGGGAACCCGGACTGCTGCTGCCGGTACTTCTACCACTACGACGCGCCCCTTGCCGGGGAGGGCCGCTTCCTCCACACCTACCTGGGGGACGGGAATCCCCTGCCCTCCTTCGAGGGGGACCCGGAGCGGGTCGCCCTGGACGCCAAGACGCCGGAGGCCCTGGCGGAGCAGGTGTGGGAGGCTTTGAACCCGGAGAATAAGGTGTCCCTCTTCGTCCGGTTCGTGGATTTGGCGGACGGGAGCCACCGGGACGTGATCCGGAACCGGTACTAATTGACCTGCGGCTGTCAGGGGTCGGAAGGCACGAACCTACAGAAAAATCCCCGGAGTAGGATACTCCGGGGATTTTTATTCCGGTCTCTGGTATTCCAGCAAATCCTCAATCCCGCAATCCAAGGCGTAGCAGACCTTCGCCAGGAAATTTAAGTCCACCAATTCAATCTGCTCTCCCCGATAATAGCGGGTAATCACATCATATTTAACGCCTGTCAATGTCTTAAGCTTATTTCGACTGATTTTTCGCTCATCCAGCACCTTATCCAGCTTCACCACGATCCGGCCATATTCCTGCGTCTGATAGCTGATGATACTCTTCAGATCTTCCATGGCCCCTCACCTCGAATATAGTTTAACAGGGATATCCGCTCTTGGAACTTCCCTTATTAAAGTATATCCTTATATCAGGGCAACCGATATTTGGAAAATCAGGAGGTGTCATTATGCCCGACTTTCAGAAAATGTATCTCATCGCGGCCGGCGCTATAGCGGACGCGCTGGATGAGCTGGACAAGCTGAACGCCGGCACGGCAAAAGAGCGTCTCAGAGAAGCCCTGTACCACGCGGAGGAAGTCTATATCTCCCAGGGAGAGGACGCCGAGTCCCCGGAACAATCGTCCCTCCGGCAATTTCCGTTCCGCCGCCCGGCCGGGAGGCGGCTTTTTTTCCTTTCCCCCTTCCCCCCGGCGGTCAACTGCGGTATACTGTCCCTATCAAAAACCACCGGCCCTCTCCGGGCGGAACGGAGGAACCCATGGAACAGCTCTGCCTGAACCCGACCCGCGCCTTTCAAGAGGAGGCGTTTTTGCAAAAGCTGGCCCGCCCCCGGGAGGAGGCGGAAGCCCTGTTTGAGAATCTGGACTGGCCCGCTCTGCTGGCCCCCCTTCTGCCCATTGAGGAGCGGATTTCCTGTGAAAAGGCCCTGGGGGCCTTCCGCCCCGTCCTGGACGGCCTGGCCCCGGAGCCGGGGGAGGGCTGGGCCCTTTGCGCCTACCGGACGGCGGTCTCCCTTCTCTATCCCCAGGCGGACCCGGACCACACCCCCGCCCAGCGGGACGGGGCCCTGTGCTTCCTCCAGTTTCTGCGAACCCTCTTTGACGCGGAGCGGGAGGCCCTGCCCTTTGACTTCTGGCTGGACTTCGCCTTCTGCACGGAGGAGGAGCTGAAATCCAGCGCGGCGGCGGCGGACTACCGCCTCTTCCTCCGCCGCTGGCGGGAGGAGTATGTCTACGAGCTCCTCCGCCTGGGGCGGGAGGCGACCCCCTTCCACACCTGCGAGCACATCGCCGGGGTCCACCATGTGTCCATGACGGTTTCCCGGGCCTTCAAGGCCGGGGGCGGGAAAATAGACCTGGGTCTCATCTCCGCCGCCGCCGCGGGCCACGACATCGGGAAGTTTGGCTGTAGGCCCGGGGAGCGGGTGCCCTATCTCCACTATTACTACACGGACCAGTGGTTTTCCTGGCGGGGCCTGGGGGCCCTGGGCCGGGTGGCAGCCAACCACTCCGTCTGGGACCTGGAGCTGGAAAACCTTTCCTCCGAGTCGCTGGTTTTGGTCTACGCCGACTTCCGGGTGAAGCAGGAGCGCCTCCCCGGCGGCGGGGAGGAGGCCCGGCTTTACTCCCTGGCGGACGCCTTTGACGTGATCCTCTCCAAGCTGGACAACGTGGACGCCGCCAAGCGCCGCCGGTACGACTATGTGTACCTCAAGCTCCGGGACTTCGAGCGGTATCTCCAGACCTTCGGCGCGGACGTGACCCTGGAAACCGCCGGGGGACCGCCCCTGCCCCGGAAGGACCCCTCCCTCATGAACGAGGACGAGGTGGTCCTGGGCCTGCGGCAAACGGCGGTGGACCACAACATCCGCCTCATGCACCGGCTGAGCCGGGAGCGGCTGTTCGTTGCCACGCTGGAGGCCGCCCGGGGGGAGAAGGACCCGGGGCGCATCCGGGCCTATGTGTCCGTCTTTCGGGAGTACTTCACCTATTGGACTGTGGAGCAGAAGGAGCAGACCCTGGAATTTCTCTATGAGCTCCTCCTCCAGCCCGACGGGGACATCCGCCGCCAGGCGGCGGGGCTCATGGGGCGGATTCTCTCCAAGTTTCTCTCCGGCTATAAAAAGGAGCTGCCCCGGGGCGCGGCCCCCAGCCCCCAGGAGGAGCGGCCCTTCGAGCTCTGGGCGGAGTATCTGGAAAAGCTCATTCACCCGGACCGCCGCCTCACCCCCCGGCAGATCAGCATGATCCGCTATCAGGCCAAGACGGCGGCGGACTCTCTGCTGGGCGGCTGCTCCGACGGGGACTTTCCCCGCTTTTCCGAGCTTCTCTTCCGCCACTACCAGGACCCCGCGGCCGAAGACTCGGAGGGGGCCTTCGCCCTTATGAACACGGCGTTGAACCTGCCTATGGAGCGGATTTCCCCCCGGGACGCCGCCCGGCTGGCAAACTTTTCCGCCTGGTGGCTGGAAAGCGGCGAGGCCCCCCAGAAGGCCGCCGCCATGCGCCTGGCCCGCCGCCTGCTGCCCGTTCTGGAGCCGGATTCCGCCCCTCGGGCGGCCATTGTCCGGGCCGTGGAGGCGGCGGACTGCTCCTCCTCCACCCCCCTCCTCTACCTTCAGTCCCGGCTGGGGCGGCTTCTGGGCCTGGACGTGTCCGCCCAGCAGCTGCTGCTGGACCAGGGGGAGGCCGCCAGCGGGGTCTTTCTGGACAACCTGAAAACCGCCACGCCCTGGGTTTTGAAGGCGGTGGGCGTGGAGTATCTGCTGGACCAGGCCCGGCGGGGGGAGCCTGCCGCCGCCCTCCACATCGCCACCCACTTTTCCAACCTCATGAAGGTCAGTGAAAACGTGGTGGTCCGGCGTTTGGCGGGCAACGCCCTGCTGGACGTGGCCCCCCTGCTGACGCCCCCCCGGCGCAACGAGGTGGCCGTGGAGCTGTGCGAGGCGCTGGAAACCGGCCAGTCGGAGCTGTCCCAGTACATCCCTCCCTATTTGGGCCAGTTCCTCTTGTGGCTCACCCCCCGGGAGCTGGACGAGATTTTGGGCGAGCTCCTCCGCTTCCTCTCCTCCCCCAGCGCCAGCGTGGCGGCGGGGGCCCTGGGCACCGTGGGGTCCCTGCTGGAGCACTACCGGGTCTATGGAAAGCGCTTCCACGAATCGGAGGAGATTCTGGACCGCCGCCGCAAGCGCATGGCGGGCCTGCTCCTCAAGGGCCTTGCCTCCTGCATGGAGCCCGTGCGGCAGGAGGCCCTGCGGGTTTTGGGAGAGGGGCTGTTCGCCTCGGGCTTTCTCAGCTATCAGGACAAGACGGACCTCTTCACCCTGACGGCCAAAAAGCTCCTCTTCCTCATCGGCGAGCAGCCGGGGGGCGAGCTAACCTTCTTCCACACCGCCGCCGCCCTCTCCCACATTTACCGCTTCGCCGTGAGGCACCGCATTGAGAGCGGACCCTTCCGCTTCGAGTGGCGGGACAAGGCCGCCGCCTTCTTCCCCGGCACCTTCGACCCCTTCTCCCTCTCCCACAAGGGCATTGTCACCGCCATCCGGGACCTGGGGATGGAGGTCTACCTGGCTGTGGACGAGTTCTCCTGGTCCAAGAAGGCCCAGCCCTCCCTCATCCGGCGGCAGATCGTCAGCATGTCCGTGGCGGACGAGTTTGGCGTGTACGTCTTTCCCCACGACATCCCCGTGAACCTGGCCACCCCCGACGACCTCCTCCGCCTGCGGCAGGTCTTTGCGGGGCGGGAGCTCTATCTGGTGGTGGGGTCCGACGTGGTGGCCAATGCCTCCTCTTATAAGGTCCCCCCCAGTGAGGGCTCCGTCCACTCCCTCAACCACATCGTCTTTCGCCGCTCCAGCGACGCGGAGGGCCGGGAGATTGAGGCGGACCTCTCCGCTATCCGCGGCCGGGTGATCCAGCTCCAGCTGCCCACCCATTTGGAGGACATCAGCTCCACCCGCATCCGGGAGAACATCGACCTGGGCCGGGACGTGTCCAATCTGGTGGACCCCACGGTTCAGGACCTCATCTATCGCAACGGCCTCTACCTCCGGGAGCCCCAGTACAAGCAGCTGGTCCGGGCCAGCCTCCTGGACTTTGCCCGCATCGCCGCCCCGGACCCCGTCCTCTGGGCGGAGCTGGGGGAGGCGCTGGGGCCCCTGCCGCCCCCGGACCCCCGGGACAGCCTGTTTCTCCTCCGGTTAAACGGCCCCCGGCCCCGGGTGCTGGGCGCTTTGACGGGGCGGGTGGTGAACTCCGGAGAGCTGTACAACGCCTTTGGCAGCGAGGAGCTGGCCCACCTCGTCCGCACCCGGACGGCGGGACGCATCCAGCTGCTGACGGGCCTTTGGACCGTCCGGGCCCCCGGGGGGAACTACGACCCGGGGCAGCTTTTGCTGACGGAGGCCCTGACCCGGGCGGCGGAGGAGGACTGCGGCTATGCCGTCTGGTGGGGCCCCTCGGACCCGGCGGGGCTGGAAATGCTCCGCCGCCAGGGCTTCCTCCCGGCGGAGCTGGAGACCTCCCAGCCGCTGCTGCTGGTGGACATGCGCTCCCCGGCGGTGCTGGTGCAGAACATCCCCACCACCTTGAAAGAGCCCTTCGCCTCAGACCGGCAGGTGCTCGCGGCCATGGGGGCGGCCCACCTCCGCCTCCAGGAGGCGGTGTGCGGCCTTTATCCCGGGACGCTGGTGCTGTCTCTCAACGCCGAGGTCATCTACCACCGCCTGGTCCGAAAGCTGACGGAGGAAAACGGCGTTCCCGCCGAGCCCCAGACCCCCCGGATTCTGGGGCCCAAGATGTGCGTGCCCTTCGGCAAGATTCTCCGGGGCAACGCCGTGCCAAACACTGTCACCAAAACCATCCACACGGACAAGGTGTTTGCCCCGGACCTCCACTCCTTCTCCATCGCCCCCTTCCCGGGGTACGCTCCCCTGGAGAGCCAGATTCGGACCATCCGCTCCTTCCGCCGTCCTGTCATGCTGGTGGACGACCTGCTCCACACCGGCAACCGCATCAGCGCCCTGGACCCCCTCTTCCGGCGGGAGGAGCTGGACATTGACCGCTGCGTGGTGGGCCTCCTCTCCGGCCGGGGGCGGGACCTGATGGCCGCCCGGGGGCGGAAGGTGGAGAGCGTCTACTTCGTCCCGGACCTGCGGGCCTGGTTCGTGGAATCCACCATGTATCCCTTCATCGGTGGGGACGCCGTGGACAAGGCGGCGCCCTCCGTGCCGGGGCTGACCCCGGCGGTGAACCTGATTCTGCCCTATGCCTTCCCCCGGTTTTACCGGCAGAGCGGCCGAGAGGCGGTGTTCCGCTTCTCCCGGACCTGCATGGAAAACAGCCGGGACATCCTCCTGGCCCTGGAGCGGGCCTACCGGGAGCGCTTTGCCCGGAACCTGACCCTTTCCCGCCTCAGCGAGGCGGTGATTCTGCCCCTGAGCCCTGACAAAGGGGCCGCCCTGCGGTACGACCCCAGCCTCTCCGCCTCCGTGTGCCTGGAGAGCGATCTGCGGCAGCTGGACCGGATGCGGGAACTTTTGCGGTGAAACCGAAAGGAGGCGCTATGATGGAGCGCACACTCTATAACATCCAACAAGACCCCGCCCGGACCCCCGCCGCCGGGGGGGCGGGGGGCCCCCCGGCGCGTGGCGGGGAAGCGGCGGGCGTGGGCTGGCTGGACCCACGGCGGCTGGGGGAGGTTCCGGCCCTGCCGGAGGCTGTCCGGTCCGCCCTTCCCGGCCAGGGGGTAACGGGGGTAAACATCCGCCACCCCCGGTGGAAGCGGGCGTTGGAATTTGTCACCCCCAGGCCCGGAAAAAAGCGGGTCCACCTTCTGGCGGTGGGAGACGTGGGGGGCATTTTGCTGACGGCCTTAAAGCTGGAGGGCGGGGGAACTATTTCCACCATCGGAATTCACGACCTGAATGAGAAGGCCGTGGCCCGATGGGTCATGGAAATGGGCCAAATTGCCTCCTGCCCCACCCATTACGGCGACCTGCCGGAGGTGGAGGCCGTTTCCCCCCAACAGCTGTTTGACTGCGACGTGTTTGTATTCGCCGCCACTAGGGCCATCCCCCCGGTGGGCAGCGGCGTCAAGGACGTGCGCATGGCCCAGCTGGAAGCCAACCGCCCCCTGGCGGAGGCCTTTGCCCGGCAGGCCCGGGCGGCGGATTTCCGGGGCCTCTTCGCCGTCCTCAGCGACCCGGTGGACCCCCTGTGCCAGGCGGTGTGGCGGGCCTCCAACCTGGGGCCGGACGGGGAATTGGACCACCTCGGCCTCCTGCCGGAGCAGGTCCAGGGCTTTGGCCTGGGGGTGATGAGCGCCCGGGCGGCCTACTTTGCCAAGGGGGACCCCCGCTTCGCCTCCTTTTTCACGGAGGGCCGGGCCTTCGGCCCCCATGGGCAGGGCCTGGTCATCGCCAACTCCATCCGGCATTACGACGACGCGCTTTCCAGGGAGCTGACCCAGCTGACGCTGGAGGCCAACCTCCGGGTCCGGGACCTGGGCTTCAAGCCCTATGTGGCCCCCGCCATCTCCTCCGGGGCGTTACAGCTTCTTCTGACCTTGCGGGGGGAGTGGCATTGCTCCTCGGTTCCCCTGGGGGGCGTGTGGTTTGGATGCCGGAACCGCTTCACGCCTTATGGCCTGAGCCTGGAGACCCTGGAGCTGCCCGACGCCTTGTTTGCCCGCCTCCGGGAGACAGAACGGGCCCTGCGCGACATTTCCTGAAAGCGGGAGGGCGCCATGGAACGGGAATTGACCCTCGTCACCGCCCCCGGTCCCCTGGAGGGGCGGCTGGGGCAGACGCTTCACGCCACCCTGGCGAAAACGCCCCTCCGAGTCGCGCAAAGTGGCGAGGCCCTGGAAAACCGGCGGCTCCTCTTCGCCTTCTCCCTGCCGGAGAATGGATGGAACGGGAGCCTGGGCGGATTTTTGGGCTGGCTGCGGGACCACCCCGGCTGTCTCCGGGGCAGCGTGGGAGGCGTGGTCATCGACGGGGCCGGGGATCTCTACACCAAGGCGGCGGGCCGGGAGCTCATCCTGGCCGCCAGCCTGGCGGGGTGCGCCTTTCCGGGGCGGCCCCTGGTGGAGGCCACGGGAGGACTTCAAAACTTCACCGTCCAGGCCCGGAACGGGGACTGCGATTTGGAGACGGCCTACCGCCGGGCCGTCTCGGACCTGGCGGGCCGGGTAGGGGCCTTCGCACCCCCCCGGCGGCAGCGGCCCAGGGTCCTGGCCCTCCACGCCTCCAGCCGCTCCACCTCCAACACCCTGGACCTCTGGGGCCGGGTGCGCGAGCGTGTGGAGGAATTCTGCGCCGTCCGGGAGCTGGGGCTGCGGAACGGAACCTTGGAGGACTGCGCCGGGTGCCCCTACACCACCTGTCTCCACTTCGGGGAGCGGGGAGGCTGCTTTTACGGCGGCGTCATGGTCCAGGAGGTCTTTCCCGCCCTCCGGGAGGCGGACGCGGTGGTCCTTCTCTGCCCCAACTACAACGACGCCCTCTCCGCCAACCTCACCGCCGCCGTGAACCGCCTGACGGCCCTCTACCGCGCCGCCTCCTTTGAGGACAAGGCGGTTTTTGCCCTGGTGGTCTCCGGCTACTCCGGCGGAGACCTGGTGGCCAGCCAGGTGGTGTCGGCCCTGTGCGTCAACAAGGGCTTCTGGCTCCCGCCCGGTTCCATCCTCATGGAGACCGCCAACGACGCCGGGGCGGCTCTCCGCCTGCCGGGAATCGGGGAGCGGCTGGAGGCGTTTGCCCAAAATCTGCTGTTTCAGATCAAGACTCCCGAAGGGGAAAGCCCCTTGGGACAAGCGGACCGGCGCGGCCCCGCGCTTTGAAAACTGTAACCAGATTTTGAACTCTGCCGGGGGGCGCTTGCGGTTTTCCCCGGGGCGTGGTAAGATGGAGAAAACCCATGAAAAAGGAGTACCCCCTATGAAGAAGATTCTCCCGCCCCTGCTGGCCCTTCTCTGCCTGCTTCTCCCGGTCCGGGCGGCGGACTTTTACGACCTTCCGCAAAATCACTGGGCCGGGGCGGAAATCCGGCAGGCCCTGGACGCCGGGGTGGTGAACGGCTATGGCGACGGCTCCTTCCAGCCCACCCGGAAGGTCACGGCCGCCCAATTCTGCGCCATGCTCACCCGGTCCTTCCTGGCGGAGGAGCACGCCGCCGCCAAGGAGGGGAAGTACCAGGCCATGGAGGCCTGCCTCCCCGTTTTAGAGGGCACGTCCATCGAGGCGGCCTGGCGGGACCTGGGGAAGCGCTGGGACCGCTATGTGGACCAACCCCTCAGCCGCTATGACATGGCCCAGATCGTCTACAACCTGATTGTGCGGCAGGATGCCCTTCACGAGACCATCACCCTCTCCACCACGGAGATCGCCGACTGGAACGAGATTCCCGACGGGTATCACAGCGCCGTCTTAACCTGCTGGGGCCTGGGGATTCTCAAGGGCCAAAGCGACGGCCGCTTCGCCGGGGAGGATTCCCTGAACCGGGCCCAGGCCGCCGTGATCTGGTCCCGGCTGGACACGCTCTTCAACGGCCCCCGGGAGGAGCCGAAGGACCCGGACGAGGGAGTGGAGGAAAAGGAAATGCCCGCCTTCGGTCTCCAGGGGGACGAGACGGTCCGGGAGATGATGAAGCGGGTCAACGCCAAAACGCCCCTCTGCGAGGAGGGCCGCCTTCCCAACGGCAAGTCCCGGACGGAGGAGAACATCCAGGAGCTGCTGGAGCTGGTGAAGCAGGGCTGCCCCGACGGCACCGTCTGGAGCGACACGATGCGCTATGACTACACCGTGCCCCGCCTGGGTCCCACCAGGGGCTGCCGGTCCTTCGGGCTGGCGGTCAGCGATTTTGTCTTTGGCGAGGACGCGCCCGTCACCCAGCACCGGGATCTGCGTTCCCTTTCGGTGGGGGATGTGGTTCACATTCAGTTTGAGGAGGTGGAACGGGTGCTGATTCTCACCGGCGTGGACCGGGAGGAGGGCACCTACACCGCCTGTGAGCTGGAGAAGAACGGCAAGGTGGATTGGGGCCAGTGGGGGCCCCTCTCCGGCCTGGTGGACGCCACGGGCTTTACCATGGTGTACAGCCGCTGGAGAAACGCTTGATGTGACAAAAGGACCGCCCTTTGGGCGGTCCTTTTCCCTTGCAATGGCCCTGGCAAGGTGCTATGATAGGGACAGCAAACCAAGGAAGGCGGGACGCGATATGGCAATCATCGGCATCGACCTGGGCACCACCAACTCCCTGGCCGCCGTCTGGCGCAACGGGAAAAGTGAGCTCATCCCCAACGCCGCGGGGGAGGTCCTGACCCCCAGCGTGGTCAGCGTGGACGAGGACGGCGGCGTTCTGGTGGGCCGGGCGGCCCGGGACCGCCTCATCTCCCACCCGGAGCGGACCGCCGCCCGGTTCAAGCGCTTTATGGGCTCCTCCAAGACCTACGCCCTGGGCAGCCGGAGCTTCACGCCGGAGGAGCTGTCCTCCCTGGTGCTCCGCTCCCTCCGCCAGGACGCGGAGGCATATCTGGGCGAAGCGGTGGAGGAGGCGGTGGTCAGCGTCCCCGCCTACTTTGCCGAGGCCCAGCGATCCGCCACAAAGCGGGCCGCCGCCCTGGCGGGCTTGAAGGTGGAGCGGCTGGTAAACGAGCCCTCCGCCGCCGCCGTGGCGGGCCACATCGGCCAGGGGGAGGCGGATAAGGTCTGCCTGGTGTTCGACCTGGGGGGCGGCACTCTGGACGTATCGCTGGTGGAGCGGTTTGGAAACGTGGTCAGCGTCACCGCCGTCAGCGGGGACAACCGCCTGGGCGGGGCGGACTTTGACCTGGCCATCGCCAAGGGCTTTTGCGAGGACTGCGGATTGGAATTCGACGGCCTCACCCTCCGGCAGAAGGAGCTGCTGATCCGCCAGGGGGAGACCTGCAAGATGGCCCTGACCCGCCAGGAAATGGTGATCATGTCCGTGGACGACGGGAGCGTTTCCGCCGCCCTGACCCTCTCCAACGAGTGGCTGATCCGCAAGTGCGGGGCCCTCTTCCGGCGGATGACCGCCCCCATCCAGCGGGTCTTTCTGGACGGCGGCGTCTCCCTCCAGGAGCTGGACGATCTGGTCATGGTGGGGGGCTCCAGCCACATGCCCGCCGTGCGGCGCTACATTGCCCGGACGCTTCGCAAGGAGCCGGCGAAGGACAGCCGCCCGGACACCGCCGTGGCCCTGGGGGCGGGTATCTGCGCCGGGATGAAGGCCCGGGCGGGGGACCTCAAGGAGTTGGTCCTCACCGACGTGTGCCCCTTCACCCTGGGGGTGGCCCGGTACAACGAGAGCGAGCAGGGCCGGGATTTGATGAGCCCCATCATCGAGCGCAACAGCGTCCTGCCCTCCAGCAAGATGGGGATTTACTACACCGTCCGGGACGGCCAGGACAAGGTGGACGTCCGGGTCTACCAGGGGGAGAACCGCTACTGCGCGGACAACACCCTCTTAGGGCAGCTCCAGATTCCCGTTCCCCCGGCCCCCCGGGGCCAGCAATCCATCCGCATCCGCTTTACCTATGATATCAACGGCCTTTTGGAGGTGGAGGCGGTCAACGAGACGGGCCGGGCGGAGCGTCTGATCCTCCAGAACAAGGACATGTCCGCCGAGGAGGCGGAGCGGCGGCTCCAGGAGCTCTCCCGCCTGAAGCTCCACCCCCGGGAGCAGGAGGAGTACCGGGCCATGGTGGCCCGGGGCGAGCGGCTGTACGCCGTCACTGTGGGGGGCCTGCGGGAGCAGGTGGCGGAGCTGCTGGACTGGTATCAGAAGGTCCTCTCCACCCAGGAGGCCCTGAAAATCGCCAAGGCCACCAAGCGGCTGGACCGATTTTTCGACCAGGCGGAGGCCTATCTGGGAGACGCGGCCCTGCCCCCGCCGGAGGCGGAGGATGAGGAGGACTTCCTGTGAGCTGGCCCTGGAATGAGCTGGGCCTTTCCGGCCCGGCGGAGCTTTCGGAGATTCGCGCCGCCTATGCCCGGAAGCTGAAAACCGCCCACCCGGAGGAGGACCCGGAGGGCTTCCAGCGCCTCCACACCGCCTATCAGGAGGCCAGCCGCCGGGCCCGGCGGCTGGCCCGCTTCGCCCAGGCCGGGCCGGAGACCCCGCCCGCTGAAAGCTCCGCTCCCCCGGAGAGGCCGCCGGAGGGACCGGGAGAGGGGGCCGGATGGGACTATGACGCGCTTCTGGAGGAGGAGGACACGCCTCCCCAGGAGACGGAAGCGGCCCCGGAGTGGGATTTCGAGCGCCTCTTTGCCGAGGGGGAGGAGGAGGCCCGGGCGGCCCGCCGCCGGAAGCTGGAGGAGCTCCGCGTCAAAAACGAGGCCCGCCGGGCCAAGGAGCACAGCCGCCGCCGGCAGCAGCAGGCGGAGGACTCCTGGGAGGCGGTGATGGCGGCGGCCCGCGCCTTGGAGCTGCTTCATTCCTCCGGCGCGCCCCTGGACCAGTGGCGGCGGTTTTTGGACAGCCCGGTATTTTTAAACGTCCGGGCCAACCTGGATTTCGTTTTTGCCCTGGAGGACTTTCTCGAGCAGCGGCCGGACCTCTCCCAGGAGGTCCGACAGGCCATCTTTACCGTCTACGAATCTTACAACGCCTCCAAGTACCCCATGTACCGCCGGCTCTATCAGCTTCTAAACGTCAGCGGCGGGGACAAGCGGCGGCTGGCGAAGCAAAAAAGCGCCTGGCGCGGCGCGTGGCGGAGCTATCCCCCCTGGCGGAAGGCGGTCATCGCCGTCTGCTTTTTGATCCTGGCCGTTTTCCTCTCCATCGGCTGGGCGGTCAACCTGCGGACGGCCTTTCGGGACTTCACCGCGCGGCAGGAGGCGAAACGCTGGACGGAGACGGCCCCCCAGTGGCTGGAGGAGGATTTTGGAGAGCCCTTCATCCACGCTGTGTCCCAGGATATTTTCGCCCCGGAGGCGGATCCGGAGCTGTATTTCCGCGCCTCCCCCTATGGGGAACGGTCGGAGGATTGGCCGGGCTACCAGACCAACTATCCCGCTATCCTGGTAAAGCGGGCTTTGGAGACCTTCGCCGAAGAGCGAAGCCTGGATTTGGACCTGGCGGTCTACTCCCGTGAAACCGGCGACGCGCCGGAGGCCTACCTCTTCAACCTTCCGCTGGAGGGCGGGGAGGAGGACGTGGCCGCCCTGGGGGCGCTGCTGGAGGAGCTGTCCCGGCAGGACTGGCATCAGGTTCCCCTGCGTGACCCGCAGAGCGAAGCGGACTATCAGGTCCGGGAGCCGGTGGGGTACACGGTGTACCTCTGCCACAGGGGGCTTGCGTTCTATGAGGCCGCCTCCGCCCAGGGCTTTGACACGGAGGAGGCCCGGTTCCTCTACGCCCAGGCGGGTCCCGCCTTCTGCCGCTGGATTCTGGAAAACAGCGGACTGGCGGAGCGGCACCTGGGAGCGGGGCGCTATGCTCTCCAGGACCGGGAGCCGCTGGAGCTGGGGGGCCATACCTTCCACCAGGTCAGCGGCGTGGACCAGGACAGCGGCGAGGCCCGGGTGCGCTACCTCCTGGCCTCCGGCGGCGGGTCCCTCTTTTGCGTCCCGGAGGAGCGGATGACGGAAATCCGCTCCGTCGTCGACCTTTACCGGGGCGCGCCCCGGACGGTGGAGCTGGACAAGGTGGGTCTTGTCATGGTCACGGACCAGGTGCCCGGTGAATAGGCGCGAATAAGGGCGAACCCGGAAGGGCTCGCCCTTTGGCGTTTCTATTGGCAGGTGATGGCGTGCCAGCCGTTGTCCTCCCGCCGCGCCCGGATTTCCAGCCCGGCGGCGTTCAGCGCGGCCTCCACCTCCTCCGCCCGGCCCTCGATGACGCCAGAGCAGAGGAAGGTCCCGCCGGGGTTCAGCAGGCCCCGGACCCGGGGGGCCAGGGCGATGATCACGTCCGCCACGATGTTGGCCAGCACCAGGTCATAGCCCCCGCCGATCTTCTCCGCCACGGTCTCGTCCGTCAGGAGATTTCCCACCAAAACGGACAGCCGCTCCGGCCCGATGCCGTTCAGCCCGGCGTTCTCCTCCGCCGCGGTGCGGCACTTGTCGTCGATGTCCACCGCCAGGGCGGAGGATGCCCCCAGCCGCAGGGCCGCCACGGACAAAATGCCGCTGCCGCAGCCCAGGTCCAATACCCGCTCCCCGCCCCGGACCAGGGTTTCCAAAGCCGTCAGGCACAGCCGGGTGGTGGCGTGGGCCCCGGTGCCAAAGGTCAGCCCCGGGTCCAGGTAGAGGGGCACCCGGTCCCCCGGGTCCGCCTCCTCCCACTGGGGGATGACCAGCAGCCGCTCTCCGATCTCCATGGGCTTGTAGTACTGCTTCCAGTTGTTCTCCCAGTCCGCGTCCTCCACGTCCTCCAGGGTCATCAGCAGCGTCCCCAGGTCCCGGCGCTCCTGCTTCAAGCCCTCCAGGGCGACGCGGACCTCCCCCAGCTTGGCGAAGCCCGCCTCCCGGGCCTCCAGGTAAAAGGTAATCCGGGACCGGCCCGCCATGCGGCGCTCCAGGTCCTCGTCCACGTAGTCCCAGTAGTCGCGGTTGTTCTCCAGGAAGTCCTGAAACTCCTCCTCGTCCTCAACCATCACGCCGTCCACGTCCAGCCCGGACAGCATCGCCTGAACCGTCTCCAGCCCGGCATGGTTCGTGTCAATGTGTATCTCCAGCCAGCGCATTTCAAAACCGCCTTTCCATGTGTCCTCACCGCTCCCTGCCCACGAAGAACAAGGTCACGACCCCCGCGCCGGTGTGGCTGCCGATGACAGGGCCCACGTAGTTGATATAGACCTCCTTCACACCCAGGCGGCGGCGGACCTCCTCCGCCACGAACTCCGCCTCCTCCCGGCAGTCCCCGTGGCTGATGAACACCGGGTAGCGCTCCGGGTCCACGGCGGTTTTCTCCATGTGGTCCACCAGGGCAAGAAGAGAGGCCCTCCGCCCCCGGCACTTCTCCATGGGGATGAGCCGCCCCTGGTCGTCCACGTGGAGGACGGGCTTCACGGACAGCATGGTCCCAAAGAGGGCCGCCGCCGCGCTGACCCGGCCGCCCCGCTTCAGGTGGTTCAAATCGTCCACGGTGAACCAGTGGCAGACGTTGGCCTTGGCCCCCTCGGCGAAGTCCAGGACCTCCTCCAGAGTTTTCCCCTTCTTTTTCTCCTGGGCGCAGAGCCAGACGAAAAGGCCCTGTCCCATGGAGGCGCAGAGGCTGTCCACCACCCGGACCTTCCGCTCCGGGAAGGCTTCCTCCAGCTCTCCGGCGGCGATGACGGCGGACTGGTAGGTGGTGGAGAGGGCGGAGGAAAAGCACAGGCACAAAATGTCCTTTCCTGCCTCCAGAATGGGCCGCATAACGGCGTCGAACTCGCCCACGTTGACGGCGGAGGTCACGGGCATGGCCCCGGCCCGGACCCGGCCGTAAAACTCTTGGAAGGCAATTTCACTGCCGTCCAGCAGATTCCGATAGCTTTTGCCCTCCAGCTCCAGCCGCAGGGGCAGGACCTCCAGCCCCAGCTCCTCCGCCATCTTTGCGGAGAGGTCGCAGCAGCTGTCGGTCATGAGTACATAGTCGGCCACGGTCAGTCACGCTCCTTTTCTTTTTTGCCCTTGGGGGCCGGCTCCTTCCGCTCCCGGAGGAGGGCCACGCAGCGGCTTCCCGCCACGCCGGCGGCATAGCTCAAAAGGGCGAAGTGGATGGCGGCGTCCGCCAGGGCGGCGTCGCCCAGCTCCTGGCCGCCCGTCCGGGCGGCCAGCTCGTCGGCGGTGATGTTCAGGGCCTTGTCCAGGCTCTGGCGGAAGGCGGCGTAGCCGTCCTGTACCGGCCGGTCCTGGAGCTCCTCCCGGATGAGCAGGTCCATGTCCCGGGTGGACATGACCCGCTTCAATACGCAGATGGCGGTGAAATAGGCCAGGTGCTCCCGGCCGTACTTCTTCCCCTCGGCCCGGGGGGCCAGCCCGCTTTTTGTGTAGTTGTTCACCATGGCGGCGGTAAGGCCGTCGTCCCCGTCAAAGCGGATGACCTGCCGGTCCATGTAAGAGAGAACCTGGTCCATGTACAGGGAGAAGTCCGGCAGCTGGTCCCAGTCCACGGGACGCTGGTCCCGGAGGCGGGAGAGAAGGTCGGTCAGATCGTTCATGGGGCGTCCTTTCTTCCACAAGTATGGTTTTTCCCAAAAGGCGGCCGCCCGGCAGGGCCGGACGGCTCGGCAATGGTTATTGTAACACCGGGACGCGGTTTTGTAAACCATATTTTGGAGGGTTGAAAAACATGTTTTTGAAGCGTGCCGGAGGGGCTCCGGCTTACAGCTGGGCCATGACCTGGCCGATGGGGTCCGTGATGACCAGCCCGGCGGAGAGGTCCCGGGCCACGGCGGATTTGTTGATAAGGGCCAGCCGGGTTCCCCGGAAGTAATTGATGAGCCCCGCGGCGGGCCAGACGTTCAGGGAGGTGCCGCCGATGATCAGCAGGTCCGCCCGGGCGATGGAATCCACCGCGTCGTTCAGGACGGACTGGTCCAGGCCCTCCTCATAGAGCACCACGTCGGGCTTGATAACGCCGCCGCAGGTACAGCGGGGCACCCCGGTCCCGTTTAGGAGAACGTCCAGGCCGTAGAACTTCCCGCAGCGCTCGCAGTAGTTCCGGTGGACGCTGCCGTGGAGCTCGCAGACGTGCTTGCTCCCCGCCGCCTGGTGGAGCCCGTCGATGTTCTGGGTGACCACGGCGGTGAGCTTCCCCGCCGCCTCCCATTCCGCCAGCTTTTTGTGGGCGGCGTTGGGCCTGGCCTCGGGGGCCAGCAGCTTGGCCCGGTAGAAGCGGAAGAACTCCTCGGGGTTGCTTTTATAGAAGGTATGGCTTAAAATGGTCTCCGGCGGATACCTCCACTCCTGGTGATAGAGCCCGCCGGTGGAGCGGAAATCCGGGATGCCGGACTCCGTGCTGACCCCCGCGCCGCCGAAAAAGGCGATGGCCTTGGCCTCCTGTACCCAGGTCTTTAAGGTCTCGACTGCTTCCGTCATAAATGTCCCTCCCCGCGGATTATAATAAGATTTAAGCCGTTTTGCCCGCCGCCGCAAGCGCCGGCAGCCGCAAAACATGGCGGCTGGTACTTCCTGCCTTTCCGCTCGGAAGTACTGGAACGGCTTCAAAGGAGAACGTCTCATGAATATCCAGATTTTCGGCTCCTCCAAGTGCTTCGACACGAAGAAGGCCCAGCGCTGGTTCAAGGAGCGCCGGATCAAGTTCCAGTACGTCGATCTCCCCTCAAAGGGATTATCCCCCAGGGAGTACCAATCCGTCAAGCGGAAAATTGGCTTCGAGGCCCTGGTAAACACAAAATGCCGGGCCTATGAGGAGCTGTACATGGCCTACGTGGCCCCCGCCGTCCAGGAGGAGAAGCTGCTGGAAAACCCCGTCCTCTTCCAAACCCCCATCGTCCGCAACGGCAAGGAGGCCACGGTGGGCTATCACCCCGAGGTTTGGGAAACCTGGGCGTGACAGGCTATTTTGACATGGAAGTGTGGTGATTCCGCCATGAAGCGCAAGCTGCCCAGAGGGGCCTACCTCCTGATCCAGCGCTATTTCCGCCACGGCGTGGGGGTCCAGAGCGCCGCCCTGGCCTTCTACCTGCTGTTTATGATTTTCCCCTTCCTCATCTTCATCAGCGCCCTGCTGGGTTTGCTGGATTTGAACGTCACCGCCATCCTGCTGGCCCTGGGGGAGTTTTTGCCCCGGGACGTGGTGGATATCGTCCGGGCCTACCTCCTCCATGTGGGGCAGAGCCCCAGCCCCAAGCTGATGATGTTCGGCCTGTTTTTCTCCATCTGGTTCCCCATGCGGGCCACCAACGCCCTGATGGTCTCCGTGCGGACGGCCTATCACCTGGGGCCCCCCAAGCGGGCGGTGATGCACCGGCTGAAAACCCTGCTCTACACCGTGGTGCTGATTTCGGCCATCGCCCTGACGCTGGCGCTGATGACCATTGGCGACCGGCTGCTGGGCTATGCGGTGGGGAACTTCCGCCTGCCACTGCTTTTGGCGGAGCTGTGGGCTCGGATGCGCTTCCCGGCGGCGGCGGTGGTGGGCTACTTCGCCCTGTTCTTTCTCTACGCCCTGGCCCAGGACGGCCGGCGGCCCTGGAAGGACCTGTGGCCCGGGACCCTGGCGGCCCTGGCGGCCTGGATGGGGTTGAGCTGGCTGTACGCCATGTATGTGGAAAACTTCGCCAACTACTCGCTTCTTTATGGGTCCATCGGCACGGTGGTGGTGCTGATGATCTGGCTGTACATGTCCGCCAATGTGCTGATTCTGGGGGCGGAGCTCAATGGGACCCTGGTGGCTATGCGGAAGGAGGCGGGGGTGTAGTCTATCGGGAAATTGATCACCATGGAAAAGGGCGGACACACAGGTCCGCCCCTACAGGGTGTTCTATCGGTAGAAGAACAATTTCTGGAAAATGGCCTGACCAGGGGGTCAGGCCCCACAAAGAGAGTTTTCCGGTCTACCGTAATGTTCCCACTATGGAAATGGTCTACCGATAGAAGGGCGGGCCCCGGGGAAATGGGCCATGGATAGTATGGAGGTTCCAGGGGGAAACGGGCCGCCGTGGGCGGCGGCCCCTACAGGGTGGTCTACCGATAGAAGGGTGGACCCTGGAGGAATGGCCTGACCAAGGGGTCAGGCCCCACAGGGTGTTCTATCGAGAGAAGGGCGGGCCCGGAAAAAGGCGGACACCTACCCCCTACCACCAGATGAGCGGCAGCGAAAAGAGGAGCTGGTCCATTCGATGAAGGACAAACCCCCGCTCAATTTGATTGCGCGTGGGAAGTCATTCCGGCTCCGCCGATCATTCAGCCGCGCCCCCGTCGCTCCCCCGTATCCTTCTTTTTCTCTTTTGGACCGTGCACGGCCCGTTTTCTCGTTTTCTTCTGG